>JBFZEG010000014.1:0-3521 GCA_041306975.1 Gammaproteobacteria bacterium | reverse complement strand
TCATCTGACGAGCTGGAGAATCAGCTGAATGAAGACGTTGCCGTGTTGATGCTCACCCATGTTAATTTTCGCAGCGGTTATATCCATGATATGCAGCGGCTGACAGAACTGGCTCACAATAAAGGCATTCTGGTGATCTGGGATCTTGCACACAGTGCCGGGGTACTGCCCTTGCAACTGGATCAGTGTCAGGTGGATTTTGCAGTGGGTTGTACCTATAAGTATCTGAATGCAGGCCCCGGTGCGCCCGCATTTTTATATGTTGCCAGTCGCCACTTGCCCACGGTCACACAAGCCTTGAGCGGCTGGATGGGACACGTGTCACCATTCCGGTTTTCAGCTGACTATGAAGGCGCACTGGGGATTGATAAATTTTTGACTGGCACTCCACCGGTCATTTCCATGAGTGCACTGGATGCGGCGCTGGATGTGTTTACCGATGTGGATATGCAGGACATCCGCCACAAAACCAAACAACTGACGTCTTTGTTTGTCACACTGGCCTCACAAACGCCGGCACTTGATAGTTTGACATTGGCGTCACCCACCGATGCTGAGCAACGTGGCGCACAGCTGGCATGGCGCCATCCGCAGGCGTATGCCATTTGTCAGGCGCTAATTGCAGCAAGCGTCATAGGCGACTTCCGGGCCCCTGATATTCTGCGTCTTGGCTTTAGCCCACTGTACCTGCGTTATGAGGACATCTGGCACAGTGTGCAACAGCTGGCAAGCATTCTGGAAACGGGACGCTGGCAAGAACCTCAATTCAGCCAGACGTCCAGAGTCACATAATCAGGCGCCTTTTCGAACCGGTTTGACCAGCAGTTCATGGCCCTTCAACATGCCGTGCCAATACAGCGGGGGCAGCATGCTTTTTTTCATGTGCCACGCCATCGAGGTGGCACGTGTACCATTCAACATCCAGTTGGGCAAACTTGGTACCAACTTGCCGCCATAGGCGAATTCCGCCAGCACGATCTTCCCTCGTTCGACGGTGAGTGGGCAGGAGCCATATCCGTCATAGTGATACTCCTGTGGAAGACCGCGGATATCATTAAAGATGTTGGCTGCCACCACGGGGACCTGCTTGCGTACAGCGGCGGCCGTTTTGGCATTCGGTGTATTTGTTGCATCTCCCAGCCCCCAGACATTCGGGTAGCGTTTGTGCTGCAGCGTTGCGGGGTCGACGTCAACCCAACCGGCAGCATCGGCAAGCGGGCTGTTGCGGATAAAATCCGGTGCTGTTTGTGGAGGGCTGACATGCAACATATCAAACGATTGTTTGACCAGCGTGGTCACGCCGTTAGCATCTGTTTTTTCAAACCATGCGGTTTTTTTATCGCCCTCTACTTTCACCAGGCGATGCATAAAGTTGAGTTCAGCCTTGTATTTGTCCATATAGGACTGCAAGGCAGGCACATAGTCCTTGACACCAAACAACACCGCACCGGCATTAAAAAACTTGATCTGGATGTCATTCAGTACATGCTGTTTTAACCAGTGATCCGCAGACAGGTACAATGCCTTCTGTGGTGCACCGGCACATTTGATTGGCATGGGTGGCTGTGTGAACACGGCCACGCCTTGTTTGAGATTCTGCACCAGTTCCCACGTGTAAGGGGCAAGATCTGCCCGGTAGTTGGACGTCACTCCGTTTTTACCCAGCGTTTCCGTCAAACCATCAATGGCGGCCCAGCTTAGTTTGATACCGGGGCACACAATCAATCGTTTGTAGAAGATGCTTGTTCCGTCGCTCAGCAGCAACGCATTGTTTTCCGGATCAAAGCTATCCGCGGCAGCAGCTATCCAGCTGACACCCCTCGGAATAAGTGATTCCATACTGCGCTTGTTCTGCTCAGTCTTGAAGATTCCGCCCCCCACCATGGTAAACCCGGGCTGATAATAGTGGGTTCTGGCAGGGTCAATCAGCGCGATGCGCAGATGCCTGTCTCGTGCCAACAAACTGGAAGCCACAGAGATCCCGGACGCCCCCGCGCCAACAATAACTACCTCAAATGACGTCTCCCGTGCGGCCGGCACAACACCACCGGATGCAGACGGTTTTGCCGGCTCGGCAGCCGTCAGGCGGCCAATATTGGCGGCATTTTTGGTCTTGAATTCTTTGAAATCAAAACCCGCATCAGTAGCAACCGCAATACAGTAATCCACTGAAACGCCCTCTGCGATACGAGCAAGCGACCACAGCGTCAACGACCGCTGCCCGGACCGACAAAATGCCAGTACCGAGCCCGGCGCGTTATCACAAATCTCTTTAAATGCAGTGACGTCAGCTACCGACAACGACTCTTGGGTAACCGGCAGGTAGAAGAGAGTCATACCCGAGCCTTTTGCACTGTCCTCTAAGTCGGAGAACACGGGTTGAGTGTCTTCACCGTCGGGCCGATTGCAGATAATTGTGGAAAAACCAATGGCACGCAGACTGGGAATGTCATCTGGGCACAGTTGGTCAGACACAGAAAACGCACTGTTTATTTTTTTGATATTCATGTTTTTCTCCCGCATTTCGTCTTTGGATTAAAATTAAAGTGCGTTAATGGGCACCTTCAGATAAACCATGCCATTGTCATCAGATGGCGGAAAATGGCCGGCGCGCATATTGACTTGCAGCGACGGCAGTATCAGCACTGGCATATCGAGTGTGGCATCACGTGCTTCTCTCATGGCCACAAACTCGTCTTCGGTAATTCCATCATGTACATGAATATTTTCGTTGCGCTCAGCAGCAACAGTCGTTTCGTACTCTACCTCACGACCATTTGGCTGGTAGTCATGGCACATAAACAGTCGGGTGTCAGCAGGGAGACTCAGAACTTTCTTGATTGATTGATAGAGAACGCGAGCGTCACCACCAGGAAAATCTGCCCTGGCGGTTCCGCCATCCGGCATAAATATTGTATCGCCTACAAAAGCAGCGTCTCCAATAACATGGGTCATACACGCTGGCGTATGCCCTGGTGTGTGGATAGCTGTTGCTGTCAAACTACCGATCTGATAGGTATCGCCATCATTAAACAATCGGTCAAATTGCGAGCCATCGCGCTGGAAATCTGAACCCGCATTAAACACTTTGCCGAAAACATTCTGTACCGTGGTGATGTGCGCACCAATTCCAAGTTGCCCGCCCAACTTTTCTTTCAGATAAGGGGCTGCAGAAAGGTGATCCGCGTGCACATGCGTTTCAATTATCCACTGCAACTGCAGGTGATTGCGCTTGATAAAGTCAATGATCTCATCGGCGCCTCTATAGCTTGTGCGCCCTGAGTTGTAGTCGAGATTCAGCACTGAATCTATAATTGCGCAGGCATTGGATTGCGGATCCTTGACCACATAGGAAAATGTGCTGGTCTGCTTGTCATAAAAAGTTGAAACGTCGGGTTTTTGAATAGATTGTTTCATGTCGTTGCTCCTCTTTGTTTCAGTTGGTTTTACTCATAACTCAGCGTGGTGATCTTGCCCCGGAATATCCGGTAAACAAAAAACGTGTAAACAATAATGGCCGG
>JBFZEG010000002.1:0-9290 GCA_041306975.1 Gammaproteobacteria bacterium | reverse complement strand
TTTATGGAGTTCCGCTTTCCGGTGATTGGCGATGTGCGCTATGAAGGCACTCACATTCAGTTGAGACAAGCCATTGAGCCCTGGCATGTGTTGGGTGAAGAGGCCAGCGGCGGCGGTACCGCGCGTTATGTGGATTCCTCGGTTGAACGTCTGGAAGTGAAGGTCACCGACTTTAACGCTGCCCGTCACGTGCTGACCTGTAATGGTTATAAAGTGCCTTTGCAGCCAACGGGCGTGCCGGGTGAAGCGGTCGCAGCTGTGCGTTACAAGGCCTGGCAACCGCCCTCAGCCCTGCATCCGCTGATCAAATCACATGCCCCCCTGGTGTTTGATCTGGTTGACAGCTGGAACCAGCGCTCTGTCGGCGGCTGTGTCTACCATGTATCGCACCCGGCTGGCCGCAATTATGAGACCTTCCCGGTGAATGCCAACGAGGCTGAAGCCCGGCGCATGGCACGCTTCAAGGCAGAAGGGCACACACAAGGTATGATCCGGCATATTGAGCAGGCGCCGGGGCAGGACTATCCGCACACACTGGATCTGCGCAGGGCGGGCATGGTGAGTAGCGGGTTGTGATGCGGCCTGTGATACGCTTGGCAATGGCCCGGAAACATGCCTGACTCAAGAAAAGTGACAGACACTGACAAGAACAACGTATGAACGGAAACACCATGCAGCCTGCGGGCCCATCAGAACACCATAAAGACCTTCTGGGTGACTATCAGCAAAAAGCGACCGGCCGTGGTCCCTCTGACCAGGCTGGGGTTTTTGATGAGCTGCTCGCGCAAGGGCGTCCGCGCGCGCATTGGCAGCACCTGCTGGAGGAACTGGGCACTCTCGGCGCAGATGTATTGGCGGCACGCAGTGAAGAAGCCCAGAATCTCCTGCATGAAAACGGCGTGACGTTTAATCCCTACGAAGACGATCCGGGTCAGCTGCGTTCTTGGCGTCTGGACTGCGTCCCCTGGGTCATCAGTACGCAGGAGTGGGCGCAGCTTGAGCGGGGATTACAACAACGCAGCCGCTTGCTGGCGCTGTTGCTTGACGATTTGTATGGCGAGCGCAAAGTCATTCATCAAGGGTTGTTGCCGCCGGAACTGGTGTATACCCACCCCGGGTTTTTGTTCTCTGCAGCGGATACACCTTCGCAGATATCGCGTCCATTGTTGATTTTCCACGGCACCGATGTGATCCGCGATGCCACCGGTCAGTGGCAGGTGTTGGGCGACTGGACACAATCACCGTCAGGTGTTGGTTACGCGCTGGAGAACCGCATCACCTTGGCACGTGCTCTGCCAGGTATGTATCGCGAAGCGCCACTGAAGAGGCTGGCGGGTTTTCTGCAGGCCCAGCATCGTTGCCTGGCCAGTCTGTCGCGCGGTCGCCGTGAACATCCCAATATCGTCTTGCTGACACCCGGGCCCGGCAGCCCGGGTTATTTTGAGCACGCCTGGCTTGCCAACTACATGAACTTTGCTTTAGTGGAAGGTGACGATCTGGTGGTGCGCGATGGCCAGGTATCGGTGCGCACACTCGGTGGCCTGGATCAGGTCGATGTGATCCTGCGGCATATCAATGATCCGTGGTGTGATCCTCTGGAGCTTCGCCCGGATTCCTTGTTAGGCGTGCCCGGGTTATTACAGGCGGCCCGCAATGGCGAGGTGCATATTGCCAATGCGCTGGGTTCCGGGGTGCTCGAGCATCCGGCGCTGGCCGCGTTTTTGCCGGCTCTGAGCCGTTATCTGCTGGGCGAAGAGCTGATATTGCCTTGTCGGGAAACCTTCTGGTGCGGTGATGCGGACAACCTCGCCACTATCCGCCAGTCTCTGGATGAGTGGATCATCAGGGACATTACCAAACCCGGTAAAGTGTTCCGGGTGGACCAGTTGGGATTGGAGGCCGCCCAGCAACTGCGTTATGACCTGACCGCAAGGCCACATCTGTTTACCGCGCAGAAATCCTTGCAGACGTCGGTGACTCCGGGATTTAACCCCTTGACCCGGCAGATTGAACGTCAGAGCACCACCTTGCGCTTTTTCAGTCAGGTAGAGCCTGACGATATCCATCTTGAGATTGCCGATCAGCGCTACCGCGTCATGCCCGGCGGGCTGGCGTGGGTAGGCGATCCGGGTTCTGCGTTGTCAAAAAGCCGCGTTGTCAAAGATATCTGGGTGCTGGCGGATTCGCCGCAGCCGCATATCAGTATGCTGCGTCAGGCGCATGGCCCGATCCTGGTCACCCGCGATGGTAAAGACCTGCCGTGTCGGGTGGCGGAAAGTCTGTTCTGGCTGGGCCGTTATGGCGAACGATTGGACATACGCTCGCGGCTGTTGCGCGAGTCGCTGGCGAAGTTGCTGCAGGAAGACCCGCAACTGGGCAACACAACGCTGTTGCCAGATTTGATGACGGCGCTGGGCGTTGCACCCGATCCTGAGGAGTTACCTGAGTTACTGGCGGCGATCAGCCCCAATCAGCGCTTTTCACGCGAATACATTCTCGCGCGTGACAGAATGCTGGGCTTGTTGTCGGATGATGACGCGTTTGGCTTGCCGGGTGTATTCCAGAACTTTGTGCGTAACAGCCGTGCGGTGCGTGACCATCTGGGTGATGACAGCTGGCGCGCGATCAACAACCTGCGCCAGCGTTGCAATGCGCTCTCGCGTGCAAAAGGGCTAGTCGCCGGCCAGCGAGCGCTGGAATCAGTGGTGATTGATCTGGCGGCGTTTTTTGGTTTGTGTAATGAAACCATGCCACACCATTACGGTTGGCGATTTCTGGACATAGGGCGTTTTATCGAGCGCCTGTTGGGCACGCTGGAGCTGCTCAAGCTCGCGCTGCTGACTGCCAAGCAGCCCGGCATCCCGCTCTGGGAAGTTGTGCTGGCGACAACCGATAATTTCACGGTTTACCGGCGTCGTTTCCGCTCGCAGCTGCATCCCTCGGCGATACTGGATTTGTTGTTGTTTGATGAGACCAATCCGCGCTCTATCGGCTATATGTTCAAGCGTTTGCAGAGGCAGGTGTCACGCTTGCCAAGCCATGGTAGCTCCTCGTACCGCAATCTGGAAAACCGTCTTATCATTCAGGCCACCAGTGCGTTGCATCTGGTGGATATCAATATGCTGGCCGACCTGGAGCATTCCGAGACGGCGCGCGAGGCATTAAACAACCTGCTCGATGAGCTGATTGCGCCGATGGCGGCGCTGTCCAATGCCATTTCCCATAGCCATTTCAGTCACGTTGAAGCGCCCCGTCAGCTGGTCACCATGAATGTCAGCCCGGGTCTGGACACGCCGGTGACAGAGCAACTGCGCACCGAGCAGAATCAGCTGTCGGGCCGGAGGGCAGGCCGATGATTTATCGTATCCGCCACCTAACCCGCTATGACTACAGTGGTCCGGCTACTCTGAGTCATAACGAGTCGCGCATGTTGCCGCGTGAGTTGCCTTGGCAGCAGTGTCTGAGTAGTTCCTTCAGCATCACGCCGGTGCCAGTGCGACTGCGTGAGCGCATCGACTTTTTTGGTAACCGGGTTGCGTATTTTTCGACCGAGTCCGTGCATAGCAGCCTGGAAGTCGTCGTCAGCAGTGAAGTGCAGACCCGCGCACGGCCAGCGCAGGACATTTTTTCCACCATCGGCTGGGAAGATGCCATAGCCGATGTGGCAGGCGCATTAAAGAGCGGTAACCGCGACAGCATTGATGCCCGGTTGTTTATGCTGGAGTCGCCCTACATTCGCCATCAGCAGGCGCTGGCGCGTTATGCCGAAGGCTGTTTTGGCGTTGGCCGCGATTTGCGAGACGCTCTGATGTGCCTGAACCAGCGCATCTTTGATGAGTTTACATATGACGCTGAGGTCACCACCACGGCCACGCCGGTGCTGGATGTGCTGGCCAGCAAACGCGGGGTGTGTCAGGACTTTGCCCATCTGATGATTGGTTGTATCCGCGCACTGGGTCTGCCGGCGCGTTATGTCAGTGGTTACATGGAAACCCTGCCGGCGCCGGGTCAGGAAAAATTGTTGGGCGCTGATGCCACACATGCCTGGGTTGCCGCCTTTATTCCGGGCTGGGGATGGCTGGAGCTGGATCCAACCAACGGTTGTTTGCCGGACGAGCGCTACATTGTGCTGGGTTGGGGCAGGGACTACGCCGATGTGACCCCGCTCAAAGGGGTCATGACCGGAGGCGGTGACCATGAACTGACCGTCGAAGTTGATGTAGTTGCGGTCAATGACCCGCTGACATCAGGTAACGATCTGAATTTTGGCAAATGATCACTGCTCAACGGTATAGGTCAGATCAATGCTCTGCGTCTGACCTGAGGTGGCTTCCAGTTTGACCCTGTCGTTGACTGCATAGTCAATCGCCAGGCTGTTTTCAGTTTCAAATAATCCCACCGCATAACGTACAAAAATTCTCGGGGTGATGTACTTGCCCAGCATCAGGCTGCTGTCATTCACATCGCCGCTGCTGTTGATGCTGAAAGCATCAAGCCCCAGCTGATTCTGTATCTGATTGGCAATGCCCTGGCTCTGACTGATGCCCAGCGAGGTCATCGCCCCGATCAAGGCATTGCCATCCTGCTGAGTGCCGATTTCGGCGATGGGCATGCCGGTAATCATCACCGACAGGATATCGCCGTCCGGCAGTGTCGGCACCGAGAACAGACTGCTGTTGATGTTGCGGATGGTGCCGTTCATTTGTACCCCGACCCGCATATTCTCAACCTCCCGCACCGCCCTGATGTCGATGGCCGGATTGTCATAGCTGCCCATAAACAGCAGCTTGCCCTGCTCGATAGACAGGGTGCGACCATAAGTGACAAAGCTGCCCTGCACAACCTCGAGTTCGCCGTAGGTCAGCGGTGCGGCGTCCGCTAGCTGGCTGATATCCAGTTGTCCCTGCACTTGCGCGTTAAGTCCAAAACCGGCAACACGGACGTTTTCACCCAACACAAGGCGCATCTCGCCGGTCAACGGGATGCCACCCAGCGCAGCCTGTTGGGCAAACGCCGCGTTGCGTACCGGTGCGCCGGTTTCGCTTTGAATGATCACCGCATCGCTGGTGACATCCACGGCAGTTTCCGACAGGGTGTTGATCTGCGCATCCAGCAAGGGCACCAACAGCTGGCCGCTGACGTTGATGGCCTGCGAAGTGCCGGTTATCCGGATGTCAGGACTGACGGTGAGTTGTAAATCGGGCAGATTGGCCAGCGTAAAATCGGAGCCGGCCACCTGCAGTTCCACCGCCCGGGTATCGCTGAATAAACGATCAATCTGACTGGTGAAGTTCAGGCTGCCTTCTCCGGACTCAACAATGCCGTTGACGACCAGGCGGTCGGGTCCTTCGCTGATCAGTGTTGTCCGCTGCACGCGCAGATCAATCCCCAGCGCCCGCACAGCGAGGCCAGCATCGTCAAGCGCCAGATCCGCGCGGATATGCGGTGACTCCAAGGTGCCGCCCAGATCAAGCTGGCCATTGAGGCTGCCACGCACGTTACTGATCTGTGGCACCAGGCCCTCCAGCCAGCCCAGGTCATCAAACTGCAACTGCACTTGTCCCGACAGATTCTGATCAATGTCCATATTGGCATTGGCCGTTGCTGATCCGCGCATGGGTGTGAGCAGGCTGTCCGCATCCTGCTGAAAAAAAGACAGTTGGCTGCGGGTCTGCCAGTTGCCGTTCTGCTGCATCGCCTCAAATTGCAGAGAAGGCCACACAAAATGATTCACTGATGCTGTCGCTACCAGGTCATCAGTCGCCTCCGCCTGTGTGTCGACGTCGGTTCTGATGTACAGGTCGCCATTGCTGGTGACCCCGAGATTGATGGACATCTCGCGCCAGGCGTCGATGGGTCCTGCTGCGCTGATCTGCAGCGATGCGGATCCGTCAATGGCGACACCCGCCGGCAGACTGATCGGCAATCGTAACGGCGTCAGTGTCGGATCAGCCGTCAAAAACACAATGCCGGACTCCTGCGACATGGTTTGTTCAGTGTGTGGCAAGTTAAAGGCGGACAGCGGGAAGTCAGTCAGCGTGCCCGAGGCTGTTAATTGATTGGCACTGGAAACGCTGGCCTGAGCGCACAGGCGCGTGGTATCCATCAGCCAGCAGAGGTTACCCATCGACATCTCGCCAGCCTGTATTTGCGCGTCGGTGGCGTCGGTTTGTTGCCAATTGCCCAGTGGCGAGTCAATTTCACTGCTGAGCAAACGTCCCTGCCAGCCGCCGGCAAGCCATGACCCATCAGCATTGATGCGCGCCTGGGCCAGTGAGCTGTCCAGCAGCAACAACATATTGTGAGCATCTGGTTGACCACGCAGGCGCAACATAAACTCTTCAATGGTTTCACTCTGATCGCCCAGCATAAAACGCAGGTTGCTGCCGCGGATTTCCAGTTCATTCATGCCGGCACGGTTCTGGCCGGTTACGGTCACCTGCGGCGCCACCATCTGACCCAGTTGAAGGGCGTTGGCTGTGATGTCGATATCAATCACCGGACTCTGTACAGTGCCACTGACTCGGGCTTCACCAGCAATCTGCCCCTGCAGATCCGGATAAAATGCCCCGGGTTCAGGCGCGTCAATCAGTAACGTGGCTTGTAAATCTCCAGTCAGATTGTCCAGCAATCCACTGATTTCAATGCGGTTAGTGCCGTTCTGCAGATTAAAATCTTCAATCTGCCAACCTTGCCCGTCAACCTTGAATCCGCCGTTGCCGCTGAGTTCATAACCATTCAGCAACGCCGTGGTCTGGGCTGTTGCAAAGGCAATTTGCCAGAGTGCCCCAGGTTCTGGTGACTGTTGCAGACGCAGTTCTCCGCGGCTGTTGAGGTTGCGGATGCTCATGTTGTCCGGCAGATTTTCCAGATAACGATCCGGTGCGCTGTCATCAAGCTGATAACTCAGCTCGGCTGTCAGCCCCTGAGCGTCTGCACGCTGCGTCCATTGCACCTCACCGCCCACTGCCAGCGCGCCGGTGTCAGTGCTCAGCAAAAGCTCATCAATCACGACACGGTTGCCGTTAAAACGTGCCCGTGCCTCAAGCTGCGCCGACACGGTGATGCCTGCTGACGGTGAGGCGCTGATGTCGGCATTGGCGGATAGTGCGAGAGAGTCCAGTGAGCCCTGTGTCGCCAGTGTCAGCGAGTTGATGACAATCTGCTCAAGGCCGGGAACAGCTGTTGCGGCCAAAGAATGCTGCAGGTCGACAGCTGTTGTAAGCGCGTCCGCATGCGCATTGAGCATCTGCGCAAGATTCAGCGTGACGTCGCCCGTGCTGTGAATGCTGGCGGGGCCACTGAGCTGATGATTGACATTCAACTGATCAAGATCGCCCGTCAGTTGCAGCTGGCCAGAGGGGGCGACGGTGTTCTCCAGCAGTGGCCGTACAGTTTGCCAGTGAATGTCGGCACTGATGAGGTAGGGGGTTTGTAGTGTCAGCTCAATGCTCGCGTCCAGCGACACCTGCCCGGTGTCCAGTAGCAATTCATTAATCAGCAGTGTCTGCCCCTGCAGACTGCCGTCCACGCCCAGGGACAACAGCGAGAACTCTTGTCCGCCAACGCGCAGCACGGCGCCGTCAATCCTGGCATTGTTCAGGCGTATATCAACGGGCAGCGGCAACACGCTATTGAGTATATTGTCCAGTATCAGTGGGGCACGGGCCTGCGCCGGCGCGGCGGGTGCGGCCTGGTCTACCTGCAGACCGGCGATGCGCAATGACTCGAGAATGAACTCACCTTCCAACAGCGTCATCGGATTCCAGCGGCTGTGCAGCTGCGCAATGGTTACAGTGTTATCGCCTTGCTGCCAACGCACGCCGTTCAGGCTGATGCCGCGCAGGAACGTGCCATCGGCACTTTGGTACTCAAAGCGCTGGCTGCCGTTATTAGGCAGTGTGCTCAGTTGTGTCAGTAGCCAGTGACTGCCCTGATGAGTGGCGAGCACTGCGCTCAGTGACCCCAGAGCAACAAACAGCGTTAGAAACACCCATGCCAGGGTGCGCCATAACATCCGCAGCAGACGACCTGTCAGGCTATGTTGATGCCTGACGGGCAGCGGTTGAGTGTGATTGTTATTGCTGGTGTCAGTCACAAATCCGGCCCCATGGTGATATGAAAGCGGACAGCACCGCTATCAAGGCCTTTGGCGATGTCAAAGCGGATCGGACCGATCGGAGATAACCAGCGCACCCCCAGACCGGCACTTTCCCGCAATGCCATGTTGCCAAAATCCCGGAACGAGTTACCGGTGTCTATAAATGCCGCCACCGACCAGGCGCCGACAATCCGGTAGTCGTACTCAATGCTGCCAACAAACAGGTGTTTACCGCCGACAACGTCGCCCAGGTCATTGGTATCGCCAAGTTCGCGGTACTGAAAACCTCTGACACTCTGATCACCGCCGGTAAAAAATCGCACTGACAGCGGCAATTCCAGCAGCTCATCCGCCACGGTGGTGGCAATTTCCGCACGCAGCAGAATGCGGCCCGGTCCGGCGCTGCGGATCAGTTTGCCGCTGGCATACAGCTGGGCAAAACTGATGTCTGATAACAAGCTTTCGTGCGAACCGCTGGCTTGTGCAAACAAACGCCAGCCCTTGGTCGGGTAGATCGGGTCGTCAGCGCGTGTCTGTGCCAGGTTGATACCAGAGATGGTTGAGTTTGTCCTGTTTTGTATGTCTCTGCTTTCTGCGATGACGTTGGTGAGTTCGGCCTTTTCACTTTGGTAATTCACAAAAATATTCTGCACCCAGTTGTCCCATGCCAATGAGCGCCAGGTCACCCCCGTGCGCAGGGTGCTGCTGATGTAGCTGTCGGTTTCCTGTCGCTGAAAACCGGTCGCAATCCGCAGGCTGTCATTGACGGGATCAGTCAAGGGAATGATGTAGCTGAGACTGGGTTCCTGCAGCAACGTAGACACCGACAGGTCAGCGTTCAGCCGATGACCTCGCCGGTTGATATAACGATCTTCATAGTTAAGGCGGAAGCGGGGGCCATTGTCAGTGCTGACGCCTGCACCGGCAGAATAGGCGCGGCGTGCTCTGGGCACCAGTTCTATGCTGACAGGCACCTGCTGGTTATCGACCTGCGATAACTGAGGTGTGACTGCAATCTGATCAAAGTACTGACTGTTGTTGTAGTTCTGCCGCAGGCTGATCAGGTCTTCAGAGGCATACTCGTCCCCGCTTTTAAAGGTCAGAAAGCGAGACAGAAAACCGTCCGACAAATCTTCCAGAGGACTGATATCAATACCACCAAAGCGGAAGCGCTCACCCGGATCAAACA
>JBFZEG010000213.1:0-9527 GCA_041306975.1 Gammaproteobacteria bacterium | reverse complement strand
TGCGCTTTGATGCGGCTGACGCTGCGCGTTTTGCAGTGTGTGCTCACGGTGAAGCAGGCGATATTGCAGCAGCCAGAATTGGTCAACGTGGGCTGCTGGCGACGGATTTATTGGAATTTCTACCCGGGCTGCTGTCAGGTGCTCCGGTGTCACACGGAGGCAGTCTGGCATGACGCGCTTATCTGAATATTATCTGGCGGATGAATCCATGACGGAGTATGCGGGCGCCCGCATAGCTCGATCGTTGCCTGCAAATGGCGCTGTTATCTATCTGGAAGGTGACCTTGGGGCCGGTAAAACCACGCTGTCCAGAGGGTTGATCAGAGCGCTGGGGCATCAGGGCGCAGTCAAGAGTCCTACCTATACGCTGGTAGAACCTTATGAAGATTTTGAGTTTCCTCTCTATCACTTTGATCTGTATAGACTATCGCATCCCGAGGAGGTAGAATTCCTCGGTGTGGATGACTATTTCAAGCCGCCTGCTGTGTGTTTGATTGAATGGCCTGGCCGAGGCAAGGGTTTTTTACCCTCTGCAGACATCCATTTTTTTCTGGCAGACGAGGGTGATGGCAGGCGTTTAAGCTGGCAGGCAGACACCGTGACAGGTGTCGAAATAGCAAATAAGCTCAATAAGTTACTGGTAGTTCAGGGCGGCAATGACAGTAAGGAGAGTGTTCAGTGACAGTATGACCCAGTGGCGCTTGGTGACGCGCCAGGCCGTGCCCTGCCCGCCTGTCTGGTGCTCATTGTTGGTCTATATTGTGTGCATGCTGCCGTCCGCCGTATTTGCTGCGGATATTGAATCTCTTGATATCTGGCGCTCCCCAGACTTTACCCGCGTTGTTATTGATGTCAGCAAGCGCCCCGAATACAGCGTGTTTGTGCTGGAGGATCCGCACAGAGTTGTCATCGATATACGTGATTCACGGATGAATGCTGCATTGCAGGGGCTGGATATTGAAGGCAGTCCTGTTACCGCCGTGCGCAGCGGATCGCGCAATCAGACAGACACCCGCATTGTTCTGGATCTCAGCGGTCCTATTAATCCCAGCAGTTACTCATTGCCACCCAATGCCGAACACGGTGAGCGTCTGGTCATCGACTTGTATGATGCCGGGACGCAGGCTCCGGCCCTGGCGCCGGCAACCATGCCAGCTGAGCATGATGCGAGTGGCGCGCCCGTTGAGCCGGTGGTTGCGGAGTCTGCCTCTCGCCGCAACATTGTGGTCGCCATTGATGCCGGGCATGGCGGCACTGATCCAGGAGCGATCGCACACAACGGTCACATGCAGGAAAAAGATATTGCTCTAGCCATATCTAGGGCGGTAGCTGAGCGAATCAGAGCAATGCCGGGTTTTGAACCGGTGATGATTCGCGATGGTGATTACTACGTGCAGTTGCAGCAAAGACCTCAGTTGGCGCGACAGAAACGTGCTGATATCTTCCTGTCAATTCACGCGGACTCGCATAGCAGCTCCCGTGCTGAAGGCATGACCATCTACGCCTTGTCCCAAAGCACGGCTGAAGACGAGAACATACGGCGTGTGACTGAGAAGGAAAACTCCTCGGATTTGCTGGGAGGCATGTCTGGTGATACCAGTCTGCGAAACTTTGACGATGATCTGGCGCTGACCTTGCTGGACCTTTCGATGGCATGGAGCATCGAGCAGAGTATGGCTGCAGGCAGTTACATTCTTAACGCTACTGGAAATGTCGCCAGACTGCGTCGAGATGTTCCGCAACAAGGCAATTTCTGGGTGCTGCGCTCACCGGATATCCCGTCTTTACTGATCGAAACCGGTTATCTTTCAAATGCGGCAGAGGCTCGCATGCTCGCCAGCGCTGATTACCAGCGCAAGCTGGCGGATTCGATTGTGCAAGGTGTGATGAATTATTTTTACGAGAGACCCCCGGAAGGAACACTGATTGCATGGCAGAAAGCCAATAATCAGGGCCCGGACCGGCAATACGTTGTTGCTCGTGGCGACAGTCTTTCCCTGATTGCGCAGCGCCACAACGTCAGCCTTTCTCAGTTGCGTTCAGCCAATAGTCTGCGCAGCGACACGATTCACGTCGGGCAGACCTTAAGTATTCCCGGAGCAGGGCCAGCGCTGATCGCGGCAGTTGCCCCGCCGCAGGTTTCCGAACACACCATTGCCCGCGGTGAAACCTTGTCGGGCATTGCCGCACGTTACAGCATCAGTCTGTCGAGCTTGCGGGAAGCTAACCGCCTGCGTAATGATACGATCCGTGTGGGTCAGGTATTGGTAATTCCCGCCTCCTGAACGGCCCACCTGCGGATTTTCATGAAACGTATCGCTCTTCTAAGCCAGAGACTGGCCAACCAGATTGCCGCCGGCGAAGTCGTCGAGCGGCCGGCATCCGTGGTTAAGGAACTGCTGGAAAACAGCCTTGATGCAGGGGCCATGCGTATCGATGTTGATATCGAGCAGGGTGGCAGCAAGCTGATCCGACTTCGTGATGACGGGCAGGGCATCAATAAGGAGGATCTGGCCTTGGCGCTCAGCCGGCATGCCACCAGTAAAATCGCGGACCTGGATGATCTTGAGAATATCGCCAGCCTGGGGTTTCGCGGTGAAGCATTGGCCAGCATCAGTTCAGTGTCGCGCCTGCAATTGATTTCACGCGCCGCCGATGCGGTTGATGCCGGCGGCTGGCTGGTGGAGGCAGAAGGCCAGGCGATGACTGCACTACTGCGCCCGGCGCCGCAAACGCAGGGCACCAGCGTTGAAGTGCGTGATTTGTTTTTTAATACCCCCGCCCGCAAAAAATTCCTGCGTACAGAAAACACTGAGTTTGCCCGCATAGATGAAGTGATCAAAAGACTGGCGCTCAGTCGGTTTGATGTGGCGTTTACCTTGCGCCATAACCAGCGCACCATCCATCAGCTGCAGTCTGCGCGCAGTGTGCAGGAGCGTCAGCGTCGCATCGGCCTGGTGTGTGGGCCGGCGTTTCTGGAGCATGCGGTGTATATTGACATTGAGGCCTCCGGATTGCGCTTGTGGGGGTGGGTCTGTTTGCCAACCTTCTCCCGCAGCCAGCCCGATCTTCAGTATTTTTATGTGAACGGTCGTGTGATTCGCGACAAATTGGTTTCACATGCGGTCAAGCAGGCATACCGTGATGTGTTGTTTGGTGGCCGCCATCCTGCATTTGTGTTGTATCTGGAGCTGCAGCCGGCGTTGGTGGATGTCAACGTTCATCCGACCAAGCATGAAGTGCGCTTTCGGGACCAACGGTTGGTGCATGACTTTTTGTTCCGCTCCTTGCATCAGGCGTTGGCAGATGTGCGCCCGGATGATCATTTACAAGGGCAGCAGCAAGCGGGTGCAGCGATGAGAGATGCTGCCATGACAGGTCTTGGGGGCCCAAGTGCGTCAAGTGCGTCAAGTGCGCTACATGAACAGTCTGCACTTGGCTTTAATGTCGATCCCGGGACTGGCGAGATACTGCCTTTGCCGGGGACATCATGGGGTTCGCAAGCGCTTACAGAGGCCGCTCGTCCGCAGAACTTTGGAGCAGCGTCTCCGGGTTTCAGGCAGTACGCACAGGCCCCTGTGTCGGCCCGAACCATGGCAGAGCAGTCTGCTATCTACCAGCAGCTCGCCAGCGACGCAGAAATTCCGCCCCTTGGATTTGCGATAGCTCAGCTGCACGGCATTTACATCCTTGCCCAGAATCAACATGGTTTGATCATTGTCGACATGCATGCGGCACATGAGCGTATCACTTACGAACATATGAAAGCTGCCTGTGATACCCAGAGTGTCAAGGCACAACCACTGTTAGTGCCCTTGTCTTTGTCAGTGAGTGAGGCAGAAGCTGACTGCGCCGAGCAGCAGGCTGCTGCGCTGGCCGAGCTGGGTTTTGCCATCGAGCGAGTGGCAGCGGAATCGTTGGTGGTGCGGCAGGTGCCAGTGATTCTGGCGCGTTCCAATATTGAGCAATTAGTCAGGGATGTTTTGTCTGATGTGCGTGAGCATGGCCAGAGCGGGCGGATCAGCGCGTATCGTGACGAGTTATTGGCAACGATGGCATGCCATGGTGCCGTGCGCGCAAACCGCCAGCTGAGCGTGGCTGAAATGAATGCGTTGTTGCGCGATATGGAGCGTACTGAGCGCAGCGGGCAATGCAATCATGGCCGGCCAACCTGGGTGTATCAGTCGTTGGCAGATCTGGATAAATTGTTCCTGCGTGGCCGGTGAGCAGGCTTATGCATACTGATCCACAACACTCTCCGGCCATTTGCCTGATGGGCCCGACCGCGTCCGGCAAGACAGCGCTGGCGATGGAGTTGGTGCAACGATTACCACTGGAAATTATCAGCGTAGATTCTGCCCAGATCTACAAAACCATGGATATTGGTACCGGAAAGCCAGACGCAAAAACGCTGACACTGGCGCCACATCGTCTGATTGATTTTTTGGATCCTCTGGAAAGTTACTCTGCTGCGCGATTTTGTGAGGATGCCCGGCGCGAGATGGCGGACATCAGGGCGTCTGGCAAAGTGCCTTTGCTGGTGGGTGGCACCATGTTGTACTTCAAGGCGTTGCGTGATGGCCTTGCATCAATGCCGGCGGCGGATGAGCAGATCAGGGCAGATATTCTGAGCCGGGCGACTGCCGGGGGATGGGCGGCGATTCATGCCGAGCTTGCGGCGGTTGATCCGGTTGCAGCAGCGAGAATTCACCCGAATGATCCACAAAGATTGCAGCGAGCTCTTGAAGTGTTTCTCGTATCCGGCCGGTCTTTAAGTGACTGGCAAGCGATGCAATCGCCCTTGCCGGATGGCGGCGACGCATTTGTGTTTTTGTCAATCCAGCCCGCAGATCGAAGCGTACTACATCAGAGAATCGAGCGTCGCTTCCGACAAATGCTGGAGGATGGTCTGGTCGGAGAAGTCGAGGCACTGTACGCGCGCGGCGACCTTGGGCCTGAACTACCCTCTATCAGAAGCGTTGGCTACCGACAGGTGTGGCAGTATCTGAGCCAGGAGGTCGGCTATGATGGCATGGTGGAAAGAGGTATCATTGCCACAAGGCAGCTTGCAAAGCGGCAGATTACCTGGCTCCGCAGCTGGCCATTGCTGCAGAATTTTGACAGCGATGATAAAAACCTGATTGATGGTGTCATACGATCGATTGAGACTTGAATTAATTCATCACCGTCCCCAAATACAAGTTTGGGATAGTCGGGACAAAGACATCGTTGCGATTGTTAACATTTTTGCTGGACGGATCCATACTGCTGGTTAACACGGTTTTTTAGCTGAATTTTATAAGGAGAATATAAATGTCAAAAGGGCATTCCCTACAAGACCCTTTCCTGAATGTGCTGCGTAAGGAGCGTATTCCGGTTTCAATCTATCTGGTCAGTGGCATCAAGCTGCAGGGGCAGATCGAATCTTTTGACCAGTTTGTGATACTGCTGAAAAACGCGGTAAACCAGATGGTCTACAAACATGCGATTTCCACCGTTGTTCCGGCACGAACCGTAAAGATCCCGTCTCAGGGCGGTGAATTCGGTCCTGACGAGGATGACACAGCCACAGGTAATATGGCCTGAATCGAGGGCTTGATTGTTCTTTGAGCGTCCTGAAGGCGGAGACATCTCTGTCCTTGTTCATATAGAGTTTAATTCACTCCGCGAGCAAGAAGATCCTGTTGAATTCGAAGAGTTGGCAAGATCGTCAGGCGCAGATCCGGTATGCTTTATCAAGGGCAGCCGTAAATCACCGGACGCCAGAATCTTTGTTGGTGAGGGAAAGCTTGAAGAGATTGCTGCAGCGGTTGAAGAGCACCATGCAAATTTGGTGCTGTTCAATCACACGCTGTCTCCTAGTCAGGAGCGCAATCTCGAAAAAGTGCTGAAATGCCGGGTCAGAGATAGAACGGGGCTGATCCTTGATATCTTCGGTCAGCGTGCAATTACCTACGAAGGCAAGTTGCAGGTTGAGCTTGCCCAGCTTCAGCATTCGGTGACACGATTAAAACGCGGGTGGACTCACCTTGATCGTCAAAAGGGTGGTGTTAACCTGCGGGGAGCTGGAGAGACACAGCTGGAGCTTGACCAGCGGATGATCCGTCAGCGCATTAAAAACATCAACAAAAGCCTTGAAAAGGTTCGCGCACAGCGCGAGCAGGGTCGTCGCGCGCGCAAGCGTGCTGAGATTCCAGTGATTTCTCTGGTGGGCTACACCAACGCCGGTAAATCATCGGTGTTTAATGCGATCACACACGCTGGCGCGTATGCGGCTGATCAGCTTTTTGCCACGCTCGATTCAACCTTGAGGCAAATTCAGCTGCCATCGTTTGGTGAGGCGGTGCTGGTCGATACCGTCGGATTTATCAGCCATTTGCCGCACAAATTGGTTGAGGCTTTCCGGGCCACGTTGGAAGAAACTGTGCAGGCAGATCTGTTGCTGCATGTGGTTGATATCGCGAACGAAGCTCATGATTACTATATAGAGCAGGTGCACGAAGTATTAACTGAGATTGGTGCGCAAGGAATTCCCTGTATTCAGGTTCTTAACAAAATCGACCTGATGCCGGGGTTTGAGCCGCATATCGATCTTGGCGAGGACGGCAAGCCATCCAGGGTCTGGGTGTCTGCAAAAACCGGTGCTGGCGTTGACTTGTTGCTGGCTGCGATCAGTGAAGTGGTCACCAGTGATGTGGTGGTCAAGGATCTGGTGCTGATGCCGGCGCAGGGGCGATTGCGAGCGCGGCTGTATGCGCGTGGAGCTGTCAATGGCGAGACAACAAACGAACATGGCCAGACCTTGCTGAGTATCAAGTTGCCGCGGCAGGACTTCGAGCGGTTGCTGTTGGAAGATGGAAGTTCATGATTGGCCTGTTTATGAAACGCCGGCGCACGAGGCAATGTTTTTGAACAGTCTTTACGTATGAAGCTGAAAAGCTGTGTTTACACGTCATAATTAGCTAAAATCGCCCCCGAAACGGATGGGTATGGAGTAGACGATGGCCTGGAATGAACCCGGAAATAAAGGAAATAGTAACGATCCCTGGGGTGGTGGAAACGGGAGCGGTGGAAACGGAAGTGGCGGAAACGGGGGCGGCCGTCGAGGCAACGACCAGGGGCCACCAGACCTTGACGAAATGATTCGTAAACTCAGCAAAACCGTTAACGGCTTGCTTGGCGGCAAAGGTGGCAGCGGGTCTGGCGGCAGTGGCTCTGGCGGCGGCAGTGGCGGCGGCTCGGTGAGCAGTGGCGCCTCTGTCGGACTGCTCGGCGGTCTTGTTGTGTTGGCAGCTGTGGTTTGGGCAGCGCTGGGATTTTACACTGTCGACGAAGCGGAGCGGGCTGTCGTTCTTCGCTTCGGTGAAATTCAGGACGAAGTGGTTCTGCCGGGTCTGCGTTGGAATCCTCCACTGATCGATCAGGTAGAAAAGGTCAACATATCCCGTGTTAACACACGATCGTATGCCAGCGACATGCTGACGACGGATGAAAATATAGTCACTGTGTCTATTTCGGTGCAATTCATTGTGGCGGATCCCATGAGTTACGTGGTGATGGTGCGTGATCCACAACTCGGTCTTGATCAGGCTGTGGAATCTGCTGTGCGCCATGTCGTAGGCAGCACCACCATGGATCGCGTGTTGACTCAGGGTCGAGCAGATGTTGCCGCGGAAGTACGAAACCGCGCGCAGAGCTACATGGAAGTCTACGCTACCGGCATCATGATCACGCAGGTAAACGTAGAAAATGCGCAGCCACCAATGGCCGTGCAAGCCGCATTTGATGACGTGATCCGCGCCCGTGAAGATGAGCAGCGCGCTCAGAACCAGGCTCTTGCCTATGCTAACCGGGTCATCCCCGAAGCGCGTGGTGAGGCGCAGCGTATTATCGAGCAGGCCAATGCTTACCGTGACCAGGTAATTGCGCGTGCGGAAGGTGAAGCTTCCCGTTTTGAGCAATTGCTGACCGAGTACGAGCGTGCGCCGGAGGTGACCCGCGAGCGTCTGTATATCGACGCTATACAGGAAGTTCTCAGCAATACCAGTAAAGTACTGGTGGACGTTGAGGGGGGAAACAACATGATGTTTTTGCCGTTGGATCGCATGATGCAAGGCGTCACAGACATCACCGAATCCACATCGCGCTTGCAACTTAATGCGCAGCAGATTCGAGATCTGGCTGATCAGGTGGGCCGTGAGCTTTCATCTCAGTCCACTACCGGTGACCGTGCCCGTGTGCAAACCGTTCCAGCAAGAGGACCACGTTAATGAAAAATACAGTGTTTGGAATTGTGTTGTTTCTGTTTGTGACCATTGCAGCTAACTCAATGTTTGTGGTCAGCCAGACCGAGCGTGCCGTGATGTTGCAGTTCGGAGATATGGTGCGGACTGATATTCCGCCGGGTCTGCATTTCAAGATTCCGTACGTCAATACCGTACGCAAATTTGACGCGCGTGTGCTCACCGTTGACGCTACCCCGCAGCGATACCTGACGCTTGAGCAGAAAGCGCTGCTGGTTGACTCGTATGCTATGTGGAGAATTGTTGATGTAGAGCGTTTTTACACGGCAACCTCCGGCGACGAGTCCAGAGCAAATTCGCTGTTGGCCCAACGAGTCAACGACGGCTTGCGAAACAAATTTGGTGAGCGCGATCTCCAGGAAGTTGTTTCAGGCCAGCGTGACTCGCTGATGCAGCAACTGACTGAAGAGCTCAACACCTACACAGCTCAGGAATATGGCATCGAAGTCATCGACGTGCGGGTAAAGCGTATCGATCTGCCTGATGATGTGCGCTCCTCGGTATACGAGCGTATGACGTCTGAGCGTCAGCGTGAGGCACAACAGCTGCGCTCACGTGGTAACGAGCTTGCGATTGGTATCGAAGCCGATGCGGATCGTCAGGAAGCCGTTTTGCTGGTGGAGGCTTACCGCGATTCTGAACTGGTGCGAGGCGAGGGCGATGCCCAGGCATCGTCAATTTATGCCAGCGCCTTTACCAAAGATCCAGAGTTCTACTCGTTTACGCGCAGCCTGAATTCTTACCGGGATACATTCAACTCCAAAAGCGATGTTTTGCTGATGCAGCCGGATAGTGACTACTTCAAATATCTGCGCAGCGATGCAATGCCGTAAACAATTGTTACAGCAGGCTGACTGCAGGCCGGAAACGGTTATGCAGTTCAGCCTGATCGCCAGCCGGAACTCGCTTTGGGGGCGTGGCGTGAAGGCAGCATGGAAGACAAGATCAACAGACAGGGTCGGGAAATTGCGCAGGAAAACACTATGACACGTGCGGACCGCTGGCTGTTGCCAGAGGGTGTTGAGGAGGTATTGCCTCCACAGGCGCTGATGCTGGAAACACTGCGTCGCGACATCCTCGATCTTTATCAAAGCTGGGGTTATGAACTTGTCATAACACCCCTGATTGAATTTCTGGATTCTCTTCTGGTCGGTTCTTCTCACGACCTTGATATACATACCTTCAAAATCACCGACCAACTGAGCGGGCGCATGATGGGCGTGC
>JBFZEG010000208.1:0-3962 GCA_041306975.1 Gammaproteobacteria bacterium | reverse complement strand
TTCAGGCGCAAGCGGTTGCCGGGAATCTTGGCCAGCCAGGTCTTCAGTCGCTGTGACCGGTCATCTTGTGCAACCGGCGGCTTAATGGCGCGGCGATCATTCTCGAGAAACGACTGCCACTTGAGCGCCGTCGCCACGCCATGTTTGCAGTCAAATCCCACCGGGCAGCTGCAATCAGCAGACAGCATATTATTGGCGGCGTATATGACCACTTGATAGGGGTTGCGCTCGGTGCCCTGGACTTCTGCGGTGACCCGATCACTACGCGGATCTGGGTTGATCAGACGCACACGGTTTTGCTGAAAGTAAGCTTCACCGCGCTTAAAAGTGGCAGGACCTGCCATGTAAATAATATCTTTTAAGGAGAATTTGATCACAGGCGCTTGTGGATTCCGGAAACCAGCTAAACCCGCGAGCATAGATGGCTGGCGCGTATGCGGCAAGCCGGGCATCAAATTATTTACATGTTCAGGAAACTCACACCACGTTGCGCCATCATCACGCAGAGGTGGCAGGCTTCCGATGCCAAAAAAACAGAAGCATTGCCCGACGATGAGCACAGAAAAAACCGGGCAAACAATCAGCTTGAATATTTTTTTAAGTATGTGCGACGTGTTTGACCTGGTTTGAGTATAAATCTGTGAAACAAAGAGGGCTCTGATCATGTCACCAGAGGCTGGCGACCGTTATGTTTGTGAATCCTGAAAGACTGAGCTTGTTGGCACAAAAACATGCCTTTGTGGGGATGAACTAACCAATTCAGAGATCTGTTGCGGTAAACAGATGACCAACGTGGCTGACAAATAAGCGATTAGAGGGGGTTTTGTTAAGCTTGGTGAGGCGAGGGTTTCATTGTTCCTCGAGCTTTCGATAAAGCGATCGGGCGCTTATGCCTGCAATGGCGGCAGCTCGGTTTTTGTCGCCATTGCAGTTTTTCACCAGCGCCTGCAGATATCGTTTTTCATGGGTCTTCAGATCAAGGTCTTGCTTGTCTGAGCTGGTGGTGTTTTTTTGCGGGTCAATGGCAAGACAGGCTGAGATAACTTTTCCATCAATAACGTGGGTATTGGTCATTACCAGAGCGCGCGCCAGAATATTGCGCAATTCCCGTATATTGCCAGCAAACACTGCATTTTTTAATACACGTATGGCGGAGTCTGTCAGCACGTGCCGGCCTGTTTTATCCAGCTTTTGAATGATTGAGTTTGCCAATAAAGGAATGTCATCGCTGCGCTCCGCCAGTGATGGCATGTGTATCGGGAACACATTGATCCGGTAATAAAGATCTTCGCGAAATTGCCCGTTTTTTACCATTTCTAGTATATTTTTATGTGTTGCACAGACCAGCCGAAAATCGGCGCGTTTAACTTCAATACTGCCTACAGGTCGATAGGTGCCAGTCTCGATAAGGCGCAAAAGTTTCACTTGCATTTGCATGGGTACATCGCCGATTTCATCGAGAAACAATGTGCCACCGTCAGCAGCCTGGACGAGACCGGGCGAATTAAATACCGCACCGGTAAATGCACCTTTTACGTGGCCAAATAATTCGCTTTCAAATAACGCGTCGGTAAGACCCGAACACTCCAGCGTGACCATCGACGCATCACGGCGCTTGCTGGCCTTGTGAATGGCAAGCGCAGCGAGTTCTTTGCCGGTGCCTGATTCACCGAGCAAAAGTACTGACGCATCGGACGGACCTACTCGCGTTATATTCGCGAGCATGGCGTTAAACGCGGGGCTGGTGCCCACCATGTCGACATCACTGATTTCGGCGCCAGCCACCGTGACCGGTTTCAGGAGTTCTACAAAGTATTTAAGCGAGCCATCAGCCGCTTTGATAGGCAACATTTCAACATCAACATGCTCACGGCCTCGCGGCGTTTGATGGATATGAAGTACGCGCTCTTTATTGCCGGATTCCCTTGCGGCACTGAGTGGGCAGCTTTCACCCGCCTGGTCGCAGGGCACGCTGAATCCATGAGAAACCCCGTAACAACGAGGCACCTTAAGATGCTTGATATCCCCAAACGCTTCCCGGTAGTTACGATTGGTTGCCAATATCAGGTAGTCGGCACTGACTAAAATTGCAGGCACGTCAAAGCCATCAAGGATGGCGGCGAAATCTGCCTGCTGGTCTGAAGCAATTAATTGCATACGATGACTCGCTCTAGGTTTGACATATATGACAATCCTAATGACACCAATGTCAATAAAAACTATGACAAGCTATGATTGCTTCCCGTAGGCATCTTTGAAATTCATAAATTTTCTCATAAATACAGTTAGATAGGCGTTCATATCTAATTGCGCCTGATGTTGGCATGGTCTCTGCAATATCTAATATGAAATGTATTAATTCACTAGTTTTAAGAGGAATAATTTATGAGCACTATCGGATTGCCCAGACTGAATGAAGCTGCGCCAGACTTTACGGCGCCTACCACACACGGTGTCAAATCCCTCAGTGATTATCGTGGCAAGTGGTTGGTGCTGTTCTCCCACCCTGCTGACTTTACACCGGTTTGTACCACGGAATTTATGGCATTTGCCAAAGCTGCCCCTGATTTTGCCAAGTTGGATGCAGAGCTGTTGGGACTCTCAATCGACAGCACTCACTCTCATATTGCTTGGGTGCTCAATATCAAAGAAAAATTTGGTGTAGATATTCCGTTCCCCATCATTGACGACTTGAAGATGGATGTGGCCAGAGCCTACGGCATGATCCACGAAGGTGCATCCGACACCTCAGCGGTGCGGGCAACATTCTTGATTGATCCGGAAGGCAAGCTGCGGGCCATGGTGTATTACCCGATGTCCAATGGTCGTTCAATTGCTGAGTTCCTGAGATTGCTGGCAGCACTGCAAACCAGCGACAAACACAGTGTGGCAACCCCTGAAGGCTGGCAGCCTGGTGACAAAGTGATTGTGCCACCCGCCAAAACTGTTGAGGAAGCCAAGCGCCGAATGGCGTCTGGTGAGTATGAATGCACTGACTATTACTTCTGCAAGAAATCCCTGTAAGGAAGCTTATGAGGAAGTTCTGTCCCGCGACGGAACTTCCTTTTTTTCGACGTCAGGCCAACGACTATGATGGAATTTGACCCGTTTGTTCTCGCGCGTGCACAGTTTGCCGCCAACATAAGTTTTCACATTCTGTTCCCGTCCATTACTATCGGATTGGGCTGGATTCTGCTGTTCTTCCGCATTCGATACACTCTCACAAAGGACGTGCATTGGGAAAATGCCTACCACTTCTGGGTCAAAATATTTGCACTGACCTTTGCCATTGGTGTGGTTTCCGGAATCACCATGAGTTTCCAGTTTGGCACCAACTGGCCAGGCTTTATGGAAAAGACCGGCAATATTTCAGGCCCACTACTGGGTTACGAAGTACTGACAGCGTTCTTTCTGGAAGCAACTTTCCTTGGTGTAATGCTGTTTGGAAAAAACCGCGTCTCCAATGCTACGCACCTTCTCGCTTGTGGGCTGGTTGCATTCGGCACAACATTGTCGGCATTCTGGATTCTCAGCCTTAACTCCTGGATGCAGACGCCTGCCGGATACGAGATAAGAGACGGTGTATTCTTTGTTGATAGCTGGTTCGCAATTATATTTAATCCATCGTTCCCGTATCGCCTTGCACACATGTTGATAGCATCGATGTTGACAGCGGCATTTCTGGTGATGGGGATTAGTGCCTGGCGCATGAAACAGAAAGTTGACGGCCCTGCAACTGCCAAAGTGTTCAAGTCAGTGGTAGTGATTGCAGCGATCCTTGCACCTTTGCAAGTCTTTGTTGGCGATTTGCATGGATTAAACACGATGGAACATCAACCAGCAAAAATCGCTGCCATCGAAGGCATCTGGCATACCGAAAAAAATGTGCCATTTACGTTGTTCGGTTTTCCAGATGAAGAGACGCGCACCACAAAATTTGCGTTGCAGATCCCCTATGCAGC
>JBFZEG010000186.1:0-30068 GCA_041306975.1 Gammaproteobacteria bacterium | reverse complement strand
ATGGTGGGGCGTGATGGATTCGAACCATCGACCAATTGGTTAAAAGCCAACTGCTCTACCGCTGAGCTAACGCCCCATTTTGCAAGATTCTTTTACGAGTTGAAGCCCCGCAAAAGAGAGTGCGCATCATACTATGAGACTAAAAAAACTCAAGTAATTTGTGATCAGTTAGCAGTATTTTCTGCCGCCCGGCGTTCATTTCAGCTCGATGAAGGCTGAAAAAAATACTGAGTTGGATCGACAATTCCGGCATCAGCGAAGCCCTTGCGACGCAATCTGCAACTATCACATCGGCCACATGCTCGACCATCTGTATCAGCCTGATAACAAGAAACAGTCAGTGAATAATCAACACCAAGACCTGCGCCCATTGAAATGATTTCTGCTTTAGTCATATTGATCAACGGCGTCCGGATGCGTATGGGATGGCCCTCAATACCAACTTTTGTTGCGAGGCTAGCCATCTTTTCGAATGCTTCAATATACTCTGGCCGGCAATCAGGATATCCGGAATAGTCCAGCGCATTGACCCCTATAAAGATGGCATCCGCGTGCAGGACTTCAGCCCACGCCAATGCATAAGACAAAAACACAGTGTTGCGGGCAGGCACATAGGTCACTGGAATCTGATTCAGCATCACGCCATCTACTGGGACATCTACAGAATGATCTGTTAGTGCGGAGCCTCCGAGATGACCAATTCCCAGCGGTATTATCTGGTGACCGGCAGCGCTAAAGTAAAGGGTCAGTTGAGCGGCAGCGGTTAACTCGCTGGATGAGCGCTGTCCATAATCAAAACTCAGCGCATAACACTGATAGCCTTCAGACTTGGCTATCGCCAGGCACGTAGCTGAATCGAGACCGCCAGAAACAAGTACCACAGCCTTTTTTTTAAAAGCGCTCACCGCTGCACTCCCGACAGTTAATGACCTGGTTTGTTTCCCCAGATTATTTTGTGTAATTGCACCTGCATACGAACCTGAATACGATCCTGAATAATCCACTCAGCCAGCTGTTGATATTCAACCTGCCCAAATGAAGGCGAGAATAAAACCTCACCTGCACGAGACAACAAATCGTACTGATCAACCTTTGCCTTGGACCACTCGTAATCATTTCGATCGCAAATAACAAACTTAACCTCATCCTTGGAGCGTAATCTGCTTATATTCGACTCAAGATTCCGATCGCACTCCCCAGAACCCGGGGTTTTTAAATCCATTACGATCTTGACCCGCTCATCTACAGCGGAGATATCCATAGCACCACTGGTCTCCAATGAGACCTTCAGGCCCTTGTCACACAATAACTTCAAAAGCACAATGCATCCAGGCTGAGCCAGTGGCTCACCACCTGTAACACACACGCGACGCGCTCTTACACTGTTTAACTCTGCGAGAATATCCGACAAAAGAATCTGGCGACCATCATGAAAAGCGTACTCTGTGTCGCAGTATCCGCAACGTAAAGGACACCCGGTCAGTCGAATAAAACTTGTCGGCAAACCAACCGTACTGCTTTCACCTTGTAGTGAGTGAAAAATTTCATTAATTCTAAGACTCAGGTCTGTACCCATAGCAATCAGTTTCACAGAATTAAATGTGAGATTTCAAAAAAGTGTATAAAAAAAGAGATGCGTGCAGATCTCTTCACTTCACATAGCCAAGACGACAGGGGTAGCATGTGCGCACCCCTTGCATGACACTTGTTATGTTGAAAGTCAGTTTATAGACCGCAGATATATGTCAGCAAGATTGGCTGCTGAGGTATTCGGAAAACGTGTAATAACATCTTGCAGCATCAGCCTGGCATTGGTGTTATCGCCCAACCGATGATAAACCGCGCCCAACGAATACATGGCGTCTTCAATTTTCCGACCATCAGGATAATCCGTCAGAATAGTTTCGAAGGCTGTCTTAGCATCGTTGAACATAGACAGGTTGACATAGGCCTGCCCTTGCCAATAGTAGGCATTAGTTACAAACCGGCCATCAGGGTACTCAGCGAGGTATTGCCCAAACTGGTCAATTGAAATCTGATACTGCTGCTCCTGAAGTAAGGAATCCAAAGCCAGTTCATATAGTTGCTGCTCTGTCAGAATACTGGCCTGAACAGGAGCTATGCCTGAAGTTGCGGGTGTTGCAGTTGCAGAAACTGGAGAGCTAACAGAAGCTTGCCCAGGTATTCTTGCGGCTGCGGCTGTTTCTCCGGCCACCACTGCAGAATTTGTCGCCGCGACACTGGTCGCTGTTGAGGCAGTTTGTGAAGCAGTATTGACTGGAGCTGAATTTAAACTGGCCACCCCTGACGATGCGGAAACAGGCACCGAATCCATTTCCTGATATATTGAACTGAGTCTTGAATCCAGATCTGTATATCTATCCAAAGAGTCTTGCTGCAATCTATTTATCTGGTTGGCTTGTTCCTCAACCATTCCACGCAATGTTTCCATTTCACCGCGTAGAGCAGTGAACTGATCAAGCAATAGCAAAAGGGCATCATTACTTGCCGCACCAGCCTGCGCAGCAATAATAATTGGCCCCAGCCCTGCCTGACCTATTGCAGAAACTGACCCTGCAGAAGAAGCAAAGGCAGTCGTGTTAAACACGACTGCCATTACCACTCCAGCCAACTTCGCCTGGATCTGATTCATGCAATTAACCCGCAGGCTGGACTTCTACACGACGATTCTGACGGTATGCATCTTCAGCCTGGCCATTTACGGCAGGACGCTCTTCACCATAGCTCACTGTTTCCAGCTGGCCACGTGACGCGCCATTCACGATCAGGAAATCGCGGATGCTGTTAGCACGACGCTCACCCAGTGCCAGGTTGTACTCACGAGTGCCGCGCTCATCTGCATGCCCCTCCAGACGTACACTGCGGTTCGGGTTTGCAGCTAGGTTGCGTGCGTGAATAATCAACGTCTCACGATCGGCAGGCTGAAATTCAGCAACGTCGAAGTCGAAGTAGAAGACTGTGGTGTTCAGCGCAGCCTGCTCACGACGCTGCTGCTCCTGACGCTCACGCTCCAGACGCTCTTGTTCCAGTCGAGCAGCACGAGCTGCATCAGACTCACCGGCAGTCTGAGCAACAGGAGCCATCTCTTCTGTGTCACTGGTTGAACTGCAAGCAGCCAGACCAATGATAGTCAAAGCCAAAACAGCTGATTTAAATACATTATTAAATTGCATTCCCACTTTTAGCGTCCTCCGAAAGACAACCTATAAAAAAAATATGCCCTAATTCAAGTACGGAGACCAGGAAGGTTCACGTACATCGCCCTGCAAAGATGGTAAACGGAATTTGACGCGGCCGTCAATGGAAACAGCATCTAATACGCCTTTTCCACTTGCGGTTGTGCCGAACATAATCATGCTTCCGTTTGGTGCCACGCTGGGAGATTCATCAAGTGCGGTCTCTGTGAGCTTAATCACCCTTGAGGTCTGAACATTCAGAATGGCAATGCCATAACTGTTGTCCTGACGGGTTTCGCGTCTCACATGCACCAGGTTCACTCCGTCTGGAAGAAACTGGGCCTTCGCACAATAAAAACAATCAAACGTCAAACGCTCGGGCAAACCGCCGGTAGCATCGACTTTATAAATCTGAGGCTGACCTGTTCTGTCAGAAGTAAAAATTACGCTGCGACTGTCAAGCGTCCATGCCGGCTCAGTCTCGGCACGGGGGTGATCTGTCAATTGGCGTAGCTCATTGGTGCCCAGATCGAGCACATATATATCGGGACTGCCGTCTTTTGACAAAACCATCGCCAGCTTGCTTCCATCCGGAGACCATACTGGCGAACTGTTGATGCCAGGAAAATTGGTAACCTGACGCCGCTGCCCTGTCGACAGGTCTTGTATGTAAATGCGCGGCAAGTCTGTCTCAAACGACACATAAGCGATCTGCCCACCGTCGGGCGACCAAGCCGGAGACATGATAGGCTCCCTGGACTCCAGCAGTATCTGAGCGCGACGCCCATCGTAATCTGCGTAATGCAGCTTGAAAATTGTGCTGCCTACCGGACCCTCGGCTGAAACATACATAATTTTGGTGGAAAACGCGCCACGTCGACCGGTAATTTCCTGATAAACAACATCGCTGATTTCGTGAGCGATATCACGCAGTTGAGTCATGCTGCCAGTGAGAACCTCTCCGAGAACTTTGCGTTCACGGTTGATATCAAAAAACTCCCACTGCACCTGGACCATCTGCCCGCCAGGCACCTGGCTGATCTTGCCAACCACCAGATACTGCTGCGCAAGTATGCGCCAGTCCCTGTAGTGAACTTCGCGCTCTTCCGATGGCAGGCTTAACATATTGGCCCGTGACAAAGCTCTGAATTCCCCTACCTGCTCAAGATTGCTGGAAATAATCTGACCGATATCTTCATCAAGAAGATTTGCGCCATCCCATGCAAACGGCACCACGGCGACAGGAATAGGATTATCTACTCCGCGAGTAATCTCGATATTCAACTCCGCGGCTGACAACCTTAGAGAAAATACCAGCACCAATACAAACATCATCAGGCTGCTTTTTTTCAATTCAGTAAGTCCTCTGGTCTGAACGTTAACAACAAAGAACGGAAACTCCGTTCAAACATTCTGGGCGGCATTCCCTGTAGTTCAGAAAACCGTCCAACAGCTCTTACAGCGGTTTCAGCAGCCCTATCGAAGGCCGCATCTCCACTGGATCGGACAATTTCAACATCAACCACATCACCCGTTGGCACCAATCTTATTCTCAGTACGGCTGTCATATCATTTCTAGCACTTGGCGGCCGGGACCAATTACGTTGGACAAGGTCGTGAATGACGGCGGTATAGGCCATTACAATTTCCGACTCTGTTTCCGCCTGCTCCCTCGCAGAAGCCTCCGCCGCTGCCTGAGCAGCGGCGTCTGCCTGACGCTGCTGTTCCTGCCTTTGCGCTTCTTGCTGCTGGCGCTCTGCCTCCTGCTGACGGGCAACTTCCTGCTGGCGTGTTATCTCCCGCTCGCGCTGCTGTTCAGCCTCTTGCTGATCACGCTGTTGGCGCAACACTGCCTGCCGTTGCTGTTCCTGCTGTGCCGCCTCAGCTCGCGCCGCCTGTTCTTGTGCTGCCTGCTCCTGTCTTGCCTGTTCTTGTCGCGCCTGTTCCTGGCGCTGATTCTCTTGCCTGACCTGCTCTTCACGCTGACGCTGCTGGTCAGCCTGTTGCTGTTGAACCTGCTGATTACGCGCTTGCGGGTTCTCTTCAACCAGCAGGGCCTTTACCGCAGGCGGTCTGACAACTTCGAGCACTTCCGATTCGGCTCGCCCCATGATTAAAAAAGATCCAAGGATCAGGCCATGGATCAGCAAAGCCAGCATTATCGAAAACGGGTACCCATTAAATGCCGTCACGCTATCTATTCCAGTGGTTTCGTAACCAGATTCGGGCTGTTTACACCTGCAATACGTAATGCTTCCATCAAGCTGATAAAGGGGCCGTAGCTGGCGTTGGCATCACCTTCAACAAAAATCTGTATGGCAGGATTCACCTGCACGATACTGGCCACCTGTTGGCCAATAAGCTCGAGTGGCACTGCTGATTGCTCTTCCTGTTCAGTGACACCCAGACTAATAAAATACTCATTCTCAGCCGTCAGCTCGATGACAAGCGTCTCTGCATTTTCATCCAGCTCCAGCGGCTCCGAACTTGCCTGAGGCAAATCTACACGCAGCCCCTGCGTCAGCAAGGGAGCGGTCACCATAAAAACAATCAGCAAAACCAGCATTACATCAAGGTAGGGCACTACGTTGATCTCAGAAACCGGTTTACGCTTCTTTCTGACTATTTCCATGATTCTCAAAGCCTTGATCGTTGAGAGCTTTCAACTGACTGCTACCATGAGCGACTTCAGTCAAACTTTTGTAGCTGGGGCGCTGGCAACCTGCCTGTGCAGAATACCGGCAAACTCTTCAGTAAAAGTGATGTAGTTACCGGCAATTACGTCCACCTTGGTCGAATAACGGTTGTATGCCACAACAGCGGGTATCGCGGCAAACAAACCCATTGCCGTTGCGATCAGAGCCTCGGCGATACCAGGTGCGACGACCTGCAGAGTTGCCTGGCTCTGCTCGGCCAGACTGATAAATGAATTCATGATCCCGATAACCGTTCCAAACAACCCGATGTAGGGTGTTACTGAACCAACGGTTGCCAGGAAGGGCAGATGCTTCTCAAGTTTTTCCTCTTCTCGTGAATACGCAACACGCATAGCACGCTGAGCACCCGCCATGACACCATCGGAATTCACACCACCCTGCTGACGCAAACGCATGAATTCCTTGAAGCCCGCTCTGAAAATGTTTTCCATACCACCCGTGGGTTTGTTGGCCTTTTGCTGATCACTACCCTCACGGTACAACTGACTCAGGTCCATGCCAGACCAGAACCGCTTTTCGAATCCGCTCATTCCCTGTTCAGCGCTGTTTAACACCAGCCACCGCTGCACAATCATCACCCATGAAATAATAGAGGCCAGCAACAGGATCAACATGACCAGCTGCACAACTATTGTTGCCTCAAGAATTAACGACCAAACGTTTATAGAGCCGCTATGCACTAGAGAATTCCTTTAACCGGTTACATGTCCAAAAACTGGCGGCATTATAAGCTTAATTAAATACTTATAACACTCTGGCCAATGGCTTGAGGCTGATAAAATATGGCGAAATCATGATAATTGGGTAATAAACGAGGTGTCAGCCCAAGGCAGGGGCAACCAGTCCGAATTGCAGATAGGCGTGAGGTGTCACCATCCGCCCCCGTGGGGTGCGCATAATAAATCCTTGTTGAATCAGATAAGGCTCGAGTACATCCTCGATGGTATCTCTTTCTTCGCTGATTGCCGCCGCGAGACTGTCAACACCAACTGGCCCACCACCAAATTTCTCTATCATGGTAAGCAACAATCGCCTGTCCATGTGATCGAATCCATTGTTGTCGATACTGAGCATATCCAGAGCTTTTCCAGCTGTCTCAAGCGTAATGGAACCATCATGCCTGACCTCGCTGAAGTCGCGTACCCGGCGCAATAGCCGGTTGGCAATGCGCGGCGTCCCGCGTGAACGGCGCGCTATCTCAAATGCACCTTGCTGATCTATGGCGCAACCCAGAATCCGGGCAGAGCGAACGACAATTTCACAGAGCTGTTCGGCAGTGTAGAACTCCAATCTTTGGATAATGCCGAATCTGTCCCGTAGCGGAGACGTCAACAGACCTGCACGTGTTGTTGCGCCTACCAGCGTAAAAGGTGGCAACTCGAGCTTTATGGAACGCGCGCCGGGGCCTTCGCCGATCATAATATCCAACTGGTAGTCTTCCATTGCCGGATACAGTATTTCCTCAATAGCCGGGCTCAGGCGATGAATTTCGTCAATAAAGAGCACATCTCCGTGCTCAAGGTTGGTCAGCAATGCCGCCAGATCCCCGGCTTTTTCGAGCACGGGACCTGAAGTGGTCTTGATCGCCACATTCAGTTCGTTGGCAATGATATTCGCCAGTGTGGTTTTCCCCAGACCGGGAGGACCAAAAATCAGTGTGTGATCAAGAGGTTCCGAACGCTGTCTGGCCGCACTGATAAAAATATCCATCTGATTTTTGACGTCAGTCTGACCTATGTAGTCTTTAAGACTCAGCGGACGGATCGCCCTGTCAACGGAGTGCTCCAAAGGAGCAAGACCGGGAGAGATAAGGCGTTCGTGTGCAGCGCGATCAAAATCTGACATGTCTGATGTGCTTCCCATTTAGACCATGGCCCTGAGTGCAAGCCGGATAATGTCCTCACTGCGCTCAATACCAGGCTTGTCCTTCATCACCCGGACAACCATCTTCGCTGCGTCCTGAGGCTTGTAACCCAACGCTATCAGAGCGGTTTCGGCATCCTCACTCAGCTGACTGCTGCCTGATTGTTTTTGCACAGCAGATCCACTTATTGCAGGCCCCGCCTCCCAGGCAGACAGCCGGTCGCGCATGTCCAGCACCAGACGCTCTGCGGTCTTTTTGCCGATGCCGGGAATTTTGGTCAGAGCATTCAGATCGTTGGTTTGCACCAGCCGCACAAACTCAGCAGCTGGAACCCCTGACAAAATTGCCAAGGCTACTTTCGGGCCAATCCCTGTGACCTTGATCAGCGCCCTGAACAGCGCACGCTCAGGCTCTTCCAGAAAGCCAAACAACTGATGGGCATCCTCGCGCACGGCCATATGCGTAAACAGCACCACACCCTGACCGATAGGGGGCAACTGGTAAAAAGTGCTCATAGGGACCAACAATTCATAGCCAACCCCGTTGACATCCAACAACAGGTCGGGCGCCCTTTTCTCGAGCAGAATCCCCTTCAATCGACCTATCAACGTATGCTCCTGCAGTGATCGTGCTGTAAATTCAGTGAAAATATTATGGCTTGTAACGCCGTCCGCCAAAACTGCGTGCGGCAGCAATGCGCACCATACTTTGGCGGCTGTTTGCATGGCAAATGGCGATAGCCAGTGCATCAGCTGCATCTGACTGTATCGCGCCCTGCAAACCAAGCAACACTTTGATCATATGCTGCACCTGCAGTTTGTCAGCCGCGCCAGAACCGGTCACTGCCTGCTTGACCGTGCGCGGGGTATATTCAGCCACCGGCAGATCAAACTGCAGGCAGGCGACCATCGCCGCGCCTCGTGCCTGCCCCAACTTCAGAGCTGAGGACACACTCTTGCCAAGAAATACTTCCTCAATGGCACATTCTTGCGGGCTATGCAGCTTGATGATACTGGTCAAGGCAAAAAAGATATCGCGCAGGCGCTGCGGATGCTCAACCGGTAGTGGCCGGATACATCCACAATCAATATAAGTCAGTTTGTTTCCGACTGACTCAATGATGCCGTAGCCGGTTGCGCGCGAGCCAGGGTCAATACCCAGAATCAGAGTCACCCACACCTCACACACTTGAGCGGACAGTATAAACCGGCAATCCAGACCGTCTTGCCGGTTGGATTGATATCACTCAGCCTGTGCGGGTGCAGCCGCCGCAGGCGCTGCGACCTTTTCACGCAGACGAATATTAAGCTCACGCAACTGCTTGGCAGAAACTGGCCCGGGCGCATCAGTCAATGGACACGCTGCAGACTGAGTTTTCGGGAAAGCCATCACATCACGAATCGACGTTGTACCCGTCATCAACATGATCAGCCGGTCCAGCCCGAAAGCCAGACCGCCATGCGGCGGCGCACCGGAAGCCAGCGCATTGAGGAGGAATCCGAATTTTTCCCGGGCTTCCTCTTCGCCTATTCCAAGCAACTCGAACACAGCCTGCTGCATATCAGGACGGTGGATACGAATTGAACCGCCACCTAATTCTGTGCCATTCAACACCATGTCGTAAGCACGCGACAAGGCTTTATCCGGGTTATCACGCAGTTCCTCAGGCGAACAGGACGGCGCTGTAAACGGGTGGTGCAGCGAGTTAAGATTCCCCTCTTTATCGCGCTCGAACATCGGGAAGTCAATTACCCACAATGGTGCCCATCCCGCGCGGGTTATTCCAAGATCCGCGCCAACTTTCAGGCGCAATGCGCCGATGGCTTCACAAACCGGGCCAAACTTGTCAGCACCAAAGAAAATAATATCGCCTGTGGCGGCCTGAACCCTGGCCAGCACAGCCTTGACAACCTCTTCAGGCATAAACTTGATGATCGGCGACTGCAGCCCGTCAAGCCCCGCAGCGATATCATTGACCTTGATCCAGGCGAGGCCTTTGGCACCATAAATGCCTACAAATTTTGTGTAATCATCAATTTCTTTACGTGTCAGCGATGCGCCGCCTGGAACACGTAGCGCGATCACCCGACTGTCCGCGTCATTGGCTGGCCCGGAGAACACCTTGAAATCGACGTCCTTCATCAGATCGGCAATATCGGTAAACTCCAGATTGTTACGCAGGTCCGGCTTGTCCGACCCAAAACGACGCATCGCTTCGGTCCAGGTCATGCGCGGAAAATTCCCCAGATCCACATCCAGATGCTTCTGGAAAATACCGCGGATCATGCGCTCCATGATGCCCATGATGCCTTCTTCATCAAGAAAGGACGTCTCGATGTCGATCTGAGTAAACTCAGGCTGCCGGTCGGCGCGCAGATCCTCGTCACGGAAGCACTTGGCAATCTGATAGTAACGATCAATTCCCGCCACCATCAGCAACTGCTTAAACAGCTGAGGCGACTGCGGCAACGCAAAAAATTGGCCGGGATGCGTGCGACTGGGCACCAGATAATCACGGGCTCCTTCAGGGGTTGCCCGGGTCAGAATGGGGGTCTCGATATCCAGAAAGCCATTTTCATCGAGAAAGTTGCGGATTGAATTGCTGACTTTTGAGCGGAAACGCAGCCGGTCAATCATCTCTGGGCGACGCAGATCGATGTAACGGTGACGCAGGCGGATATCCTCTCCCACCGTCGCGTGTTCATCGAGCTGGAAAGGAGGGGTCTTGGCTTGCGACAGAATTTCCAGGGTATGCGCCAACACCTCGATAGCGCCACTGCGCATGTCCGGGTTGGTTGTTCCCTGTGGGCGCGAACGCACAAGACCTGTGACTCGCACAACAAATTCACTGCGCAGCGTCTCTGCCAGGTTAAAGCTGTCTGCACGATCCGGATCAAACACAATCTGACACAGACCTTCGCGGTCGCGCAGATCCACGAATATCACGCCGCCATGGTCACGTCGACGATGCACCCAACCGCACAGGCTGACAGTTTCGCCGTTGAGCTGTTCGTTCAAATCTCCGCAATAATGGCTGCGCATACGCTTTCCTGTTTCTCTTTCTGAATTGTCTGATGGTTAATGTCTATCGCCCGGTGCCACCGGGTCAAACTGTGGCAGAACTGCTTGCTGTCTTGCTGGTTTCGGTCTTGCTGGTTTCGGTTTTGCTGGTTTCGGTCTTTGCAGATTCTGATTTGGTGCTGGCGGAGCCGGATTCTGCATCCTGTGTACCATGACGCTTGTTTGTTGTCTTGAAATCTGTTTCATACCAGCCTGCTCCCTTAAGCCTGAAGCTGGGAGCAGATATCTGCTTGGATAATGCCAGCTTGTGACAGGCTGGACACTCGGTCAGCGGAGCATCGCTGAATCGCTGTATTGCTTCCAGCTGATGTGCACACTCTTTGCATTGATACTCATAAATCGGCATATAGAAACCCTGGCTTCGAGCACATGTGCAACTGCAAAGACCTAACTATACAGCAAGCACGCTCCCGAGGAGATGCCGCCAAATCAAAGGCGCGGATTATAACTCAAGAAATCATCCATCAGCACCTGTATTGCGGCTTTTGCCCAGACTCATTTGAGCACTTGCGACGATATGCTCAATCCATTATAAATAGCGTCAAGTATGGCGTTTTTAAGCGCGATTTCCTCATGCTTCTTTTTTCTCACTCTACTTTGTTACAGGATCCGGCATGGCAGCGTCCAAACCTTTGGTTAAAAAAACAACAGCAATAACTGAAAAATACACAAAAACCGCCATTCTCGCTGAAATTGCGACGAATACCGACCTCACCAGGAAGCAGGTCGATGCTGTTCTCAACGAATTGGGTGCGATTATCGAACGACACCTCAAAAAGCGCGGTGTGGGAGAGTTCACCTTGCCTGGCTTGCTGAAAATCAAGGCTGTGAAAAAACCGGCACAACCGGCACGAAAAAATGTTCCCAATCCATTCAAACCTGGCGAAGTGATGGATATCGCCAAAAAGCCCGCCAGCACGCGAGTAAAAATATTGCCGTTAAAGAAGTTAAAAGAGTTCGCCCAGTAATCCGGGCCTCGACCCCCGAGGCAGCAGTCGAAGCTGCTGCCTCGGATCTTTGCAACACTGCCTCTGGCTATAACCTTCAAACGTAGACCCCGGTGCCAGTAGGCACGGCAGAAACATCTACCATCCATTTAAACCTCAGAAACACCGGATTTCGCATGCGCACCAGTCAATACCTTATTGCAACCCTCAGAGAAACTCCTGCCGATGCCGAAGTTATCAGCCACCAGTTGATGCTGAGGGCCGGACTTATTAGAAAACTGGCCAGCGGCATGTACACCTGGTTACCCGCCGGATTGCGTGTATTGCACAAAGTCACCGCAATTGTTCGGGAAGAAATGAACCGCTCAGGCGCACTTGAAGTGTCCATGCCGGTCGTTCAATCAGCCGAGCTCTGGCAGGAATCAGGGCGCTGGGACAAGATGGGGCCGGAACTGCTGAGGTTTGTCGATCGTCATGAACGCCCCTTCTGCTTGGGCCCCACCCATGAAGAAGTGATCACCGACCTGATTCGCAATGAGTTCAACAGCTACAAGCAATTGCCTGCAAACTTCTATCAGATACAGATGAAGTTCCGAGACGAGCGGCGCCCCCGTTTCGGGATCATGCGTGCGCGTGAGTTTCTGATGAAGGACGCTTACTCTTTCCACATCAATCAGGCATCACTGGAACAGACTTATCAGTTGATGTATCAAACTTACAGCAACATATTCAGCCGCCTCGGCCTGGATTTTCGTGCTGTGTTGGCAGATACCGGCAATATTGGCGGCAGTACTTCTCACGAGTTCCACGTGCTGGCAGACTCTGGTGAAGATGACATTGTTTTTAACTCAACTGGCAGCTACGCCGCCAACATAGAGCTCGCTGACGGTTTTATCAGGGATCTCGATGATGGCAGCGCTGATATGCTGCAAAGCCGGGAGATAGATACTGCTCAGGCTCACACTATAGAGGCGTTGACCAACCTTCTTGACCTGCAGGCAAAACGATTGATCAAAACCCTGATTGTGAAAGCCGTGCAAAGCGATTCCAATCCTCACGGGCTGATGGCGCTGGTCCTGAGGGGCGACCAGGAACTTAATGACATCAAAGCAGAAAAATTGTCCGGTATTGTTTCTCCTCTGACCTTCGCAAGCGACGAAGAAATAGAAAACGTAATCGGCTGCAAACCCGGCTGCCTTGGCCCCAACAATCTTGATTTCCCGGTGGTTGTTGATCGCAGTGCCGAAAAAATGCGCAACTTCATTTGTGGCGCAAACAAATCATCCACTCATCTGGCTGACGCCAATTGGGGCAAGGATTGTCGCTTTGACATCGTTGCTGATATCCGCAAAGTTAAAGAAGGCGATCTGAGTCCCGACGGCCAGGGTGAACTGCTGATCAAACGCGGCATCGAAGTAGGCCATATCTTCCAGCTCGGCACCAAGTACAGCCAGGCCATGAATGCGTCGGTGCTGGACGAAAACGGTCGCTCGGTATTGATGATCATGGGTTGTTATGGCATCGGCGTCAGTCGCATTGTTGCAGCGGCCATTGAGCAGAATAATGATGCGAACGGGATTATCTGGCCGGATGCCATAGCGCCATTCCAGGTGGCTATCATCCCGCTGAATGCGCATAAATCTCCCCGAGTCACTGAGATCAGCGAGCAATTGATGTCAGACCTCGAAAAAGCAGGATTCGAAGTACTACTTGATGACAGGGATAAAAAAACCAGTCCGGGAGTAAAATTTGCGGACATGGAGCTAATGGGTATTCCTCACCGGATTGTGGTATCGGATCGCGGACTGGAAAATAATGAACTCGAGTACAAATCCAGGCGCGCGGGAAATGCAGAAACAGTGCCTCTGGCGTCGGTGCTGGAGTTTTTGAGTGCTCGCATTACCAAATAAACGGGTCATCAGCGGATCACAGCCTCAGAAACCTTGCGTATCGTTCTATCATCAATACCCGGCCAAAACACGCACTGGAAGAAAACAACTCACACTAAGCCTGCAGATTCAGGAAAATGAATTGCATTGTTAACCCAATTTTTCAGGAATAATCAGATGGCAAACACAACCCCCTATGTCCTCGTGCTGTACTACAGCAGGCAAGGAGCAACCGCCGCTATGGCGCAATTGATTGCGCGTGGTGTGGAGCAGTCCGGCGATATTGAGGCGCGACTGAGAACGGTACCGTCAGTCTCGCCCGATCACCAACCCTCTATACCGGCGGTCCCACCAACAGGTGCAGTGTATTGCTCAGAGGCCGATCTCAGGGAGTGCGCCGGCCTTGCCATGGGCAGCCCTACCCGGTTCGGCAACATGGCATCAGCGTTAAAATATTTTATCGACAATACGGGTGCACTCTGGGCTACAGGGGCGTTAATCAACAAACCAGCAGCCTTGTTTACATCAACATCCAGTATGCACGGTGGGCAGGAAAGCACTTTGTTAAGCATGAGTTTGCCGCTTTTGCATCACGGCATGCTGATCTGCGGGCTGCCCTACAGCGAGCAGGCACTGATGCGCACACAAACCGGCGGCACACCGTATGGGGCCAGCCACCTGGCTGGCATCAACAGCGACTTGCCTCTCAGCAGCGACGAACAGCAACTGTGTATTGCTCTTGGCAAACGACTGGGGTACCTGGCACTTAAACTGGGGAAGGAAACAGCACAATGACACAAACATGGACGCCCGCACCGGCATCAGTGCAACGCGCAAGAATGGCTTCATTAATCAGCTATTTCGGGCTGATCGGTCTTTTCACCGGCAACGCGATTGTGAGCTTCATCGGCGGAATGCCGGCTGGCGTAGCAATATTCTTATGGTTGTTCGCAGTTCTGCCGTTGAGTATTTTTATGCCAGGTCTGCGTCGCAACAATAATCTGCGAACTTACGCATGGTTGTGTTTTCTGATACTGATGTACTTTCTGAATGCAGTCACCATTGCGTTTACAGAGGGAACTTTGTTCTACGGCGTTGTGTACAGCGCGTTATGTGTCGCGATCTTTTGCTCGATGGTGATCTACATCAGGCTCGCCAAAAAGCATCTGGGGATGTCTCTTCTCAGATGACCTTGCTAACTACCAACCCATCACTGACTTCAGCAAAGGAATGGTAACTTTGCGCTGAGAGGACAAAGACTGTTTGTCCAGCAGGGAAAGCACCTTCAGCAATTGCGTCATGCTGCGCTCACTGCGGGCTACCAGATATCGCGCCACGTCATCTGATAACTCAAAACCCCGGCAATCAGCGCGCAGTTTGAGAGCAAGAGTTTTCTGATCATCACTGATCATCTGCAGATGAAATTGCGCGGAAGACTGCATTCTTGAGGTCAGATCGGGCAGTTTGAATCCCAGTTGCTGCGGCGCAGCATGTGCGCCGATCAGCAATGGCGTTTGATAATCCGTCATCCGGTTGTAAAAGTTAAACAAAGCCAACTCCCAGTCCGGTCGCCCGGCCAGTTCATCTACCGAATCGAGACACACCAACGCCATGGTTTCAAGACCGGTCAGAACATCGGGGTGTAGCGCCGGATTGCGCGAGAAATCCAGATAAAAGGCTCTGACTCCCAGTAACTCAGCATCGTGACAAACTGCCTGAAGCAGGTGTGAACAACCAACAGAACTCTCGCCCCACACCCAGATAAATTCATCCAGCACGGTTCCGCTGTGAGCCGCAGCTGATGGCTCTTTGACCCATCGCTGCAGAGCATTTTCCAGAGTCTGCACTATCTGGCTATTGTGTGATTCAGGGGTGCCACAGTAAAAATTTCTGAAGGTGGCGTCATCATCCAGGCTGAGCCTGAACGTCAACTGTTGCGGTAACACCTGACGCTGCGATTCACACATCACCGCGTCCAACGGTAATGCAGAAGCTCACCCACCTGTTGACCCGGCTCAAAGTTCACCGGCTCCAGGTCGCGCCCGAGACTGATAAAATCAGTCAGAATCTGCCCGGTACCCAGCAGTTTCAGATTTAACTCCAGACTATCAGCGCGCAGCGCACTGACAGTCACCTGGCGGACAACTGACAGACTTTCCAGATACTGTAACAGGCGGGTATGATTTTGCAGGTCACTGATGCCGTCCACGCGCATCAGCACCTGACCCTCACGCTCAAACTCGCTGGTAACAAGGCCAAAATAACCAGCCAATGTTACCGCAGCCCTATCAAGCGGAACCTCCATATAAGAAGCCTGATCATTGTTAATGTGATCAAAAACCTGCACATCATCGCGGAACATGAATTGCCAGAAGCCCACCATGTCTCCCGCTGCGGTGATCAGTATGCGTGCGGCAAGCACACTGTCAGCGGCATATCGGTCACCCGCCCGGCGCAGTGCGTCGGCATCCAGCGCCCAAGCACGGTCAACACTCACTATTTGTCTGTCTTCGAGGTCCAGCAGAGGTATTAATACCGGCACGGCTCTTTTGTCCGAAAAAATCCTGACCTGATCCAGCAGTTCATGCTCGGCACTGGATCCCAGCATGGTCCGCCGACCGCTGGCATCCTGCACAGTAACCCACAACAGCACACTCGCGCGGTTGACATCCCAAACTGGAATATTGGCACTTTCGAGCAGGTTGTCGATCAGCGACTGGTCAAAACGCACATCCAGCTGCCCTGCCTGCTGCGACGCTGCACCACCCGACCTGAAGCTGACCTCTGCAACAAAACGATCTGAGTTGTTCAACGCAGACGCTATCTGCGGATGCTCGAGCCAGCGGGTCTCACCCGTCACCTTGGTCACTACGCTGGCAAAGGCTTCGCGGTAAGCTCGACGGCGCTCCTGATCTGACTGATTGGCAACCGCGATCTCCTCCTGATACAAACCCTGCACAGGCAGCGCCTGCAACTGAACAAGCGGCACAGTGGTGATCAATAGCAAAATCAATGCTCGTAAAACCCCGCCACCCAGTGAATAGAGGCTGAGCCCTGCAAAAAACGTGATGTGATGTTGATTTTTCATGAACTCAATCATACCCGATCACCCTTTTGTTTTACATTATTGCCTGACGAAGAGGCCTTCAGCTGTTAAAATGCCGGCCTTGATTCCCCGGGACCCTGCTCGCAACACTCGAGCGCTGACTAAATGACCAAGGCCATGACCTCTAAAGCTGACTCTTCAGGCAATACCCCTTCTCAAACAACCGGCCTCAGTTACAAAGATGCCGGTGTGGATATTGATGCTGGCGATGCGCTGGTTGAAAAAATCAAATCAGTCACGCAGTCGACACGACGCAAAGAAGTGCTGTCAGGTCTCGGCGGTTTTGGTGCCTTGTGCGAGATACCCGAAGGCTATAAAAAGCCAGTGCTGGTCTCCGCAACTGACGGTGTTGGCACCAAACTAAAACTGGCGATTGACATGGGGAAACACGACACTATTGGCATAGATCTGGTTGCCATGTGCGTGAATGATCTGATTGTTTGTGGCGCCGAACCTCTGTTTTTTCTGGATTACTACGCAACTGGGGGGCTGAATGTCGATGTTGCTACCGAAGTTGTTACCGGTATTGGTGAAGGGTGTCGGCAGGCCGGCTGCTCATTGATCGGCGGCGAAACCGCCGAAATGCCGGGCATGTATCAGAAAGGCGACTACGATCTTGCTGGTTTTGCCGTGGGGGTCGTTGAAAAGGACCGCATCATTGAAAATGATCTGGTGAAGCCAGGTGATGTATTGATTGGACTTGCATCGTCGGGTCCGCACTCAAATGGTTACTCACTGATCCGCAAAGTGATCGAAGTCAGTGGCGCGCACCTCAGCGATTCTTTTGGCAACAGCACGCTTGGGGCAACACTGCTGGTCCCAACCGAGATTTACGTTAAAGCGATGCACGCTCTGATGGCCGAGATGCCAGTGCATGGCATGGCGCATATTACCGGTGGCGGCATCGTTGAGAATCTGCCTCGTGTGATGCCTGATTTTACCAGCGCGATCATAGACTCTGATGCGTGGGTCAGGCCTGCCATTTTTGACTGGCTGCAACTCAAAGGTAACATTGCGCCCAGAGAGATGCTGCGCACATTTAACTGCGGTATCGGCATGATTGTCTGTGTTGCACCAGAAAATGCGGCTCGCGCTCTGGAGCTACTGCAAGCAATGACACGCGGCGCCGTGGTGATTGGCAGCATCAAAGCCAGTGAGCAGCAAACGCCTGATGTCATTGTGACAGGCAAACTGGCATGACGTCAGGGACCGCCGCACATCCGGTTTGCCGGGTTGTTGTGCTGATCTCTGGTAACGGCAGCAATCTGCAGGCGCTGCTCGACTACCCGGAAAAAAACTATCTGATCTGCCGCGTCATCAGTAACCGGGTGGATGCCCTCGGACTGCAGCGAGCACGTAATGCCGGCATCGGTATCGATGTACTCAATCACCAAGAGTTCAGCACACGGGAGCATTTTGATGAACAGTTAATGCGCATCATCGACTCCCATCAACCGGACTTGGTTGTGCTGGCAGGTTTTATGCGCATCCTCAGCTCAGGTTTTGTTCAGCATTACTCTGGCAAACTGTTGAACATTCACCCCTCCTTATTGCCTATGTATAAGGGGACAAACACACATCAACGTGTGCTGGATGCGGGTGATCGCTTCCATGGGGTCAGTGTGCATTTTGTGACTGAGGAACTGGACGGCGGGCCGATCGTGGCGCAAGTAAAGATACCCGTGCTCAGCGATGATGACAAAGACTCACTGGCACAACGTGTTGCTACACAGGAGCACAGAATATACCCTGAGGTGGTATCGTGGTTTGCAGCTGGCAGGCTTCGAATCCACCATGGCGCCGCCTGCCTTGACCAAGTCGCCTTGTCTGCTCAGGGAGTGCAAGTCAACATCAACGGGACACATGCTCATGCCCAACTCAACAAGCCATGCCAATAGCCGATCTCGCCGGCTGCCATTGAATATTCTGATTGCGCTGTCCACCCTGTTTTGGACAGCTGCGGCGGCACTCGCCGCCGATCAGCCCCTGGCGCCATTGCCCTATGCCGCAAGTTACGAAGCGCGCGCAATGGGCATGCGTACCTCTGCGTATCGCACGCTGGAATTGGCCGACAACAATCACTTCCGCCTCAATCATGGACTGTCCGTCAAAGCGCTGGGAGCCAATCTGATCACTGTTAATGAGAGCACGGAATTTGTGTGGCAGGCTCAAGGTGCGGTGCCCTTGCAGTATCACTATCAACAAAGCGGTGTTCGCCGGCGCGATGAACAGGTTGCATTTGACTGGCAACAGTTAACTGCCGCGATGAATCGCGATGGTCGTGAACAAACCCAGACGCTTGAATCCGGCATGCAGGACAATCTGAGCTTTTCAGCACAGATGAGCGCTGATCTGCTCAATCAACCCGACCTCAGAGCAACAGACACCCTTTTGACTTATCAGATTCTTGATGCGCGACGCCTGGAGCATCACGAGTACCGGGTGACCGGAGAGGAACGCATCAGCACCGCTGCCGGCGAACTGGACACCATCAAACTGGAGCGTGTGCGTGACAGCGACAGCGGCAGATCAACGCTGATTTGGCTGTCAACGCAGCATCAGTTTATCCTTGCAAAGCTTCTGCAGGTGGAAAGTAACGGCTCAGAAATGGAACTGACACTGGAAAGTATAGAGTGGACAACAAGCGGGAACGCCCCGTAACCACTGAGCTGCTTCGCCTGAATTTACTCAGCGAGTCATGTCGTACTTACGCATTTTTTCAACAAGCGTGGTACGGCGGATATTCAACCGGTCTGCAGCGCGCGCGACAACCCCGCTGCAGCCGTCCAGAGCCTGCTCGATGAGGTTTCTTTCCAGATTGGCAAGGTACTCCTTCAGATCCAGACCATTCAGAGGTAACAGATGTGGATCCTGCGCCACCCGCTCGCCAGCGTCGTGATGACTGTCGGCGATCACCGGGCCGGCATCATCCCCGTGGTTGTTGTCCTCAATAACATTAGATTTGCCAGGCATCACAGACTTGTCGACCTTTACTTCTGAGACATTCAAGAGCGGCAAATCCTCATCCTGCAACTGGAATTGCCGCGGCAGATCATTTGCACCCACAACTGAGTGAGGATGCATGATAGCCATACGTTCAACCAGATTGGCGAGTTCCCGGACGTTGCCAGGCCAACTGTACAAGCAGAGCGCACGGATGGCAGCCGAGTTGAAGCGGACAGAGCCTCGTTTGCTATGTTCAAGCCGGGTAATCAATTCATTGAGCAGGTTGGGAATATCCGACGACCTTTCCCTAAGAGACGGCATCTCTATCGGAAAAACGTTTAGGCGATAGAACAAGTCCTGGCGGAAACTGCCCATCGTAATCATATCCTCAAGGTGCCGGTGTGTGGCAGCCAGAATACGCACGTCAGTGCGCATGGTTTTGCTGCCACCAACGCGCTCAAAACACTGCTCTTGCAAAACACGCAACAGCTTGACCTGCATGTTTGGCGGCATGTCACCTATTTCATCCAGAAACAGGGTCCCCCCTTGCGCCAGCTCAAATCGGCCAATCCGAGTAGAAATCGCACCGGTAAAGGCGCCTTTCTCATGACCAAAAAGCTCACTTTCAAGCAGATCCGGCGGTATAGCACCACAGTTGATGGGCACAAAAGGTTTGCTGGCACGGCGGGAATTGGCATGCAGATTACGTGCAACAACTTCCTTGCCGGTCCCTGACTCACCGGTAATCAGAACGGTTACTTCGGTGTCAGCCACTTGCAACATCAGTTGCCGGATTCGCTGAACCGCAGAACTGGCGCCCACCAGATTGCGAAACATATTGTAATCGCGAGTATTGCCTGAGTCGCTGAGGCGCGCATGATGAGCGCCGTGAACCTGCGCCTTGTGCAAAGCATCCAATACCGGCTGGTAACTCAAGGGCAGCGGCAATCTTGCCACCACCCGGTTGTTGATGGACTCTGCCAGTTCAGGCATGTCCCGCCCATTCAACAAAACGATGGGTAAGGAAGCATCCCAGGCCACAATATCCTGCAGCAGATTTGCCAATAAAGAATCTTTGTAATCACCTACCAGTACCATCCGGAGTTTCTGCGGTGATACGCCAAGACTTAATGCGTCATCACGCCAGCTTGAACGGGCCACTGAAATCAGCCGTTCGCCAAGAAACTCAATCACAATTCCAAGATCGTGGCTCAGCTTCTTACTGTCTTCTATGAGTAAAATATCAGCCATGCCCAGTTCCGGTTGTAGTTGCCCCCGGTAAACCGGACACCACCCTTTAGCCCGCGCTCACCGATTGTGCTCGATATTCGCGTGGCGATTTCATTTTGATCCTTATCAGACCACCAGCGGGCGTCTACTTTCAATAGATGATCACATCAATTTACGTTGCAGGTGAAATTTGGTCCCAGGCAGATTTGACTGTGCGCATCAGATTGCTGACTTCATCGATCATAGCAGGATCATTTCTGATATTGGCTGCGAGTAAACGACGCTGCATGTAATCGTACAAGGCATCAAGATTGTCGACCAAATCGCTGGAATGTTTGGGGTCAAGACTGCTCTGTAAACCGGCAATAATCATGGTTGCCTTGCCAAGCAACAAACCTTTCAGAGCGATGTCACCGTTTTGCATGGCAGCCTTGGCCTGAATCAGACGTTCTATCGTACCGTTCATCAGCATCTGAATCAGTTGATGAGGGCTTGCCTGCCCAAGCGCGCTCTCTGTATTGATGCGCTTGTACTGGGCTGCGGCACTGTTTGTCGAATACATCAGATTACTGCTCCGTGGTTAGATTGAAGACTTAACTCTTCGATTTTGGCTTGGCAATGGCTTCCAGCATCGACAGTTGTGATGTTAAGAAATCCGCCGTGGTATTAAATTTGTTGATGATGATGTCATTGGCTGAAAACGATTTAGCCAATCTGCTTTCTGTCAGCGCGAGTCGCTCATTCAACGCCACTCTATCATCGGCAATTTTTTGCAATTCTTGATTGAGTGAAGCCTGACGCCCTCCAAGTGTCCCACTTGGCTTAAGATAGGCATCCAGCATGCGGTTGAGCTGATCGGCAACTCCCCGGCTGTAGTTGATGCTGCCGCGGGTGCCTGTGCTACCACCACTGATTTTTAACATCAACCCTGCGGAACTATCTGATTCACCGCTGGCTGCTTTGCCGACAGAGCCCTGCGCCCCTATTCCAGCCGCGAATCCAAAAATGCTGGCGGCATCGCCTTGCACATTGCTGACTTCAACGCTTGATAAGGGCCCAACTGTATTGGAAGTTATACCAAATCCGCCTGTGCTGACGTCGTAACGCACCTGCACAGACACACCGGCGGCCATCAGCGTGACATCATTGTTGATGGCAGTCTGCATCACCGCTGCTACCGCGTCAGGATTGGTATCACCCAACACTCCCAAGGTGATATTGCCTGACAAAATGCCATCAACGTTGACTTTAAAACTGTCCAGCACCGAACTGGTAGATAAATCGCCAATTGCAGCATTTAGATAGAAACCTGGCGCCGCCGGGTTCTTGCTTGTTGACGCTGTCAGAATCTGGCCTTTGCCGGTTGCCTCTATACCATTGATGGTTCCAGCAACATCCAGGCCACGAGTGGACACAGCGGCAGCACCCACACCTTCGTGCAACCCAAGACGCTGGGCAGCCGCCAAATTGACCTGGCTAAATGCAAACAGATCTCCGGCATCCGCCGTGGAAAACACCAGTCGACCAAGGTTGTCCTCGGCGTTATAGACATAGTCCACAAAAACGTCGATGCCATCTCCCAGCGACGCCGTGTCGATCATCGATTTCAGCGCGGAAGTCAGCTCTTCGGGTGTGGTGTAGGTGGTTTGCGGCAGGCTTAACAAACCGGTGCTGATGCCATTGACTGAAAACTCAAATTCAGTCGCCGAATTAACAACCAGAGCCGAATCAAAAGGGTCGGTGCTGACACCCGTTGTATTTGCCAGACTGGCGACTTCATTGCCCTGAAAGGGCCCATATCCGTCTTCAACCAAGCCCAAGGTGTCCGCAGCGGTAGACGAGATACTCACAATACGCAACACGGATTCCGCGCCGTAACGGTTAGAGCTCATTTCAAAACGGTTTTCCGCTGCATTGAAACCTACATTAATCGTGTCTTCGGCATCCAACACTTCACTATTGCTGTTGATCTGGCGCTGAATTTCTTCGGCCAGACTGACTGCCGTGGTGTAAAGCCCCTCTGTCAGGCTGATGCTTGCTTCGGAGGCATTTAGGCGGACGGTAAAGGCATTATTGCTGCTGTTGATTGTAATGTTCCCGGCGCCCAGCGCCGGTACTGAGACGCCTTCATAGCTGCCAGTGGTCGCCATCCGGGTAATCTCTACAGCAAACTGACCCGCCTTGGTCTGCTCCCCTGCGCGGATGAATTCCACCTCGTTGTCTGAAGACACGGCGTTTGCAGCGAACAGCGACGTCACTGCAGAGGGGTTTGCTGTGAAGGCTGTACGAAATTTCGCAGCATCAAGTTTGAGCTGATAGTCACTCAACTGGTCTGTCGAAATACCGATCTCGGCCAGTGATCTAACGTCCAGGGACGTATTAAATGACCGTAACGTGGAGTTAATTTCCGACATCATTCTTCTGAGCGCAGCATCACCGGTCAGCAAACTGCCTTGGCCGCCATCTCCGGCATCAGCATTAAATGCCGTCAGGCTGTCGCCGAGTTGTTTAAGCTTGTTATAGCTGTCCACAAACGTTTGCATTTTTTCGAGCAAGGCCGCCGGATCTTTACTAACAGCCAGTTTCACGGGGCCGCTGGTGGTTTCTTTCAGTGTCAGTGTTACACCAGGGATCACCCCAACCACCAGATTGTCCTCGCGCGTGATCGCCAGTCCGTTGACCGTAAACTCTGCGTCCTGCGCGGCCTGGGTCTGCGTTGCTGTTTGAGACACTTGATTAAAATTGAAAGCCGCCATCCCGGCAGACCCTGAACCCGTCAGCTCAATACTGTTATCCTCACCGGATTGCTCACTGGTGAGCAGCAATCTAAAACCGGTGCCATCATCAACGATGCTTGCCTGCACGCCAATATCAGCGTCATTGATGGCGTCACGCATACCTGACAGCGTATTGTTACTGCTTGAAATGATCACGTTTCGAGAAGGTTTGTCTGCATTCACCGCAAAGCTTTGATACCCATCAAACTGATCAAGATTCGTGGTGCCAAAGCGAAACGTCAGCACCCCCGTGCCAATAGCCTCATTAATCGAGCTGTAGCTCTGTGTGACGATGGTATGTTGCTGAGCCAGCTGCTGGACATTGACGGAATAGTTTCCGTTTACGGCGGTGCTGCTCGCGGTGGCTGTCAAAGCATTCTGATTTGTCGATGTAGCGGTACTGGCGTTAAATGCCGCGACACTGTTGAGCGACTTCATGGATGTATTCAGCTGACTGATAGCGCTGCTGACCTCGCCGAATGCGGACAATTTAGCGTCTACCAGTTCTTTTTGTGAATCAAGGCGGCGCTCCAAAGGGACGCGCTCGGCCTTGACCAGATTATCGAGCAGCTCGCTGGTCAGTAAGCCCGAACCAATACCCAATGATTGAATAGTTGCCATAACTGTCTCTTGTCTAGCTCGTTTGCCACCTACGGTCTGTCCCCAGAGGTTTTAGCAAGAAACGCGCCATCTGCAGAATTCATGCTAAATCCCGCTGCTTATCAGGGTTATCGTCTTTAACCGGATTTTCTTGACGGTGCCGGCGGCAAGGGTTTGCCGCCCACGCTGCCATGCCCCACAGCTATCTGCGGCACAAAATTAACATCGCTTTGTCGCAGATCGCTGTAATAACCGATGTAAGCATTGAGTGTCGTGCCGCGCTTGGCTAGAATCTAGCCTAACAATTAAGGAGAAGAAGCTATGTCCAGTAGACCCTCACTCACCCGTAACATCACACTGCTAGGTCTAGGCCTGGCTGCGTCTGCAGTAATGTCGTTCAGCGCATTGGCGCAAGACGATTACACAGTGCCACGAACCTGGGATGGCGCGCCCGATTTACAGGGTGTCTGGCGTAATGCCACGGTGACACCGCTTGAGCGCCCGACTGAACTCGGTACCAAAAGGGCATATACGCGCGAAGAAGCAGCCGTACTTGAGCGCGCCGCTCAACAAGAAGTGGAAGAGGACAATGAGCCTCTGGATCCGAACCGACCTCCCCCACCGGCAACATCACTGCCGCCCGTTGGCAACTATGATCTGTTCTGGACTGACCGCGGCATGTTTTTGCCAAGTATCAACGGCGAGTACCGCACATCAATTATCATTGAGCCTGAAGATGGTCGCATGCCGGCCTATAAACCTGAATTTCTGGCAAGACGGGCGGAAGAAAGAGCCAACGGCCCCGATCCCTTTGATGGCCCGGAAGGGCGAGGTGTGGGCGAGCGCTGCCTGCTGTCATTCGGGTCAAACTCCGGCCCACCCATGCTGCCAGTAATGTACAACAGCCACTACGAGATATTCCAGTCGCCTGGCTACGTGGTGATTCTGGCTGAAATGGTGAACGACGCGCGCATTATCAGGATTGTCGATGATCATGCGCCTACAGCAGAGATTATGGAAAAATGGATGGGCGACTCTGTCGGCCGCTGGGAAGGCGACACGCTGGTCGTGGAAACCCGGCATTTTAATCCTGACCAGAATTTTCGTGGTGCGTCTGAAAACCTGACCGTCATCGAAAAGTTTAGACGCGATAACGAACACAAGATCATTTACAGTTTTACTGTGGAGGATCCTACGGTTTTTGAATCAAGTTTCACGGGTGAACTGGCACTTACCTCATATGATGAACCGATTTACGAGTACGCCTGCCACGAAGGTAACTATGCGCTGGCGGGCACACTGGCCGGTGCCAGAATGGCGGAAGAAGAAGCGCGTCAGGCCGCCGCCGCGCAGCAGTAACGCGCAGCAGTAAAAAGCCAGTGTCTATACCTGTGCCTTGAACAACGAGATAGGCTCTTGTGCGTCAAGCTTGCGCGCAAGCTCCTGAGCTTCTTCACTGTCAAACCGCCTTAAAACTTTGCGTGATTCACGATCGACTACGGTGACGGTGGGTTCACCACTGTCGGGGTCGAAGTCAAAAATGATGTCACGCTTGACCGACTGTACATATTCATTCAACCGAGACACTGCAATCTCGGTGGAACTATCTTTTGCAGCCAGGGCTGCCAGATCTGCAGCATTCTCGGACACGTTGCCAGAACCACCCGCGGGTGCAACCCGCGATCGCTTGGTTTGCCCGGACGATTGTTGCTGATCCCGCTTGTTTTCAGGCGAATCTTCCGCTTGCTCAAGACCGTTTTCAGTTTCAATGGCCTGCACAGAATTGACTTTTTCCCTGGCAGCTAGTGCAGGCTGGAATCGGGTGATACTGATTTCACTCACAACGTGCCTCCTCCATCAAGCTCAGGGTTAATAACGCCGGGGGTACATCCTAAAATACCGGATAAGTTGTCCGCCCGGACTCTTAAAACTAAATCTGCCCGGTAATCACTCGTTATCGGTGAAAGCCAGGCAGACTTTAGTTTTTTTATTAACGCAGCAGTGCCAATACCTGCTCAGGACCAGAGTTCGCCTGTGACAGGACTGAAATACCAGCCTGTTGAAGTACTTGACTACGTGCCAGAGAAGCAGCTTCAGAAGCGAAGTCAGCGTCTTTGATACGTGAGTTTGAAGTTGTCAGGTTCTCAGAGGACACTGCCAGATTTGAGATAGTTGTTTCAAAACGGTTTTGAATCGCACCGAGATCTGCACGGGCGCTGTTGATGCTGCTCAGCGCGTTATCTATTGCCGCTAATGCAGCATTGGCACCTTTTTGGGTAGAGATGTCCACATCTTTAAGGAATTGGCCTGACTGTGCACCACCAAAGGTGCCAGCTACGAAGCCAACTTGTTCCAGATTAACATTTCCATTGGTGCCACCGGCGACAGTAAACTGGCCACCGGAGCTCAGGGTGACGCTGCCGTAGGTAGTGACGCCATCGGTGATGGCCACATTGTCAATACCAAAGGTATTGCCTACTGTTGCTGCTGATGCCACCAGCGTAATGTTACGACCATCTGCCGCAGTGAGCGTGAGCCCGTCACCATTGTCTTCAGCAGTGACGCCCGTCTGTCCTGCCACATTATTAATGGCTGCAGCAGCGACTGCTCGGTTAGCCGGCGCATCAGTTGTAGCCGTGATTGCAACAGCAACCCCGTTCACAGTGAGCGTTACAGCACCTGCTGTCTGAGCTCCTTGTGTGCCCGCGATAATGTTGGCATTGGCAGTTGCAGACACACCGGTGGCATCGCTGGACTTGTTAATCGCAGCTGCAATAGCGATTGCAGAACCGGCTTTTACGCTGGTGGTTGATACAAAGGATGCTGTGTCATCAGCAGCGTTAGCAGCTGCAATTGTCACACCATTAATCACCAAGTCACCGGCATTGAGTACGGCTTCGGTGGCAGCAAGCGCCGTCGCTGCTGTTACTACTTTGGAACTGGCGGAAGACACACCCGAGTTGTAAGAGCCTGCGAGCAAGCCGGCGTTTGCAACATTGGTGCCAGAAATTTCGATGGTGCTGACATCAGAGTTTGCGACCAGAGTGACACCACCTGCATAGGTGTCAGCCGCTGCCAAACCAGTGGCGGCAGCCGTGACAGTAGTGAGCCCTACAGTAATATTACGACCATCTGTGGCGGACAGCGTGACACCTAGAGCATCATCACCCGTGTCAATTGCGGTAACACCGGTCAGTTCAGATACGGAGTTGATGGCCACCACAACTGTAGCGCGTGAGGTCGCTGCGTCAGTAGTTGTCTGCACAGCAATTGCGGTACCGTTAATGGTCACTGTACCGGCTAATGCAGCAGCAGTCATGGTTGTGCCCGCAACCGTGTTGGTGTCTACCACAGCACTAACGCCCGTCTCGTCAGATACTCGATTTATAGCCGCCGCTCTGGAGATTGCACTGGTGTTTTTCTCCGCGGTTGAGGCAATGTCATCAGCGTCGCGGGTTGCACCTATAGAAACACCATTGATGATCAGATCGCCAGAAGACAGGGCAGTATCTGAACGCACAGAAGTCACACCATTTTTTGCGGCAACACCCAAGGAGTCAGATGTCAGTCTGCGCACGGATATATCCACTGTATCACCAGCATTGGCGCCAACCTGGATAGAGGTTTTAAAACTTCCATCCAGAAGTTTTACACCGTTGAAGTTAGTCGTTGATGCGGCACGACCGAGCTCTTGCAGCAGTTGATCTGCTTCAGCCTGAAGTGCTTGACGGTCTGAATCACTGTTGGTTCCGTTAGCGGCTTGCAGTGCCAGTTCACGAACCCGTTGCAGAGATTCTGTCATGGAGCCGAGTGTGCCTTCTGCGGTTTGGGCCAGAGACACGCCGTCACCAGAGTTGCGGATTGCTACTGCTATACCTTTGATCTGCGAATCGAACCGGGTAGAAATTGCAAGACCGGCAGCATCATCTTTGGCGCTGTTAATACGCAGACCAGAAGAGAGACGTTGCAGGGCTATGTTTGTATCCGCTTGAGAGCTGGACAGGTTGCGCTGCGCATTGAGTGAAGCGATATTGGTATTTATGACTTGAGCCATGCTTGTTTACTCCTGAGGTTACACATTAAACTGGGCGCACATTGATGAGAATTGTTTCTGCTCTCTGTTATGCGTTACCCCATTTAACGACACGAAAAATTAAACCTTTAATTGAAATTCAAGGATTTTTTTTGGCTCGGCAGAAAATAATTTTCTTTAGAACTTTTTTTCAGGAGTCACGTAATGCACTCTGATCAATCAAACCACAGCTCATTTAACAAGGCCGAATCCTACAATAATACTATTGAAGATCAGCTAGTTAGCTGGAGATCTATTGTCGCGTGCTCAGACCGGTTATTGCAGCTTGCCTATCAGAAAAATTGGCAATCCCTACTGGATCTTCATGCACATCGGGATGTGTTACTTGAAAATTTTTTTAACCAGGAAATCGAAAAAGATATCGTTGAAAACATCAGAATAGATATCATTGCCATACAAAGGCGCGACGAAGAAATTGTTCGATTGGTTAAAAATAATCAACAGCAGCTGGGCGGCGAATCTCAGCAACTACAGGCTATGAAGAAGCGCATCAGCAGCTATCTATCGGCAGAAGGAAAACAACTTTAGCAGAATTCTGGATGAGGCTTGCACCCTTGCGTCGTGATTGACGCCGGGGTGCTTGGCCTTGATAGATCTTTTACTGCAGCAGAGACAGTACCTGCTCAGGACCGGCATTGGCCTGTGACAGCACTGAAATACCCGCCTGTTGCAGAACTTGACTACGCGCCAGAGCAGCAGCTTCAGACGCGAAGTCAGCGTCTTTGATACGTGAGTTTGAAGTTGTCAGGTTCTCTGCGGACACCGCCAGATTGGAGATCGTTGTTTCAAAACGGTTCTGAATCGCACCGAGGTTCGCACGCGCACCGCTGATGCTGTTCAGCGCGTTATCAATTGCCGCCAGCGCAGCATTGGCACCTTTCTGGGTAGAGATGTCCACATCTTTCAGGAACTGGCCTGACTCTGCACCACCAAAGGTGCCGGCAGAAAAGCCGATAGCTTCAAGGTCATCATTGCCATTGGTGCCACCGGCGACGGTAAACAGGCCACCGGCGCTCAGGGAGACGCTGCTGTAGGTGGTTATGCCAACATTACCGATACCATAGTCATCGTCCACAGTTAGCAAATCAGGGCCTGTTGCAACCAAGGTGATGTTACGACCATCGGCCGCAGTCAAAGTAATGCCGTCACCGTTATCTTCAGCAGTCACACCGGTCTGTCCAGCCACATTATTGATGGCCGCAACCGCAACTGCACGGTTGTTTGCTGCGTCTGTTGTCGCTGTCAATCCAACCCCGATTCCGTTAACGGTCAGCGTTGCGGAACCTGCCACTGGAGTGCCTTGAGTGCCCGCGATAATGTTGGCATTGGCCGTTGCAGTCACGCCGGTGGAATCGCTGGACTTGTTAATGGCGGCTGCAATCGCAATCGCCGATCCCGTTTTTGTACTGGTTGTACTTTCAAAAGACGCGGTATCGTCAGCGGCATTAGCTGCAGCGATTGATACACCATTAATCACCAGGTCACCGGCATTGAGTACGGCAGCGGTGGCACCGGCGCCATCAGCGGCAGTTACTACTTTGGAGCTGGTCGAGGCAACACCCGGATCATAAGTGCCTGCTAAAAGGCCAGCGTTCGCGACATCTGTGCCCGAGATTTCGAT
>JBFZEG010000164.1:0-5028 GCA_041306975.1 Gammaproteobacteria bacterium | reverse complement strand
TAGCCAGGGCGTTTACAACACCTTTCAGATCACCGCCCATCAACACAACATCAGCAGACTCGATGGCGATATCGGTACCTGTGCCCACTGCAATGCCGGTGTCGGCTTCGGCCAGCGCGGGTGCATCATTGATACCATCGCCGACAAAGGCAATGTTGCCAAAACGTTCCCGAAGAGCGCGCACCGCATCGACTTTGCCCTGCGGCAACACCTCACCAATCACCTCGTCAATGCCCAGTTGTCTGGCGATGGCATTGGCCGTCTTCTGATTATCGCCGGTAATCATCGCGACCTTTAAACCCAGCGCATGAAATGCGCGGATGGCCGCCGGGGTACCGTCTTTAAGGGTATCAGCCACCGCAATCACAGCCGCTAATTGTCCGTCGATCATGGCGTACAGCGGGGTTTTGCCTGCCTCTGCGAGGGCGGAACTTACGGAATGAACGCTGTCCAGCATGATGCCCTGTTGCCGCATAAAACGGTCGGCGCCTATAAAAATATCGTGACCGCGCACGCTGGCTCTGACGCCCATGCCGGCAACGGCCGCAAATTTGTCTACCGTGTATAGGGGCAACTGGCGGTGTTGGGCAGCGCGCACAATGGCTTCGGCAATTGGATGTTCGGAAGAGTGTTCAATGGAGGCCAGCAAGGACAGCGTGTCATCTGCATCAAAACTGTTTTGTAATACAAAGTCCGTCAGTTCAGGCTTGCCATTCGTCAGCGTACCGGTTTTGTCCAGCGCAACCACGCGCGCATCACGCAACGATTGCAGAGCTTGTCCTTTACGGAACAGCACACCCAGCTCAGCTGCCCGGCCGGTGCCGACCATGATTGATGTGGGCGTTGCCAGCCCCATGGCACACGGGCACGCAATGATCAGCACAGCAACGCCATTAACCAATGCAAAACTCAGCGCTGGTTGCGGCCCGAACACCAGCCATACCAGCACGGTGACTATTGCCACGGTCATCACCACCGGTACGAATACCGACGTTACTCTGTCAACCAGCGCCTGAATCGGCAATTTGGCGCTTTGAGCCTGCTCTACCATCTGTATGATGCGGGCGAGGACGCTGTCTTTACCTATCTTGCTGACACGAATACGCAATGCCCCATGTTTGTTCAGCGTACCACCGACCACCATGTCATCGGTTTTTCGTTCAACAGGCAAGGCTTCGCCGGTCAGCATTGACTCATCAACAAAGCTGCTGCCGGAAATGACCTGGCCATCAACCGCAATACGCTCTCCCGGTCTGACGTGCAGGACATCTCCAATCTGCAAGGTGTCGATGTTGACCTCAACAATGTCACCGTCACGTTCCAGCCGCGCTGTCTTGGCTTGCAGCCCCAGCAGCGTCTGAATGGCATCGCCGGTATGGCCTTTGGCACGTGCTTCCAGAAAGCGCCCCAGCAGTATCAGTGTGACAATCACGGCAGCCGCCTCGTAGTACACGTATTGAGTACCAGCCGGCAGCCAACTTCCCGCAAACGTGGCAATCACCGAATAGCCCCACGCCGACAGAGCACCGATTGCCACCAGTGAGTTCATATCAGGCGCTCGGCGCCACAATGCCGGCAGGCCTTTGTGTATAAAGATGCGACCGGGACCCAATAAAACGGCAGAGCTCAACAGAAATTGGATTATCCAGCTCTGTGTTTGTCCGATGTTCGCCATGACCCAATGATGAAACTCCATAAACACATGAGCGCCCATTTCCAGGATAAACACCGGCAGTGTTAACAGCGCGGCTATGATCAGGGAACGCTTTAATGATTGTTGCTCGCGGGCTTTTCGTCTGTGCTCTTCTTCGTGGTTTTCAGTCAGTAAGGTGGCGTCATAACCAGCTTTTTGAAGGGTGCTGATCAATTGAGCGGGGGTCACTGTGCCCGCAATAAACTCAGCCTGAACTTGTTCGTTAGCCAGATTCACCCGCGCGCCGGTGACGCCCGCAGTGGCCAGCATGGCTTTCTCAATGCGGGTGATACACGACGCACAGCTCATGCCAGAGACTGACAACTCAATCTGTTCAAGGCGAGCCGGGTATCCAGCCTTGTCCAGCGCCCGTACCAGTTGCAGCGAACTAACACCGGCTTCAATGATGAGGTCTGCTTTTTCGTTGGCAAGATTGACTGACGCGCTGTTAACACCCGGCACTTTCAGTAACGCCTGCTCTACCCGCCTGACGCAGGAGGCGCAACTCATTGCGCTAACCGGTATCTGTAATGTCAGTGTGTTATTCATGGCTTCCGATCACGAGGATGGCGCATAACCTGCCTCTGTCAGTGCGCGTAAAACTGCTTCAGCGGGCGCGCTGGTGCTGACCTTAACCTGCTTGTTTGTGGTATCAGCGGTGACCGTCGCATTGGCATCAAGCTGTTGAATCGTTTCAGTAATGGACTTCACGCAATGGCCGCAGCTCATCGATGGTATGGTCATTTGCAACATCAGATTGCTCCAGGTTTTGTAAACAAGTGTCTTGAGTTTGCGCCCGTTGCCCCCGGTAAGGTCAACAACAGAATGCCTTTTTATTGTTGACCATCAATGAATTGAGCCTAAACCGTATAAGAAAAGTCATAACCAGGTCCAGCTTGAAAGGATTGCGCACGCAAAACTACCTGTCAGGCTAACAGTGCCAGCAACGCTTCTTTTTCCATCGGTAAACCCACTGCGCCGGTATCGCTGAACAGTGAATCAGCCAGTGCCTGTTTTTGTTTTTGCATGTGTTGAATGTGCTCTTCAATGGTATTTGCCGCGACCAGTTTGTAAACAAACACCGGCTTGTCCTGGCCAATCCGGTACGCGCGATCGGTCGCCTGATTTTCTACGGCGGGGTTCCACCAGGGGTCAACATGGATAACCACATCGGCGGCGGTCAGGTTTAATCCACGGCCTCCGGCTTTTAAGCTCACCAGAAAAACCCTGACCTCGCCATTTTGAAATTGATCAATGACTTGTTGTCGGTGTCGGGTTTGACCCGTTAGTTTGACGTAAGCAATATGCTGGCCATCAAGTTGTTTCTCTACCAGGGCCAGAACTTCCGTGAACTGGGAGAACAATAAAATATGACGGCCTTCTTCCAGTAACAAGGGAATATTTTCAGACAACCAATTGAGTTTTGCGCTTTCGACAATATCAGCCGCTTTTTCCAGTTTTACAAGGCGCGGGTCGATACATGCCTGGCGTAGTTTAAGCAGGGCATCCAGAAATTCGATATGACTGCGCGCCATACCTTTGTGGGCGATTAAATCGCGAATGCGTTTTTCCATACTGATACGGATGCTCTCGTACAGCGTGCGTTGTTTTCCCTCCAGCTCAACGTATTGCACAATTTCAGTTTTTGGTGGCAGGTCCTGCACCACATCCGCTTTGGTGCGTCGCAACATAAATGGGGCGATACGCCGGGCAAGTTCACGCTGGCGATCATGATCGCGTTGTTCTTCGATGGCGGACCTATACTGCTTATTAAAAGTCTTGCGACCACCCAGAAGGCCGGGTAAAGCAAAATCCATCAGTGCCCACAATTCTCCCAGATGATTCTCCAGGGGGGTTCCGCTCAAACAAAGCCGGGTATCACACTTGATCAGTCGCACATCAGTGGCGATGCGCGTAGTCGGATTCTTGATTAACTGCGCCTCATCGAGAATCAGCAAACTGAAGCGATGATCAGCATAACTTTTAATGTCTCGTGGCAACAAGGGATACGTCGTGATGACCAGATCACTGGTTGTTATCTGTACAAACGCCTGTTTGCGTTTTGAGCCCTGGATCAGACAGGTGCGTAACTGTGGTGTAAATCGTAAGGCCTCATGCAGCCAATTGCTGGTGAGGCTGGTCGGGCAAACAACCAGCGCGGGCTTGTTGAGTTGGCCGTGGTTTTTGAGATGCAACAGCAGCGCAAGAGTTTGTAGTGTTTTACCCAGACCCATGTCATCGGCCAGAATGCCGCCAAAGCCGAAACGCTGGATAAACGTTAGCCAGTTCAGACCATCCTGTTGATAGGGCCTTAACGCGGCCAACAAGCCTGCAGGAGGCTCGATGTGGATCAGGCCTTTAAAATTCTGTAGCTGTTTTACAAGGGCGCGTGTCAGCGGTGCTTTGCGATCATCCAGTGCAGGCATGTCTTGCAGCAGCGCGGCCTGAAAAGCTGGCAATCGCGCTGGCTTGTCGAGTTGTTTACGACTGAATAATTCCAGGATAAGGCCGCGCAAAGTCTTCAGTGGTCTCGTGTCGACACGCAACCATTTTCCATCGATGGCCATTAACAACTCATCGGGCGTGTCTGCTTCAAGCCAGGCCTCTACCGCATCGACGGTGGGCAGGTTTTCGCCACCCACATGAAGTGACAATGCAAAATCAAACCACGTGCCGGCACCGTCGCCGGCACTATCCGCAGCGCTGTCACTGACGTTGACATCAAAAACAGCTTCATCAATGGCAAGCGTGTAATCCGCATCTATTTCCAGATGCCAGCCTTGTGCCTGCAACAAAGGCAGGTCGACATCCACAATCTTTTGCCAGACGGCGAGCAGGTGGGTCTCGGCACGGTGGATCGGTACCCAGACATCCTGCCATTTGCCTAACTCATAACGCAGCACCAGCTGCAGGCTGTGCATGGTGTCGCAGAATTGCTCTTCCATGGCTAAATTGCGCAGAACCCGATAATGACGGCCTTTGTATTCCTGCAGAATCTCACCCAGGGCGTTAGCGGGATCTCTCAGGTACACCGGCAAACCACCGTAGTCAAAATGTAACTGAAGAGCTGGCAGCGGCAAACCTTCGGCAGACATCGCGCTTAACATCGTCACACATGCTCTGGGCGTATCACAGGTAATGACTTCGGGTTCAACTGGCAGGGGAAGTTGTTCGCGGCTCAGGCGCTGGCGCAACAAAACAGCTGTCTGTTTCATATCGGCAGCCGGTACAGCCGGCATGCTCATCAGGTAAGCCAATTGAGCACCGCTCAGCGGGTTCTGGATTTCGCCGAGTTGACTTGCACTTTCATCGAGATAGCAGGGTGGATCGACGGC
>JBFZEG010000194.1:0-10259 GCA_041306975.1 Gammaproteobacteria bacterium | reverse complement strand
ATCGTCTACAGTGCAGCGTTGGTCCGGCAAATTGCTCGCGGCAAACGGGTACAGGTACTTGTTGACCGATTTCAGCACGTTAACGATGACCGCAGCCGCAACAGCATCACACTGATCGGGGTCATAGATTTCTAACACACCAGGGCGTTGCTGTTGTACCTGTGCAACGCATCCGGTTACTGTGCTGCTGTATTGTTGATCTGTTTGTATTGTTTCCCCAGCCAAAGAGCCAGAAACACCCAGATCAACGAAACTGGCAACATGGTCAGTGCTAGTCCTGTCAACCCGAGTCCAAAATACATCATGGCCGTATATGACCAGGCTCCTAGCTGATCGCCTACCCGATACACAAAGGTGTCGTTAAAATTCTTGGCTTTGTATTTGTCAGTACGAGACACCACGGTGTAGAGGGATTCGCGGGCCGGGCGTTGAATCGCAAAGTTTCCAGCCCTTCGCAATACATCAAAAGCAATAACAACTATCAATATCGGTGCCACAGCCAGTAACCCAAAACCAGCAAAACTAATCACTGGGAGCAGAGCCAGACTGACACCAATACCCAGCCAACGCAGAATACGGCCAGTCAAAAACATTTGTACAATCAAGGTAATGGCATTTACGATCAGATCACGGTTAGCGAACAGTTGTGTGCGCGCATCGCGATCATCGCCAAGCGCCTCTGTCACGATAGCAATCTGCATAAAGTACAGGTAGGTCGAAACCACGGTGAAAAACAGCATCAGTGCAGCGATACCCAACAGATAAGGGGAGCTCATGACATGACGGACGCCATCAAAAATCCCGCCGCCAATAACTTCAGTCTGTTTGGCGTTGACCTGATCTCTGACCATCGATGCTTCTGGCACATTAAGCTCTTTGATGTCCGCATCTTTTTTCAGAGCCTCATCAGCAATGGCTGCCATCGCCAGCGTCTGTTCTACGTCGCTGAGGTATCGCGACACTCTGGCGGCAACTTCGAGTAATGCGGCCGATACCAATAGCAATGTAATCGCGCCCAGTCCTGCGGCCAGAAATGAGGTGATAGCAGAACCTGTCAGCGCGCCGGCAGTCCCGCCGACTGCAATGACACCAAACAGACGTTTACTCTGCGAGGGACGAAAAACATCATTGACCAGCGACCAGAAAACTGAGATCACAAACAGGTTAAATACGCTGCTCCAGATGAAAAACACCCGTCCAGCCCACACCTCGCTGACACCTTCTAAAGTCTGAAACAAGGCATAAAACACCAGCAGTTGAACCATAAAAAAACGATACACAACAGCTATGAACCGGCGACGGGGCATACGACTGACAATCGCGGAATAAATCGGGTGCAGAATCATCATACCCACGAGGGTGCCGCTAAACAGCCATGCCAGATTCTCGACGCCTCCCTCTGCGCCCATGTCGTCACGGATGGGTCGGATAATGTAATAGGCACACAGCAACAAAAAATAATAGAGTGCTGACAGAAAAAGCGGAGCGCCTTCACCTTGCCTGATATCGACAGAGCGGTTTATCAAAGCCTGTAGGGTGTTAAACATAAAACGGCCTCTTGTTGATATTAAAGGCATTAATGCACAGCAACAGACACTAACAGTCATCTGGTTATTGCAATCAGAGCCAGCCCTTGAGTTTGAAAAACACATAAGGCGCAACGCCAGACAGTAACATCAGCACAAGCGCAAAAGGATACCCGAGTTGCCATTGCAATTCGGGCATCAAACCAAAATTCATGCCATAGATGCTGGCAATAACCGTTGGCGGCAGAAAAACAACCGCCGCAATCGAAAAAGTCTTGATGATCTGACTCTGCTTGATGCTGATAAATCCCTGAGCGGCATCCATCAAAAAGTTGATTTTGTCGAAAACAAAACTGTTGTGGGGTAACAGGGAGTCGATATCGCGCAACAATTCCCGTGCGGTTTCAGCATGGATGGCCGACAGCTTTCCCCGACGCAACAAAAAACTCAGCGCCCGTTGTGTATCCATCAAACAAAGCCGCACCTTGCCATTGGTGTCTTCCTGACGAGCCAGTTCATCCAGTGCATCCTCAATTGGGCTGTCGTTATCTTCCAACACCAGATTGCTGGTCTCTTCAAGTTGTGTGTAAACCTCTTCAAGAGTGTCTGCAAGATCGTCAATCTTTATTTCAAACAATGCCAACAGGATTGCTACAGGATCTTCTGCCAGTCCGCGCTGGCGGCGGGCTCTCATCCTCAGCAATCGGAAGGCAGGAATTTCGCGTTCGCGCAAGGTAATTAACTGCGTATCGGAGAGGGTAAACGCCACACTGGTATTGCGATGTCTTTCATCAACTTTATGCAGGAACATGGAGTGCACGTGCAGACCGATTTCATCCTGATACGATCTTGCTGAAGCTTCAAGTTCCTCAACATCCTCTGTGTCTGGCAATGGCTGGCTGTGCAGACTTGCCATGATTTCTCGTTCATCATCGTCCGGATTAATCAGATCCAGCCAAACCGCTTCGCTCAGATTTTGACTGGTAACGTCTTCCTGCGCGGGGAGCAGACACTGCTGAGCGTCAAGATGAAATCTAATCAGCATAAAATAAAGCCCGTCCGTTAATCAGCAAACGCAAAGAAACACAAGGTCACGACTGACGTTATGGGTTATGTCGTTGTTAAACGCACAGGACTATACACCAAACAAGATTGTCGCAGCCACCTGGGGATCAGTCGCAATTGCAGTGAACAGGTGTTCGTTTTAATGCCGGTTTCGGGTACCATCCGGCGGTTTGCGCCCCTCTGGCCGTGTTAAGAGGAATAGCGTCAGGCCGCTGGTTCAAAAAACACTTTCATCGGGAGAGACGTTAAATGAAAAGAATGTTAGGCACATTACTGGTTTTGCTGTCCGCAGTTGTAATGCCGCTTGTCAATTCAGCAGAAAATCTGGACGGCGAAAGTCTGTACAACCAGTACTGCGCCATGTGCCATGCGGCGCCCACTGACGAGCGCACACCGCGCCGGGAGGCATTGGCTACATACACAGCCAACAGCGTCTATTTATCACTTACCCAAGGGATCATGGCCCCACAAGGCGCGGCACTGAGCGACGAACAAAAGATTGCTCTGGCAGAACATCTGAGCGGTTCGCGCATGCAGGCCGATACCATTGCAGGCCTTGCGCGTTGTGAGCAGTCAATGCCAGCACTCAACTTGGGCCTGGCCACTAACTGGAATGGCTGGGGAAATGGTAACAGCAACCCTCGCTTTCAATCCAAAGAAGGGACTGGCATCTCTGCCAGCACCGTCGCGGACCTTGAATTTGTATGGGCGTTTGGTCTGGATAACGCCAGTGCAGCGCGTGCACAACCCAGCGTGATTAACGATGTCATGTTTATGGGCAGCACTACTGGTACTGTTTATGCCATGGATATCGCCAGTGGTTGCGCCTACTGGACCTACCAGGCGCCACAGGAAGTTCGTGCTGCCATCACCATTGCATGGTCCGAGCAACGCAACGAACATCTCGCCATTGTGGCTGTGGCCTCCAATGAATTACATGTTCTTAAGGCCGCGACCGGTGATCTCGCCTGGGAAGCAGAAGTTGATCCTCACCCGTTTGCACGCAGCACCGGTTCACCGGTAGTGGCGGGTGATCGTATATTTGTCCCGGTCTCCTCCGCTGAGGTTAGTGCTGCGGGTCGGCCTGATCATCACTGCTGCACCTTCCGTGGCAACGTTGCTGCTTTTGATCTGAACAACGGCGAAAAAGCCTGGCACACCTACATTATGGAAGAAGCAACCCAGGTCGGGGTCAACAGCGCCGGCAATCCTGTGATGGCGCCCTCTGGCGCGCCGATCTGGCAGGCTCCCAGCATGGATGTTGAACGCGGCGTGGTGTATGCAGGCTCCGGCCAAAACTACACACGTCCTGCCAGCAACAGCAGCGATGCGGTGATTGCCTTTGATATGGCAAGCGGGCAGATAAACTGGATCCATCAGACGGTATCTGATGACGCTTTCACCATGGCATGTGCCATGGGCGGCAGTCATCCCAACTGCCCGGATGCAGGTCCCGATCTGGATATAGGCGCCCCCATTGTCACAACAACCCTTTCAGACGGTCGCGATATTGTGGTAGCCGGCACCAAAGGTGCCGTTGTTGTCGGACTGGACCCGAACAATAACGGTGAACTGTTGTGGTCAACACGTGTTGGCCGTGGCGGTGCTCTTGGCGGTATACATTGGGGCATGACTTTCACAGGCGACGTTGTGTATGTACCAGTATCCGATCGTGGTGGTGTGAATGATTCAGGTGAGAGTCGACAGCCCGGCCTGCATGCCATTGACATGAAAACCGGTAAAGTTCTCTGGTATGCACCCGTCCCTGAACGATGTCAGGAGGGTGTGCAAGGATGTATGGACGCCTATTCAGGCCCGGCTACTAGCACTGATGGATTGGTCATTGCCAGTTCGTTAAGTGGATACCTGTTTGCACATGATGCAGCAACCGGAGAACTGGTGTGGGAGTACAATACTGTGCAGGAGTATCCGACCATAAACGGCATCGCTGCTAAAGGCGGCTCTATTGACGCAACTGGACCGGTGCTCAGCGGTGACTACATGATTGTCAGCACAGGTTATGCTACATTCGGCCAAATGCCAGGCAACGCGTTGCTGGTATTCAGACTTAAACAGCAGTAAATGAATTCTGACTATTGCTCAGGGGATTAAAATGAAAAAAATTAGCAACCTGGGATTGCTGGCTGCAGCTGCAATCCTGCTGGCCGCTTGCGGACCGGCAGAACAACCCACAGAAACGCCGGCTGATACTCAATCAGCATCGGCAACCGTCAGCTCCGCTGATGGTGCCGCGACAGTTGCCACCTATGCTGCTGCCGTTGACAGCATGCGGCTGACCAACGCTGACACTGAGCCGGGAAACTGGATGGCCGCCGGACGTGACTACTGGGAACAGCGTTTCAGCCCCTTGGACCAGATCAATACTGAAAATGTCGACCAGTTAGGCCTGATGTGGTCAGCAGATCTTGACACCAGTCGAGGTCAGGAAGCGACACCCGTGATCGTCGATGGCGCGCTGTACATCACCACGGCATGGAGCATGGTCAAAGCCTTTGATGCTAAAACCGGAAGCCTGTTGTGGGAGTATGATCCTCAGGTCGATCGCGCGCGTGGTGTGGATGCCTGCTGCGATGTTGTCAACCGTGGTGTCGCTGTCTGGGAAGGCAAAGTGTTTGTAGGCGCGCTTGATGGACGTCTGATCGCACTAAACGCCACAACAGGCGAAGAGCTCTGGAGTGTTGTTACCGTTGACCAATCGCGTCCTTATACCATTACTGGCGTACCGCGCATCGTCGATGGCAAGGTAATCATCGGTAATGCCGGTGGTGAATACGGTGTACGGGGTTATATCACCGCATACGACACGGACACCGGTGAGCAACAGTGGCGTTTTTATACTGTGCCCGGCAATCCCGCTGATGGTTTTGAACAACCGGAGCTGGAGTGGGCGGCTGACACCTGGACAGGCGAGTGGTGGGCGATGGGAGCAGGCGGTACTGTCTGGGATTCCATGGCGTACGATCCGCAATCGCATCTGATGTATATCGGTGTTGGCAATGGCTCACCGTGGAACCAGTCGCTTCGCAGCCCCGGTGGCGGAGACAATTTATTTCTAACTTCAATCGTTGCGATCAATCCTGACGACGGCAGTTATGTGTGGCATTACCAGACGACGCCCGGTGAAACCTGGGACTACACAGCAACCCAGCAGATTGTTGTGGCCGATCTTGATATTGGCGGCGAAACCCGCCGTGTTGTGATGCAGGCCCCCAAAAATGGCTTTTTCTACGTGCTTGACGCACTCACAGGCCGGTTGCTGTCTGCAGAAAAATTTGTGCCAGTTAACTGGGCTACCCATGTCGATCTGGAAACCGGACGGCCCGTTGAAGTACCGGAAGCGCGTTACAACATCACCGGCATACCGATGATTGTTCAGCCAGGCCCACTGGGCGGTCATAATTGGCATCCAATGTCGTTCAGCAAAAAAACCAACCTTGTTTATCTACCCGCGACCGAGAACAACATGGGTTATGTTGCACAGCCCAATATGGTTATCTCGGAAAGGGGCTGGAATACGGGTACTGACTTTGCTGAAGGGGCACGACTTGTTGCTGCCGCGGGCGATGCAGCTCCTGTTCGACAGGCATACCTGCTGGCATGGGATCCTGTTGCGCAGCGCGAAGTGTGGCGAGCGCCTCAATTGATCCCTACGCATGCAGCGGGTGTTGTATCCACCGCCGGCGGCCTGGTTTTCCAGGGTAACGGCGCAGGGGAATTTGTCGCCTACCGTGACACTGACGGTGAACGGCTGTGGTCAGCCATTACACAATCTTCAACGGTTGCGGCGCCCTCGACCTATATGATTGATGGTGTCCAGTATGTGGCTGTGCTGACCGGATCTCGCGCTCTGCCGCAGACAGGCCCTGGTGCGCTGGGGTCTACTACCCGTGAATCCAGTAATAACTCTCGTCTGCTGGTATTTGCGTTGAACGGTGCACATCAATTGCCAACTCAAGTTATCACCGCAGAAGAGCGCGCCCTTAATCCTCCGCCGCTGATTGCAAACAATGAAATGTTGGCGCAAGGCGAGCAGGCCTACGGACGCTTCTGCAGCGTGTGCCACGGAAACAATGCAGCCAGTGATGGTGCGGGCGTTTTCCCCGACCTTCGTTATTCTGCTCGTTTGCATAATCTTGACGCCTGGAATGCAGTCGTTCTAAGGGGTGAATTGGCAGCTGGCGGTATGGTGGCTTTTGACGGTCAGCTGAGTGAATCTGATACCGAGGCAGTCCTCCAGTATGTCATTTCAAGAGCGGTTGCACTGGCTGAAGATTTGCAAACTCGTTGAAGATGAGTGTCACTTACTACAGCTATTACGACTCACCGGTTGGCAGTTTACTGCTGGCCGGTGATGGCGTATCGCTAGAACTAATCAGTTTTCCGACAGGGCAGGCTACCAGACTCCCTTCGGCAGACTGGATGAGACGCAATGATGCCTTTAAACCGGTCAAGCAACAGCTGGCAGCCTATTTTGCAGGTGAACTGACCACATTCTCTCTGGCGTTAACGCCTAGGGGTACCGATTTTCAGTTAGCGGTCTGGGCCGCGCTGGAGAAAATTCCCTACGGCGCGACATGCAGCTATGGTGATATCGCCAAACGCATTGGAAAACCTGAGGCAAGCAGGGCGGTTGGTGCGGCCAACGGACAGAATCCATTACCAATAGTGATTCCCTGTCACCGCGTCATTGGCAGTAACGGCGCTCTCATTGGCTTTGGTGGCGGGCTTGACTGTAAAGAATTTTTGTTACGCCTTGAACAAACTCACGCGCCATTCAGTCTGCAATAACGTCGACACATCGATGAGTATTCCTGAACCTTCTACTGCCACACCCTTTCCGCTAAAACCGTGAGAGCTAGTCATCGATTTTTCAGGCAAGGCATTAGCATAGAGGCTGAAGTAGAGCTTATCGGTCTAATGGCCATAACTGCAATAAAACATCTGGAACGGGCAATTTGATACCAGCCGCAGTCATAATCTGCAAAAAGTCTATTTTTTATCCGTGCCAAAAGAAGGTGTATACTGACACCCGGCGGCGTGATGCTGCCCGGTCACGTAGTCACATCTGGTCAGCAGTTGCGGTCATAAAACTGTCGGTGATAAGGATTTAACGTTATGCAAAGCAGTCAACACCACATCATCGCCCGCGTTTCCAAATGGCTGGCAGAAGGCAAAGCCGTCTGGTTGTCAACCATTATAAAGACATGGGGTTCGTCACCCAGACCGGTTGGGGCGATGATGGCGTGCACTCAGGATGGGGAATTGGTCGGATCTATCTCCGGCGGTTGTATTGAGGAAGATTTTTTACAGCAATTACGCGAAGGTGCGTTAAAAACCCGTTATGAAACTGAAAAGAAGCCTTTTATGGTTCATTACGGTGTATCGGCGGAGGAGCAGGCGAGACTGCGATTACCGTGCGGTGGTCAGCTGCATGTATTGTTGGAATTCATCCAGGCAACGCCACACAACATTGATACATTTGCTGCTATCGATACTGCTTTGAATCAGCATCAGCGTATCAGTAGGCGAGTGGATCTGATCACGGGTCATATTGATACGTCTCCGGAGTCTTCAGATGAGGCGGTTTTCTTATCTCACACGCAAATGCAGCATAGTCTGAGCCCCCGATATCGACTGTTGCTGCTTGGCGCGGGTGACGTGGCACGTTATGTCGCCGAACTGGCGCTGAGCATGGACTATGACGTTACCCTGTGCGATCCGAGACCTGACTACCTGGACAATTGGTTTGTACCCGGTGTGCAGCTGTCATCAGATCTGCCCGATGATCTGGTGCGTGATCAGTTCAGCAATCCTTACAGCGGAATAATCGCTCTGGCACACGATCCGCGCGTTGATGATATGGCATTGATGGAAGCATTGAAGACCGATGCATTTTATATTGGCGCGATGGGATCAGAACGTACTTCTGAAAACCGTAGATTGCGCCTTCCTGAACTGGGATTGAGCGAGGCAGACATTGCAAAACTTCATGCACCGATTGGTTACATGATCGGCAGCAAGACCCCTGCAGAAATTGCCATTTCAATTCTGGCAGAGGTAACGGCAGTCAGGCACAAAGTCCTTGCATAAAGAAAACGGCCCGTGGGCCGTTTTTTTGATTCAATGTCGGGTATTCACTCGGCTAATACATCACCATAGTCTTCATCGTAGTCAGCCATCGCAGCAGCGAGCACCACTTTAGCGTGCTCGTAGCCATAGGCATTACCGATGGAGACCTTGTTCGCTTTACCCGGAACCATCTTGTAGGTCTGGAAATAATGAGAAATGCGATGAACAAGCGTAGGCGGTAATTCTGAAATATCGTTCATGTGGCCATACGCCGGATCATCTTTGATGACAGCAATGATTTTATCGTCAGCCTCACCACCATCATTCATGGGCAAACCACCCAATACTTTGGCTTTGATGATTATTTCAGAGCGATCAATAGCGCGTTCACTGATCACGCAGATGTCCAGGGGATCGCCATCGCCACACTCGGTACCAGGCATCAGATCTCGCACACGATTGCCGCAGTACGTGCGTGGAATAAAGCCGTACAAGGTGGGCTGCTGCGCGGAAGTGGGTTGTGGACGATCGATACACAGGTAGCCGGAATCTTTGTCGATTTCATACTTCATCTGGTCAAACGGAGTGATTTCGATGTAGGCATTGACCACGCGAGGCAGATCGGTACCCACGGCGATACCATGCCAGGGGTGAGGGCGCCAACGCGAAAACGTAGAAGATTTACTCATGACAAATTTGCTTCCTTTGGTTGTACCGGCTTCAAAGCCATTCAAAAAAGGCCGGCAGTATACCAATTGCCTTCTGCACTGGGTAGGCAGTTACCTCATGGCGTTTGTGCCGTTGCAACAATCCCAGGAATCAACTGATTTGCCAATTGCAGTAACAGATGATCCATCCCCCAGGCCGCACTGGCCATTACGCCGATGGGCAATCGGTTGCTGCCGGTAAACAGTGGCAGTGAGATACTGGGTTGACCGGTACCGTTAAATAGCGCCGTAAACGGGCTGTAACTGGCATATCGGCTGGCATATTCGCGGACGTCGCTTGAATTCATGTTCAGCCAGCCGAGCGGGGCGGGCGGTTGAGCGAGCACCGGCGAGAGTACGATATCGAACTGTTGATGAAGCGCCGCCATTTGACGCTCGGCCTGTTTGATGGTGTCCAACGCAGTCAGATACTGTGCGGCACTGCTTTGCATGCCTCTGGCAGCCATGCGTCGACTGGATTCCGAGAGACCGGCAGATTCCAATGTCAGGGATAACGATGAGCCGGAGTCGCGGTTTTTGCGAGACGCAAGTTCTTGCGCGGTGACTGTCTGCAGCCCGGCACTGACGATTTGTGCCACGTGTATACTAATCAATGTCGCCATCGCTGCGCCGACCTTTGCATAATCAACGGGTAGCTCTATCTCCTCAATCGTATGGCCGTTGCCTCCACAAAGCACGGCGACCTGATCCAAAGCAGCAAGACAGTCAGCGTGCACTGGATGACCGCCGGGGTGTTGTCTCTGCAACGCGATACGCAGCTTTCCGGGAACGCGTGTGTGCGTGTAGAAGTAGGATTCGCGGTACTCTGGCAGTGCAAACAACTCCGGTTTATCGAGCTTCAGAATATCCA
>JBFZEG010000156.1:0-21856 GCA_041306975.1 Gammaproteobacteria bacterium | reverse complement strand
CTTTAGTGGCTTGTGGCGCGGTACATCATCACCTGATAAGACAGCACGAGCGCAGCCGTATCGGCCTGATCATGGAAACGGGTGAGGCTCGCGAAGTTCATCACCATTGCCTGCTCACCGGTTATGGCGCAGATGCTATCAACCCCTACCTGGCATTTGAATCTCTGTGGCAGGCTCAGAAAGATGGGCTGCTCAGCAAAGACTACGCCACTGAAGACAAAATTGTGTATGCCTACAAAAAAGCTGTCGGCAAAGGCATGCTCAAAGTCATGGCAAAAATGGGCATCTCTACGCTGCAATCCTATAAAGGTGCGCAGATTTTTGAGGCGGTTGGACTGGCAGATGACATTATTGATCGTTGTTTTGTCGGCACTGCCAGCCGTGTACAAGGCGTAAATTTCGAAACGCTTGTGCAGGAAACAGAGCGTCGTCACCATTTGGGATTCCCGGTCATCGACACCGGCCGCATTCCGGTAATGACCAATCCTGGTGATTTCCACTGGCGCAGCGGTGGCGAAGGCCACATGTGGGATCCGAGTGCGATCTTTAACCTGCAGGTCGCAGCGCGCAATAACAGTCCTGATGCCTACAAGATTTTTGCAAAATACACCAACGAGCAGACCACTCGCGCCTGCACACTTCGTGGATTGCTGGATTTTCGTACCGACATACAACAACCGGTTGCACTGGAAGAGGTCGAGTCGGCTAAAGAGATCGTCAAGCGATTTGCCACTGGTGCAATGAGCCTGGGTTCGATATCACCAGAAACCCACGAAACGCTTGCAATTGCCATGAACCGGATGGGTGGCAAATCCAACACCGGCGAAGGCGGGGAAGATCCTGCGCGTTTCCAGCCCATGGCTAATGGCGATTCCAAGCGTTCGTCCATCAAACAGGTGGCATCCGGTCGCTTTGGTGTGACCATCTGGTACCTCAGTAATGCTGATGAGCTGCAGATCAAAATCTCGCAGGGCGCCAAGCCTGGCGAAGGCGGCGAACTGCCCGGTGGAAAAGTCGATGCCAATATTGCACGCCTACGGTACTCAACGCCTGGGGTCGGCCTGATTTCTCCGCCGCCGCACCACGATATTTATTCTATCGAAGATATCGCACAGCTGATCCACGATCTCAAAAACGCCAACCGCAAGGCACGCATCAGCGTCAAGCTGGTATCCGAAGTCGGCGTCGGCACTGTCGCTGCCGGCGTCACTAAAGCCAAAGCGGAACATCTGGTCATTGCAGGCCATGACGGCGGAACCGGCGCGTCGCCGCTGACATCGATCAAGCACGCGGGCTTGCCGTGGGAATTGGGTCTGGCGGAAACCCATCAGACGCTGGTCATGAACAATCTGCGCTCTCGTGTGGTTGTGCAGACAGATGGACAATTAAAAACCGGCCGTGACGTGGCAATCGCTGCGCTGCTGGGTGCGGAAGAGTTCGGTTTTGCGACAGCACCTCTGGTAACGCTGGGCTGCATCATGATGCGCAAGTGCCATCTGAATACCTGCCCGGTGGGTGTTGCAACCCAGGATCCGGAACTGCGCAAGAAGTTCAAAGGACAGCCTGAGCACGTGGTGAATTACCTGTTTATGGTGGCCGAAGAACTGCGCGAGATCATGGCAAGCTTGGGCATGCGTAAACTGACCGACATGGTCGGACGGGTTGACCTGCTTGAAAGCCGCGGCGCTATCGATCATTGGAAAGCTCGCGGACTCGATCTGAGCAACATCCTGAAACCGGCACAAATGGTGTATCCGAATACAGTGACTCACCAGACCATCAGTCAGGATCACGGCCTTGAAAAAGCGCTGGATAATCAGTTGATTGAACTGGCTCAACCGGCGCTGCTGCGCGGAGAAAAAGTACAGATCGAACTGCCCGTGCTTAACATCAACCGTGTTGTGGGCACCATGCTGTCGAATGAAGTTGCCAAGCATCACGGCGAGCAGATGCTGACTGACGACACCATCACCATCAAGCTGCACGGCTCTGCAGGCCAGAGCCTCGGGGCATGGCTGGCCAAAGGCATTACTATCACCGTTGAGGGCGATTGTAATGACTTTGTTGGCAAGGGTTTGTCTGGCGGCAAAATTGTGGTTTATCCACCCAAAAACAGCACTTTTAAAGCCGAAGAAAACATCATCGCTGGCAACGTCAATCTGTACGGCGCAACCGGCGGCGAGGCCTACTTCCGCGGTATTGCTGCAGAGCGTTTTGCCGTGCGTAACAGCGGCGCATCGGCTGTTGTTGAAGGCATCGGCGACCACGGTTGCGAATACATGACTGGCGGGCGCGTGGTCATTCTCGGCAAAACCGGCCGCAATTTTGGCGCCGGCATGAGTGGTGGCATCGCCTATGTCTGGGATAAAGACAAGGACTTCGCGCGTCAGTGCAATACCGAAACATATGGGCTGGAAGCCGTTGCAGACAGCGCTGACGTCAATGAACTGAAGACGCTGATCAGCAATCACCTGCATCACACGGGGTCACCGGTAGCCAGACAGATTCTCGACAACTGGAGCCAGTCACTCACACAGTTTGTGAAAGTGATGCCAACCGATTACAAACGTGTGCTGACACAATTGGCAGCCCAACAACAGGCTGTTGCCGTGTAACTCATACATGGCAGCCTGTTTAAGTACTAATTTGGAAAGATTAAGGTTCAGACATGGGCAAACCAACGGGTTTTAAAGAGTTCGACCGCCGCACCGTTCCGTACCGGGCTCCCGGAGAACGGCTGCTGGACTACAAGGAAATCTACACGCGTCCGGATGATACTCACCTGGCCACCCAGGGTGCGCGCTGTATGGATTGCGGCGTACCGTTTTGTCAATCCGACAACGGTTGCCCGGTTTATAACCTGATCCCCGAATGGAACGATCTGGTCTACAAAGGCCAGTGGCGCGAAGCGCTCGACCGTCTGCACAAGACCAATAATTTCCCCGAGTTTACCGGCCGTGTCTGCCCGGCGCCATGTGAAGGCTCGTGTGTACTGGGCATGAATAATCCGCCTGTCACCATTAAAAATATCGAAAACGCCATCATTGACCGCGGATTCGAAAACGGCTGGGTTGTTGCTAATCCTCCGTTATTCCGCAGCGGCAAAAAAGTGGCCGTGATTGGCTCAGGCCCTGCCGGACTGGCTGCCGCTGCGCAGCTTAATCAAGCGGGTCACTCAGTGACCGTTTATGAGCGCGAAGACCGTATCGGCGGCCTGCTGATGTATGGCATCCCCAACATGAAACTGGAAAAGAGTGTTGTTGAGCGTCGGGTAAAGCTGCTTGAGCAAGAAGGAATCCGCTTTGTCACCCGCGTTAACGTCGGCGGTACTGGCGACAGAGGCATGTCGGTAGAAAATCTGCTGGAAGAAGTTGACGTGTTGTGCCTGACAACCGGCGCCACCACAGCCCGTGAGCTCAAAATTCCGGGCCGCGAGGGTGACAGCATTTATCCGGCCATGGACTTCCTGACTGCAAACACTCGCAGCCTGCTCGATTCAGAATTGCAAGACGGCAACTTCATCAGTGCCAAGGGCAAGAACGTCATAGTGATTGGTGGGGGTGATACTGGTACTGACTGTATCGCTACGTCATTGCGGCACGGCTGTAAGTCTCTGGTCAACTTTGAGATCATGCCGCGTCCGTCGGTGCATCGTCCCACCGACAATCCCTGGCCGCTGTGGCCAAAAATTTACCGTGTTGATTACGGCCATGAAGAAGCGGCGCACCGCGATGGACAAGACCCACGGGTATACTCCATCAGCGGCAAAGAATTTGTACGCGATGAAAACGGCAAACTGCTGGGCATCAATACCGTCGAAGTGGACGCCAGCTTTAAAGAAATACCTGGCACCATCAAGTTCTGGGAGGCTGATCTGATTTTGTTGTCGATGGGATTCCTCGGGCCAGAACAGTACATAACTAAGCCGCTGGGACTTGAAGTGGATGCCCGCTCCAATTACAAGGCTGCCTACGGGGACTTCCGCACCAACCACCCTAAAGTGTTTGCAGCTGGAGATTGCCGCCGCGGTCAATCGCTGGTGGTGCGTGCGATAGATGAAGGTCGTAAAGTTGCGGAAGCAATCAACGAGTACCTGTCAGGTTAACCCCTGAGCCCTCAAAGCAGATATCCGCTGCGGATATCTGCTTCGGAACCAACAGATGTCATCAGCCGTACTGTCTTTAACAAATGTTTCAAAGCGCTACGGTGACTTCACCGCCGTCAATCGCATCAATCTGAGCATTCCCAAAGGCTCCGTGTACGGCTTTCTCGGACCTAACGGTGCTGGGAAAACCACCACCATCCGCATGATCCTCGATATCATCCGCCCCGATGAAGGCCAGATTGAAGTGCTTGGTTGTACATCAGCCATGCAGGTTCGCAATCGCATCGGTTATCTGCCGGAAGAAAAGGGTCTCTACAAAAAAATGAAGGTGTGGGCGATTATTTCGTACTTTGCCACCCTCAAAGGTATGCATCGCAAAGATGCAAAACTGCGCGCTTTTGAACTGCTGGAGCAGTACGGCCTGAAGGATTTTGCCAATGCCACCGTCGATTCCCTCTCCAAGGGAATGGGGCAGAAAGTGCAGGTGCTGTCCTCAATTGCCCACAATCCGGAACTTGTCATTCTCGATGAACCATTTTCCGGTCTGGATCCGGTCAATCAGGAAGTGCTTGAACAACTGATACGGGATCTGAAGAACAACGGACAAACAGTTATCTTCTCAACCCACATCATGCAACATGCTGAACGACTGTGTGAGCGCCTGTTGCTGATTACACAAGGCAGCAAGGTGTTTGATGGCACCGTTGATGAAGCCCGTGCGATTATCCCGCGTCGGGTGATTCTGGAGTGCCTGGATGACGTCAGTGCGCTTGCTGGACTCGATGGTGTGTTGTCCGTGTGTGAACTGCCGGTCAGCAGCGAAGGGCGTATTCCGGGAACCCGACAGTGGGAACTGTATGTTAAAGAACAGACGAACCCGCAAATGATTCTGCAGCATTGTTTCCATAACAGTATCAGTCTGAGCCGATTTGATTTTACTCAGACCAGCCTGCACGATGTGTTTGTGCATCTGGTCGGTCAGGAAGCCAGGGAACATAACTTCCGATGAACGTTTTTTTGATGAGACTACTGGCATGAGAGTCACGTTGCTGATCGCATGGCGAGAATATCTTGAGAACGTCAAGACCAAAGGATTCTGGATCGGCGTGTTGCTGGTGCCCATCGTGTTTTTTATTATTTTTCATGTGTCCAGTCGTCTCGCAACGGCCACCCCCACACGCTACTACTTGCTGGTAGATCAGTCGGGGCAGTATGCCGACTCCGTAGAATCCGCAATACGCCGCGAGCACCAGCGCCGGGTGATGCTGGACTTTATGCGTTATCTGCAAGAGAACCGCGACGAAACCGACAGTGTTGTCGCGATCAGTAATCAACCTGCCAATCAGATGGATGAATTACTCGACAACTTTGGCAATGATGACGTCGCCGCTTTGGATGACTGGCTGAGCAATGGCGGGTTGGCGTTTGCCTTACAAATGGCAAGACCTTATCTGCGCGCCGATACCCCGGATTTTGAAGAGCCGCGTCCGCAGTTTGTGGCGGCCGTACCGCCGCCGGGACTGGACTTTAATGCGTCGCCCGAACAGATTGTTGAGACCCTGAGGCCATTTTTGAACGGCGAGCAGCGATTGCAGGCCGGCGACAATCAGGTCAGTCTGTTTGCACTGATTCTGATACCGGCTGATGTTGACAGTGATATCGTGCGGCCCGCGCCGGTGCCCACAGGTATGGCTGACGATACAACGCCACAAGGCGTGCAGTATTGGGCTGGCAACCTCACCGATACACGGCTTTCCAATGCCATTCAGACCAGTATCAACAACGCGATCCGCCAGCAAGAATATACCCAACGCAACATCGATGTTGATGCCGTGCGCGATGTTCAGCGCACACGCCTGCCCGTCAGCCGCCTGGATCCGGGTAAAGTGGCAGGCGACGAACAGGTCAGCCTGGCCGATACCTTCCGGCAGTGGGCACCCATGGGTTTTGTGTATCTGATTTTTATATCACTGATGCAGAGTGTCCAATATCTGCTCAGCAATACCATTGAAGAAAAATCCAACCGCATTATTGAGGTTCTGCTGGCATCTGTGACGCCCGGCGAACTGATGATGGGTAAACTGCTGGGTATTGGAGCGACCGGCATTACTACCATTGTGGCGTGGCTGGTGTCGTTTTTTGTGTTTATCAGACTCTACCAGACCGTCGAGACGGCGATGATTGTGCAGATTCTGGATGTGCTGCTGAGTTCTGACCTGATCCCGTACTTTGTGTTTTATTACGTGTGCTGCTACGCGCTCTACGCAGGAATATTTCTGGCCATCGGCAGCCTGTGCAATACCCTGAAAGAAGCGCAAAGCCTGATGATGCCACTGATGATGGTGCTGGTAGTGCCTATTCTGACCATGAGTTTTGTTGCTCAGGACCCTAACGGCTCACTGGCGCGGGTGATGTCCTGGATCCCGCTGTTTACGCCGTTCACTATGATGAACAGGGCTGCCGCACAGCCTCCGATGTTTGACGTTGTTGGCACAACAATTCTGCTGGTTGTGTCCACCATTGCGGTACTCTGGTTATCCGGAAGGGTTTTCCGTCAGGGTATTCTGCGCACCGGACAACCCCCAAGAATTCTGGAACTGTGGCGAATGCTGCGTAAACGCACCACCTGAGGAGCTACAACATGCGCAATGTGATGGAAAAGCGTACGTTTATCGGTGTTCTGATCGCGCTCAGCCTGCTGTTTATCCTGTTGTTGTTGCCATTCTGGGGCGCAATTTTCTGGGCAGGTGTCATGTCGCTGTTATTTTACCCATTGCATGCACGGTTAAACCGCAGATTCGGTAACCGGCCGTCACTGGCGGCGCTGTGCACCTTGCTAATCGGCTTTGTGCTGGTCGTCATGCCTGTGATCGCCATCGGTTTCGGGTTTATACGGGAAGGTGCGCAGCTTTATCAGTTGATCGAAAATCAAGAATTGAACCCGCAAGATATTCTGGACCGCATTGGTAACGCCGTCCCGATTCTTCCGGATCTGCTGACGCGCCTGGGTATCGATACCAGTGTTATCCGCAATTACCTGTCTGAGGCGGCAATCGCCATGAGTCGCATCCTGTCACAACAAGCTCTGAGCTGGGGCCGTGACGCCCTGACATTTACCCTCAGCCTTGGGCTGATGCTGTACCTGAGCTTTTTCCTGTTACGCGATGGCGTCAGTATTGTTGGCTGGATGCGTGACGCTGTGCCCCTGAACAACGAACGCCGCCAGTTGCTGTTTCAGAAATTTGCGGAAGTGGCGCGCGCCACCGTCAAGGGCAATCTGGTGGTGGCACTGGTGCAGGGTGCGCTTGGCGGTTTGATATTCTGGGTGCTGGGGTTGCCGGCGGTGCTGCTGCTCTCCGTGGTGATGGCCTTTTTGTCACTGGTTCCTGCCGTGGGTGCGTCTCTGGTGTGGCTACCGATGGCAGTTTATCTGTACGCCACCGGTGAATGGGAAAAGGCATCCATTCTGGTTGCTTACGGCGCGCTGGTCATAGGGCTCGCAGACAACGTACTTCGTCCGATACTAGTTGGCCGCGACACCAAGCTGCCTGACTACATAGTGCTGTTCTCAACACTGGGCGGTATCAGCATGCTGGGCATTACCGGTTTTGTGATCGGTCCATTGATTGCGGCATTGTTTCTGAGCTTCTGGACTATTTTCAGCAAAGAATTTAACGACGCAGAGGACTGAGCACTGGCGTCAGGCGCTGCAAGAGCGCACTCGCTGGGCTACAATGCCGGCCTCTGTAATCGGGAGTATCGTTTTGAATAAGAGTCAGATAGCGTTTATTGGTGCGGGCAACATGGCCAACAGCCTGATCCGTGGATTACTGGCCAAGGCTGTGCCGGCGGCGCAACTGTTTGCCACCGACATTGATCAGGAAAAATTGCAGTTGTTACAGCAGGAATGTGCTATCCGCATTGGAACCAGCGCCGAAATTACTGCCAACGCAGATGTGATCATCCTGGCGGTCAAACCTCAGGTTATGGCGGCTGCCTGCGAGTCATTACGCGCCAGCATTAAAAAAACCGACTGTCTGATTATCTCTATCGCCGCCGGCATCCCAATCAGCTCGATGGAACGCTGGTTAGGTCACGATCGCGCGATTGTGCGCTGTATGCCCAATACCCCCGCGCTGGTCGGAGAAGGCGCCACGGGGCTGTTTGCCAACGCACGCTGTTCACAGGCCGACATCGCGCTGGCTGGCGATATTCTCTCGGCTGTTGGCATTACCTGTTGGCTGCGCAGCGAGAAAGACATTGATACCGTTACCGCGCTCTCAGGCAGCGGCCCTGCATATTTTTTCCTGATGATGGAAGCCTTGGAGAAAGCCGCAGTAGCACTGGGTCTTGATGCCGGTGTGGCGCGCCAGCTCAGTATCCAGACGGCGCTCGGCGCCGGCAAACTGGCAGCTGACAGCGACGTGGCGCCCGATGAGTTACGCAGGCGGGTAACTTCGCCTGGTGGCACAACCGAACAGGCCTTGTTAAGCTTCCAGCGCGATGATTTTGAGCGTATTGTCGCCAACGCGGTAGAAGCTGCGCAGAAGCGGGCTGCTGAACTGGCTAAATAATTTTCGTTAAGAGGCGGGGCCTACAGCCCGGCAAGAGACAACATCATGAATGCAATTGGTAGTATTGGCAGTTTGCTGGTCAGCACACTTGGCACCCTTTTTATGATGGCGGTGTTGCTGCGATTCCTGCTGCAGATATCACGGGCTGATTTCTACAATCCCATTACTCAGATGGTCGTGCGTGTTACCGACCCCGGTGTGCAGTTGTTCCGCCGTTTTGTCCCCGGATTCAAGGGTGTGGATTTTGCAACGCTGGTGTTTGCCATGCTTGTTCAATGCACGCTGATCTGTGTGCTGATCCTGATCGCAGGTTTTGATCTGCCGGGGGCGGGGCTGGTGCTGACCTGGGCTGCCGGCGGCATCCTTAATTTTATCCTCGACATCTACTTCTGGGCGCTGCTGGTTTCTATTGTTTCCAGCTTCATTGCACCGTTCAGCGAGCACCCGGCGCTGGTATTGGTTCGTCAACTGACGGAGCCGATCATGGCACCCTTCCGACGACTGCTGCCTTCGATGGGCGGGCTCGACCTGTCCCCGATCTTTGTGTTTTTGACCATACAGATTCTGAAGATCGTGATCGTTGCGCCCATGGGCGCCAATCCGGCATTTGTTCCCGGCATGTAACAAAAAGGACTAGAACATCATGCCCGAATGTCTGCCGGTAGATTCCGTCGGAATCGTCAGTCCACAGCGCTTTCATTTTGACGAACCGCTGCCCCTACGCAGCGGAAAAGTGATTAAAAGCTATGACTTGATGGTCGAAACCTACGGCGAACTGAATGCAGACAAGTCCAATGCCATTCTGATTTGCCCTGCGCTCAGCGGTGACCACCATGCAGCGGGTTACCACAGCATGGCCGATAAAAAACCCGGCTGGTGGGATGTGTGCATAGGCCCTGGCAAACCCATTGATACCAATCATTTTTTTGTTGTCAGCCTGAATAATCTGGGCGGCTGCGCCGGCAGCACCGGCCCGGGGTCAATCAACCCTGATACCGACACCTGGTACGGCCCCGATTTTCCAGTAGTTACCGTGCGCGACTGGGTCAACAGTCAGGCGCGTCTGGCGGATCGCCTTGGCGTTTACCAGTGGGCCGCAGTGATTGGCGGCAGCCTGGGCGGCATGCAGGTGATGCGCTGGTCCATCAGTTATCCTGAACGGGTACGCCATGCCATTATGTTGGCGGTTGCACCCAAACTGTCGGCGCAGAACATTGCCTTTAACGAAGTGGCGCGTCAGTCCATCACTGGCGATCCAGACTTCCACGCGGGTCGTTACCGCGACCATGGGACAATTCCCAAAAAGGGTCTGATGCTGGCGCGCATGGTCGGACACATCACTTATCTGTCAGATAGCGCCATGCGCGAAAAATTCGGCAAAGCCACACAAGAGATTAAGGAAGCGTCACTGAATCTCGGGCGTGATTTACGTGCCGGCAAATTGAGTTTTGGATTTGATGTGGACTTTCAGGTAGAAAGTTACCTGCATTACCAGGGCGAGCGCTTTTCTGAAACCTTCGACGCCAACTCTTATCTGTTGATGACCAAGGCACTGGATTATTTTGATCCCAGCGTGGATTACGATGGCGATCTTAGCAAAGCCTTCGCAAAAAGTGATTGTCGCTTCCTGCTGGTGTCTTACAGCACGGACTGGCGATTCCCGCCGGAACGGACGCAGGAAATCGTCACCGCGCTGTTAAAAGCTGGCAAGCAGGTCAGTTATCTGGACATCGAAGCGGATGAAGGGCATGACGCCTTTTTGTTGCCAGTTCCGCGTTATATGCAGGCTATGACCACCTACCTGAACCGTGTCAAACAGGAGGTGGCCTGCTGATGCGCGCCGACCTGGAGATTATTCAAAAATGGATCAAGCCCGGCAGCCGCGTGTTGGATCTGGGGTGTGGTGACGGCAGCCTGCTAGCGTATTTGCGCGACAACAAGCACACCATTGGTATTGGTCTGGAGATTGATAATCAAAAAATAGACGCATGTCTGGATAAAGGCATCGACGTTATTCAACAGGATATGAATAAAGGTCTTGGCAACTTTGAGTCACATAGTTTTGACACGGTACTGCTGACACAGACCTTGCAGGCCATGCACTATCCCGACCTGCTGGTTGAGGAAATGCTGCGCATAGGCAAAAACTGTATTGTCACCTTCCCGAATTTTGGCAACTGGAAAAGCCGTGCCCATATCGCCTTTAAAGGTCGGATGCCGGTGTCAGACTTTATGCCCTATCAGTGGTATGACACACCCAACATCCATTTTTGTACAGTGCGCGACTTTGATGATTTCTGCCGCGCCAAAAACATCGATGTCATCACCCGCACGGTTGTCGACAACAAACATCGCGACAGCGCCATTATTCGCGCCTTTCCCAATCTGCTGAGTGAAATTGCGATTTATCACTTCGCGCGTGGTCAGCAAGGCGGTCAGTAATGCAGAAAATTGTCTTGGCCAGCAGCAACGTCGGCAAGCTGAAAGAACTGCAGTCATTGTTATCTGCATTGCCGGTCGACATCATTGCGCAGTCCGAATTTGGCGTGCACGATGCCGACGAAACCGGTCTCACCTTCATTGAAAATGCCATCATCAAGGCACGTCATGCCAGCGCCATCACCGGCTTGCCAGCGATTGCCGATGATTCCGGTCTGGCCGTAGACGCATTGGGCGGTGCGCCGGGTATTTATTCAGCGCGCTATGCGCAGTTACCTCAAGACATCAAAGGACTGGCGCGTGATCAGGCTAACAACACCAGGCTGTTAGAGGCGCTGCGCGAAGTTCCCGACCAACAACGCGGCGCTCAGTTTCATTGTGTACTGGTGTTCCTGCGTCATGCCGCTGACCCCACGCCGCTGGTGTGTCATGGCCAATGGCACGGCACCATCTTGCACACAGCAACAGGCGCAGGCGGTTTTGGTTACGATCCCTTGTTCCTGGCACCTGAACACGGCTGCAGTTCAGCTGAATTGAGCGCAACCGAGAAAAATCGCATCAGCCACCGCGCACAGGCCAGTCAACTGCTGCTGGCGGCGCTCAGCGCTCGTTACGGCATCACTGCGTGAACACCCTGCCTGACAATCACACCGGCGCAAGCACAACGGCCGGGGCGTCAACACTGTCCCTGCCGCCGCTGAGCCTGTACATTCATGTGCCATGGTGTGTGCGCAAATGCCCTTATTGCGACTTTAACTCGCATGAACATGACAGCGGCCGCGCGCTGCCCGAAGACGACTATATCAGCGCCTTGCTGGACGATTTGCAGCATGATCTGCCGTATGTCCAGAAACGCGAGATACACAGCATTTTTATAGGCGGCGGGACTCCCAGCCTGTTATCAGCACACGCTTATGATCGCCTACTAAATGGTTTGCAAAAATCCCTGCGATTCAGCAGTGATATCGAAATCACCCTGGAGGCAAACCCGGGCACTGCGGAACGGGAGAAGTTTGCAGACTATCATGTGGCCGGCATCAATCGCCTATCGCTGGGCGTGCAGAGTTTTGATGCACAACAGTTGAAAAATCTGGGGCGTATTCACGATCACCATGACGCTGAACGTGCCATCGATTTTGCGCGCAAAGCGGGCTTTAAACGCCTGAATCTGGATCTGATGTATGGCTTGCAGCAACAAACACCCGAAGCTGCCTTGGCGGATATTCACAAAGCCATCAGTTTTGCGCCTGAGCATCTGTCCTGGTATCAGCTGACCATCGAACCCAACACGGCGTTTTTTAAGCACACGCCTGCCTTGCCCGCCGAGGATACCTTGATTGACATGCAGGATGCGGGACTGGCGCTGCTGCACGAACAGGGCTACCAGCGTTATGAAGTCTCCGCGTTTGCGCGCCCCGGTGAAGCGTCTAGGCATAACCTGAATTATTGGCGCTTTGGTGACTATCTGGGCATTGGTGCCGGCGCCCACGCCAAACTGACTGAGCCGCGCAAACATCGCATTGTACGCCTGCGTAAACGCAAACAACCCGCACATTACCTGCAGGCCGCAAAACTTAGCCTGACACAGGCCAACAGCAACCTGTTGGTGCGCTACCCCTATATGGCAGATGCCAGCCCGATTGAAGCGGGCGACTTGCCGGTGGAGTTTCTGTTAAACGCGTTGCGACTGAGAGAAGGTTTTACCATCAGTCAATTTGAGTCACTGACCGGGCTGCCTTTCAGCCGCCATACAAAGCAGGTAGAATCCTTGCAGCATCAAGGGCTTCTGACTGTCGTGGGCGAACGGATCACTACTACCGGGCGTGGTTATCAATTCCTCAACAGCGTTCTGGAAGCATTTCTGTAGTATCAGCAGGCTGAACCGGCCAGCACATAAGGTTGACGACCATGTCCGCAAGCGAGCACCGCACTCTGATCAACCGTATGCAGTCGTTACTGGCACTGCCTACCATCAGTTCCGCCAATCCGGCGCTGGATATGAGCAATATGCCGGTCATTAACTATCTGGCCGAACAGTTCAGTGCCCTGGGTTTTGAATGCGAAATAGTGCCCTGTGCAAGCACACATGGCAATCTAAAAGCCAACCTGATTGCAACGCTCGGTAAAGGACCCGGCGGCCTGGTGTTGGCTGGCCACACCGATACTGTGCCCATGAACCCGGAGTTATGGAGCGTGGATCCCTTGGCCGTCACCGAAAAGGACGGGCGTCTTTATGGCCTCGGCAGCACCGATATGAAAGGATTTTTTGCGTTGATTCTGGAGGCTGTGCAGCCGTTTCTCGGTCAACCATTACAACAACCTCTGATTGTGCTGGCCACCGCGGATGAGGAAACCTCAATGTCCGGTGCCCGCAAAATAGCCGAGATTGGCCGGCCAAAAGCACGTTACGCCATTATTGGTGAACCCACGGGCATGAAACCCATCCGCGCACACAAGGGTGTAATGATGGAGTCCATACGACTGCAGGGGCGCAGCGGGCACTCCTCCGACCCCAGTCTGGGCATCAACGCGATGGAAGCAATGCATGATGTGTTGAGTGAACTGATGAGCTATCGTAACGAACTGCAACAGCGTTACCAGAGCCCGTTGTTTATGATCGATAAACCCACCATGAATTTTGGATGTATCCACGGCGGCGACAATCCCAACAGAATCTGCGGTCACTGCGAGCTGGAGTTTGATATCCGCATGCTGCCGGGTATGGAAGCTGAACTGCTGCGCGGCGAAATTGACAAACGACTGCGCCCGCTGGCCGAGCGCTGGAGTGTTGGTTTTGAATTTACGCCCCTGTTTCCCGGTGCGCCTGCATTTATATGCCCGGCAGACAGCGACCTGGTCAAGACTGCTGAGCGACTGACAGGACATATCGCCGCCACGGTGGCCTTTGGTACTGAAGCGCCATTTCTGCAGGACATGGGCATAGACACGATTGTGCTCGGACCTGGTGACATTGAGCAGGCACATCAGCCCGATGAGTACCTTGCACTGGACAGGGTGCAGCCTTGTATCAATCTGTTGCGGCAGTTTATCCGTCATTATTGTGTTAAACCGGGCTCGCCCTTGTTCAACATCTGAACTCAATTACATAATTCAACGGTCTATCAGCTTGGCAAAACGGAATTGAACGACATGGACAATTTATCGCAATACATTGACTGGTTCAGACATTCGTCCAGTTACATCAATGCCCATCGCAAGAAGGTGTTTGTGGTATTGCTGACCGGAGAGACGCTTGCTCACGACAACTTCAGTCGCATTGTGCATGACATCTCCCTGTTACACAGTCTTGGTGTGAAGCTGGTACTGGTGCATGGCGCGCGTCCCCAGATCAATGATGCCTTGACCAACGCTGGCCATGAACTTCGATACCACAAAGGTCTGCGCATTACTGACAGCGAAGGTTTACAGCTGATCAAACAAACCGTTGGCGCCATGTCCATTGATATCGAAGCACAGTTTTCCATGGGATTAGCCAATTCACCCATGCACGGCGCTGATATCAAGGTCAGCCGTGGCAACTTTATTACCGCACGCCCGTTGGGCATTATTGATGGTGTCGATTACGCGCTCACCGGTGTTGTGCGCAAGGTGAATGCCGAAGCAATACTTCAACATCTGGACAAGAACAGTATTGTGCTGTTGTCCAATCTTGGCTACTCACCGACCGGGGAGGTGTTTAACCTGTCGGCTGAGGATATTGCTACCGAAGTAGCCATTGCGATGCAGGCGTCAAAACTCATCCTCTTTGTCCCTCAGTGCGGGGTCAGCAACAACAACGCAGAGCTGATGAGCACCCTGAGCCCTGTCGCTGCGGAAGCACTGCTCAGAGAGATTCCTGCGGACAATATTCAAAGTAAAAACGGCACGCTGGTGTCATTGGCCGCTGCCGTCAAAGCCAGCAATAAAACCGTGCATCGTTGCCACCTGATCAGTTTTGCAGACAATGGCGCCCTGATTCAGGAACTGTTTACCCGCGATGGTCAAGGCACGTTGGTGTCTAAAGACAACTTTGAGTGGTTACGTCAGGCAACCATCAACGATGTTGGTGGCATACTTGAGTTGATTGCGCCGCTGGAAGAAGCGGGCATTCTGGTGCATCGTTCACGCGAGCTGCTGGAGGCCGAGATCGACTATTTCAAGGTGATCGAGATGGAGGGCATGATCATCGCCTGTGCTGCCATCTACCCGTTGGACAAGGAGTGTGGTGAGATCGCCTGCATTGCCATCCACAAGCACTATCAGGAAAGCGGGCGGGGCGATCATCTGTTGCGGGCCCTGGAAAAGGAAGCGCTGAAACAGGGATTGAGAAAAGTGATTGTGTTAACCACTCAAACCGCGCACTGGTTTTTGGAGCGTGGTTTTGAACCCATCGCGATCAGTGATCTGCCTCCCAAAAAACAACAAATGTATAACTACCAGCGCAAATCCAAGGCGTTTATAAAACTACTGCGTTGATAAGGCGCAGTAGAGGGAGCAAAGATTTACAGTGGATACAACCAAGAAGTCGATTGTGATTGTAGAAGACGACAAGTTGTACGGCCGTGTGCTGGATTACCAGCTCAACAGTCTGGGTTATCGCTGTACGCTGATCAACTCCGCGCATCGGCTGATGGAACTTTTGCCCGCCCTTGAATTGCCTGATCTGTTTATTTTTGATTATTTTCTGGGTATTGATGAACCCACCGGGCTTGCGCTTTGCCGGCACGTGCAGAGCTTCTGTGGTGTCCCCATTATTGTACTGACCGGTAACAATAAACTGGAAACGCTGGTCAGCTGCCTGAAAGCCGGCGCTTACCAGTACATTGTAAAACCCTGCGACATACGTGAACTGGATGCCCGCATTGTCGCGTCATTACGAAAATCACTCTCCCCGGAGAACGGCAAAACCCGTGAACTCAAACTGCAGCTGGATGAGAATATTGCACTGCAATGGACAGATCAGATGCTCAGGCACAGCAATGGCAGCAGTATCAAACTGACGGATAAGGAAATTGGACTGCTGGAACTGTTTTTCAGCAATACTGAGCATTATATCGACAGAGCAGATGCCTTCCAGGTGCTTTACGGGTACGAGATGCAGCCGTCCAACCGCTCTATCGATGTGCTGGCCAGCAAGCTGCGGAAAAAACTGGCAACGCTTGACCCGAGTTATATTGTGCGAACCCTGCGCGGTCGAGGTTATGCACTGTTGCAAGTCAGTGAGTAACGGAATATTGATTCTAGAAATTAATTGTTAAACAACACTGAGATTGCGTCGGGAGTTTACTATGCTGGCACGCTGTCTGGAATCATTGTCGCCCTCTCAAAGTTGGTCATAACATGAAGCATTCAACGATGGTGTTATTCGATAAAACTGCACTATCCTCGTCACTGGGTACTTCTAAGAACGATGTTCTCATGCAGTTCTACGAAATGTTTATTCAAATTACTCTGGAATCCTGGAACGATCTGAGTGTTGGCGACAAAAGCAATGACCTCAAACTGGTTCGCCAGACAGCTCACAAGCTGAAGTCATCCTCCGCCAGCGTTGGCGCACTGGCACTGGCAGACTCACTAAAAAGCCTTGAGAAGGCTGCGGCCGCTGGCAATTTGTTGCGCGTGATTGAACAGGCAGAACAAACAGCACAATTGCTGCATAGCACGATTGATCTTGTCCGCGCCGAGCTGACCTCTCTGCAGCAGGAGCCCATGTGTGACAGGTGATCTGAACATCCAGGAGAAAACCCAGTGATGGCTCCCTACTGCATAGCCTCCGGCGCACTGGCTCAACTGGATAGCCTGACTCATATTTCCAGCCCGGACGGACTGGTCATCCTCGGCTGCGTTGACAGCAGCAGCGATGGTTTTCTTGAGTTTTATAACAAAACAACAGCTGTTGCAGCTTTCCCCGGGGATTAACAGGTTGCTTGATGTCGAGGTAGAAGTACTTTTTGAAATCTCGCTCAGTGTTGGGGGCACACTTGACCTCGATACGGCACTTCATGAGTTTGTGACCAAAAACGTCAAACTGCTTAATCGCATGGCGGGTGCTGTTGTCCGCACCTCCGACAAAAACCTGCCAGAGATTTTGCACGCCCTGCCGCAGTCATTTGCTGACAATACCCTGATTGAAGATATTCTGGATGATGCCATGGGCGAAGCACTGGCCTCGCCCCAACAACATGCATGCAAGAACGTTCTTCGTAATGGCATTGAGGTCAGCGTTGACTTTTTTGCCATCCCCGAGTTTGGTGTGCTGGTGTTGTGTGGAAAGCCACTGACACTCAGCAAAAACTTCCAGGGTAACTTCAGACATATCCTGCGCAAGTTCTCGGCAGCCTGCCGGGCTTGTGAGTTGAGTGCCAACAATCTGCGTCAGACCCGCCGCTTTGAGCTGGCAACAAAAGCCGCCAAAGTCGGGACCTGGGAAATGGATATCGCCACCGGCAATATCCGCATTGACACGCTGATTGGTGAGCTGTTCGGGCTGAAGGAAAACCGGTTTGACTATTCATCGCGGGATTTTTTCCATTTTGTGCTTCCCGAAGACAAACCCCAGGTCATTGCCCATCTTCGCAATTATATTGCTCAAGGCGTTGACGACCCCACTGAGTACTACTTTCGTGTGCAGCGGGCTGACGGTGAACTGCGCAAACTGGCAGCCAATGCCACCCTGGTGTTTGAAGGTGGCAAACCGGTCAAGGTAGTGGGCGCAAACTATGACGTGACCGAGGCTGAACTGGTCCGCACGCAATCCATGTACCGCTCTCAGCTCGAGAATTTGCTGGTCTCCATCTCCTTTGACCTGATCAAGAACCAGTACCACGCGATGGATCAGGTGATTACCTCCGCACTGTGCAAGGCCGGAGAATTTGTGGGTGCTGATCGAGCCTACCGCTTTGTTTATGACATAAAGAAACAGACCACCAGCAATACACATGAATGGTGTGCCGACGGTATTGACCCTGAAATTGCCAATCTGCAAGGCATACCCGTGGATGCCATGCGCCTGTGGATGACCGCTCATGAGGCAGGCCTGCCGTTTTTTGTCAGAAATGTTCAGGACTTTCCTGTCGGCCACAGCCTGCGTAACATCCTCGAGCCACAAGGTATTAAGTCACTTGTCACCATTCCGCTGATGATGGATGAAACCTGTATCGGGTTTATCGGTTTTGATGCCGTCAGGAAGGAAAGGCTGTGGACGGATGTTGACCTGACATTGTTACGCTTGCTCGCTGATCTGCTGGTAAACGCCGAGGTCCGCTTGCAGCATGAGTCGCTGATTCAATCACAGAACCTGGCCCTGATCTCAGCCCGCGATCAAGCTGAGCAACTAGCCCAAGACGCCAATCAGGCCAATATCGCCCAATCCCGCATTGTGGCCCGCGTCAGCCACGAGATACGTACCCCTCTACACGCTATTCTGGGACTTGCTGATCTGGTCTTGGGTGAATCACCACCGCCCCATATCCAGCAACTCACACAGACTATCCGTGATTCGGGCACAGTGCTGCTGGCATTAATCAATGATGTGCTGGATTTCTCCAAGGCGGAATCCAATGAAGTGGTTCTCAATCCGGTGAACTTCGGTCTTGCAGACTTGTTGCAGTCTCTGGAGTCGATGTTTCGCCCGCTGGCCGAGAAAAAAAACCTGCAGTTCAGCGTCACCACCGCCCCGGGTATGCTCACCCACTATGTGGGTGATCGGTTGCGCATCCGACAGATCATCACCAACCTGCTGAGTAACGCCATCAAGTTTACATCGCAAGGCGCCGTAAATGTCGCGGTCAGTGCACAGCAACATCCTTTCGAATGTTTGCGCTTTGAGGTCAGCGATACAGGTATGGGCATTCCGCAGGACGATCTGGACAAGTTATTCCTGCCATTTTTTCAGTCAAGCAATTCTGATTCCCTGATGTTAAGTGGTACCGGGCTGGGCCTGACCATTTCCAGTTCGCTGGCTGAGCGCATGCATGGCCGCATTCTCGTGGTTAGTGAGTTGGGCAAAGGTTCGCGATTCACTCTGGAGCTACCCCTGTCTGCGGCCATCACCAGCGAAGAGAACAGCACCAAGTTGTCCGTGATCTCACACGCCAACGTGTTGCAGGGACTGTATATTCTGGTCGCTGAAGACAATCCTATCAACTCTCAGCTGATTAAAGCCTACCTCAAGGGTGTAACGGACAATCTGGTCTGTGTTACCGATGGGCAGCAAGCGCTCGAGGCAACGCTGAACCGTGCGGGAGGTTTTGATGTGATTCTGATGGATTGCCACATGCCGGTCATGAATGGTTTTGACGCAGCGCGTGCCATACGCGCCAGCGAGAGGGGGCGCCGGCGAACCACCATCATCGCGGTCACGGCAGGTGCTATGGAGGGAGACAAAGCCGAGTGTTTGGCCGCCGGCATGGATGATGTACTGTCCAAACCGTTCAGCAAAAATGACCTGATCGACACACTACTGCTGCGGGCGGGCAGGAAACTGTAATGTGTTGATGCCTTACGCTTATGACGGTCGTTCCATCACAACAAAACTATAGTCGTAGGGATTGGCGCCTGAGGCCGAGAAGTCTTCCCGTGCCAGTTCCTGCCAGGCATCCAGATCAATCTGCGGGAAAAAAGCATCCCCATGAACCTCAGCGTGCACCTGAGTCATATACAGACGGGTAGCACTGGGCAAAGCCAGCGCGTATATCTCAGCACCGCCGATGACCACCGCCTCATCAAGGCCATTAATCAGGCAGACTTTTTCGGCAAGCTCCAAAGCAGCCTCCAGTGACGAAACTATCCTGACCCCTTCGGGTACCTGATAATCGCCGCTGCGGGTAATTACAATGTTGGTGCGGCCGGGTAAAGGTCTGCCAATCGATTCCCAAGTTTTGCGCCCCATAATAATGGGTTTACCCATGGTGACGCGTTTGAAGTACTTCAAATCTTCCGGCAGGTACCACGGCAAGGCATTGTTACGCCCGATAACCCGGTTTCGGGACATGGCCCAAATCAGCGCGAGCGTCATGGTGTCCTCACCCTCCATGAGTTGATAACCTGCGCTCATATCGCAACCGGTGCTGGTATATGTGGATGTGCCTGGTAGCCCACAATCTCGAAGTCTTCGTATTTGTAATCAAAAATTGAGGGCGGTCGCCGCTTGATCTGTAAGGTAGGCAAAGCCATAAACTCTCGGGTCAGCTGCAATCGCGCCTGCTCAAGGTGATTGCTATACAAATGCGTATCACCGCCGGTCCAGATAAATTCACCGGGCTCCAGGTCACACTGCTGTGCCACCATGTGTGTCAACAGTGCATACGATGCGATATTAAACGGCACCCCCAGAAACGTATCGGCGGAACGCTGATAGAGCTGACAGGACAAACGGCCGTTAGCCACATAGAACTGAAACAATGAATGGCATGGCGGAAGCGCCATCTGATCCACGTATGCCGGATTATAGGCAACCACCATCAGCCGGCGAGAATCCGGATTTTTTTTGATTTGCGCGATGACATTGCTGATCTGATCAACAGAGGTGCCGTCTGCTGCAGGCCATGAACGCCACTGGAAGCCATACACCGGACCAAGATCACCATTGTCATCGGCCCACTCGTCCCAGATAGACACCCCATTTTCCTTCAGATAACGGATATTGGTGTCACCGGTCAGAAACCATAACAGTTCGTGAATGATGGAGCGCAGGTGCAGCTTTTTGGTGGTCAGCAGCGGAAAACCGGCCTGCAGGTCAAAGCGCATCTGGTGACCAAACACCGATAAAGTACCCGTGCCGGTCCGATCGGTTTTAACAGCTCCCTCATCCAGAATCCGCTGCAGAAGATCGTGATACTGTTTCATGCTGACCTCTTTCTGGTTTTAATCTCAGGCGCTTTGCGATAGGCATAAACCATCAGCGCAGCCCCCGCGATGATCATCGGAACTGACAGAATCTGTCCCATGGTGAGCCAGTCCAGCGCCACAAAACCGAGCCATGAATCCGGCTCCCGATAAAATTCAACAAAAAATCTCTGCAGCCCGTAACCCAGCCCAAACAGGCCGGCAACCGCGTAACGTGGCCGTGGTTTGGACGAGAACCACCAGACCACCACAAACAAGACAACCCCTTCGAGAAATGCCTGATACAACTGTGAGGCGTGGCGCGGCAGGTCATCAACGTGCGGGAAAACCATCCCCCACGACACCTCGGTTGGCCGACCCCAAAGTTCCCCGCCAATAAAATTGCCAATCCGCCCGATGCCCAGCCCCAGCGGTGCAAAGGGTGCAATAAAATCCAGCACATCAAAATAGTGTCGGTTGATGCGCCGTGAGTACAGATAAAACGCCAGCATCACCCCGAGGAATCCGCCATGAAAGGACATACCGCCTTCCCAGACTCGTAACAGCCATAAGGGATCGGCAATAAATCGGTCAAAATTGTAAAAAAGCACCGAACCAAACCGACCGCCCAGCACGGCGCCCAGCGCGCCATAAAACACCAGATCCGAGAGCTGTTCTTCAGTCCAGCCTTTTGAGCCAGTCGCTACGGCGCCACGTGAGCGCAGACGCGCCAGAAACCAGCAGGCACTGAACGCCACGATGTACATGATGCCGTACCAATGCACGGTCAAGGGGCCAAGCGAAAATGCAACCGGGTCAATATCAGGGTAAGTCAGCATAAAAGCTCTCTCATCGGGATGTCCGCAACAGGCGGTCAACACCGGCATTGTATAGCGCCAGATCAACCGCACGC
>JBFZEG010000153.1:0-2919 GCA_041306975.1 Gammaproteobacteria bacterium | reverse complement strand
TCATTGGTGGCGCTCACAGCAAATGCTTTAAAGCGCGACCCACTCATCAGCCCTCGCAGGGCCGCACGCAGCGTGTTGTCGTCGCCGTTGCGCACGGCGGCGAGTTGTTCAGCGGTGGGTGAGCGGCCAGCGATCAGGATACTGGCGCGCCGGAATGTCGCTTCTCTGGGTGCCAGTTCAACTGACGCAAGCAACGCCGCCGCACCATTAACCGGTGCGGGTGCCTGGCCGGGCTCAAACCGATAAACCAGTCCCTGACTACGCTGCGATCTGTCGGCGTCCAGTAAGGTCAGCACCTGCTCCAACGCGGCATAATCCTGACCTCCGCGCACAATTTGCTGTCCGCCGGGGTGACCGTTTCCGCCAGATGCCTTGCTCAACAGGGTGGCGACAGAGTTGCCTGGTCGATCCAGATACCCTAACAAGGTATTTAAATTATTTTGCGCTGATCCGGTCATGCTGCGCTGGAATTTAAGGTTGGAGTTACGTGCCATGCCACCGTCAACATGGCACACGATGCAGCGCAACTGCACGATGCGGCTTTCAACGTTTGACTGAAAGAGTCGCGCGGCTTCTTCCATTTCCGGTGACTGCTCCGCTGGGTTAACCATTAACACAGCGGGCTCCGGTGTAAATCTGAGTACTGGCTGGTTCTGCGCGGAATACGCCACAAATATCTGATATTCGCCTGGCTCACTCAGTCGGCCTGTCAACAGCTGAACAAGGGTTGTCTCGGTCAGTGTTACATCCTCTGCAAACGGCAACAGCGTTGTGATTTCTCCATTCCACGGCGCGAAACTGCGATTGGGTCGCAGCAGAAAAAAATTACTGTTTTTAACAAATACCGCAAATACCGAACCTTTTTGTTCCCTGCTGGCCGCATCGGGCGTAAACGAAACGGAGATGTCCAACAACTGCTGAGTTGACAGTCTGTTGGTGGCGGACGCGGACTCTAACTTCAACAAAAAGCGCGCCTCAGTTGCACTGCCGTCAATCGTCGCAGCACTCGTGAATGGAAGCGTCAGCGTGTCAGCATTTAGCGGGCCAGCTGTTGCAAAAAGCAGCAGGACTAACGCATAAAGTTGCGGGATGACGGAGGAATTTTTTTGATGTTTCATCGAATGATTTCCGAAATTTTTCAACGCTTGCTGACAGCGGAGGTTACGTTACCATGCCCGCGCTAAAACGAGATAATAATCTGTGGAAAACCACGCGTTTGGGAAGATACGATGATTGATGTTGCAACAGGGATGGATATACTGCGGACAGCACTAGCCTTGCATAAAAGACCTCACTGATCGGGCACATGCCGGAGCAATAAAATGAGAAAAATGATAATAACCCTGTCTGCGACATTGTTCGCTGCGGTCGCTTTGTATCTTGTTGCAGTGGCTGTGATTGGCTCAGGTGTTAGCACTGAGTTAGAAAAATTCGAAACCACACTGATTGCGCGTGATGATGTGCGGGTTATTCAATTTGAGTACGACCGCAATTTCTGGGGAGGGCGCTTAAGCTATGACCTGAGTTGGTCACCGTTGCAAGCGAATCCGCTGGCGGATGAGCTTCTGCAAGAACTGGCTACGTACGATGGCGGATTCAGATGGAGAGGCGAGCTAGACATCCAGCACGGGCCGTGGTTAGGCGGCGCTGATATCGGCCTCGCCGCTGTCAGCCAGGCAGTGCCGCTGCCCGATCAGCTGCGAACGGTTTTGCCGCAATATCCCGGCCAGGCGCCGGTGGTGGAGTTCAAAGCCGCGCTTGCGTTTAACGGCGACCTGATCGCAAGCGTTTCTGTGATTGACTACGATGGTCGTATCATCAGTGACAGCGAGTCAATTGAGCTTGAACTTGCCGGATTAGCCGCCACCCTTGTTTACAGCAATCAACAGCAACGGTTCAGCTTTGAACTCGGTACTGACATAGCCGCTGTCAGTCAAGCGCAGTCGGCAGGCGTGCGCTTGACTGGCCTTGGTTTGAGTGCTGAATTTTCAGAAGATGTATCGGGCGCACTGCTGGGGGGCACGCGCTTTGAACTGGCAGAATTGATGATTGACTGGCCGCAGCAAGACATAAATTTTCTGCTCAAAAATTATGCCGTTGCCAGTGATGTTGAACGTGTTGACGATACCATCACTAGCGCGGGTTCCTTCAGTATTGATGAACTGAGCGTCAACGACACCCTACTGGGCGGCATTGAGCTGGAGAGTTCTCTGCGCGGAATTAATATTGATTCTTATGTGGTGTTGGAAAACCTGCTGCTCTCTTCTTCGTTTGAGGATAACAGCGCGCTGCTGCAGGCTGTGCAAACGCTTGCAACGGATCAGCTATCGTTTAACGTTGACCGCCTGGTGCTGAAGTTGCCCACTGAAGAAGACGTCACCGCATCACTGTCAGTTGTCTATAACGGATCCGATCGGATTGATGTGGAAAATTATGCTGATATTCTCAGCGCGATCAGTCTGGAGGCACAGCTCGAAGCATCTACCCGCGCAATCGATCGGGCGATCGTGGGTGCCGGCCTGCCAGCGGAGCAGACCTCACAAATTCAGGATGTTTTGCAAGCCAGTTATCAGACGCCGTATCTCACATTAAATGGTGACCGCTTAACGAGTTCGCTGCAGGTGCGCCGCGGCGAGGTGCGTGTGAACGGTGAGTTGATGGGGGATGCATCCGCACTGCTGGCGTTAGCCGATGATGCGGGCGGCGCTTCAGCACCGGCCTCGTCAGCTGCCTCCTCCTCAGCCACACCCTCTGCTGCCATTGTTGATAAACGCGCCGTTGCTGCCCAGCAATGCCCAGACTTCAGTCAGGGTGGCACGTCGCTGTCTTACTCCAGTGATGATCTTTACGCACCTCAAAGCATGAGCGTGGTTGCCGGCGGGTCCGTTAATCTGTCCAACTGCCCATCAATTCCCGGAC
>JBFZEG010000190.1:0-2681 GCA_041306975.1 Gammaproteobacteria bacterium | reverse complement strand
TTCACAAATTGACGGCTTGGGGCATCTCGGCATTGGCAATCAATACTACAACGGCCTGACCAGTGAGCAGATTGTTGCCGATGGCGGACTGGCAGAGCTGGGAACGCATACCATTCCGCCGATTGTGACCCGTGGCGTGTTGCTGGATATGACCAGGCACTTCGAGGTCGATATGGTCAGTGAAGGCACGGCATTTAACCGCGCTGAAATCGAGGCGGCCGCCAGCGCTCAGGGCATTCAGATCCGATCAGGCGATGTGGTGTTGTTCCACACAGGGTGGATGCAGTTGCTGGGCACCGATAACCAGCGGTTTATCTCTGTGCAGCCGGGTGTGGGGGTGGAGGGCGCAGAATACCTTGCTGACCTTGGTGTAGTGGCCATTGGTGCGGACACGCCGGCTCTGGAAGTGATTCCTTTTGAAAATCCCCAGCGTGTGTTTGCGGTGCACCAGACCTTGTTGGCCAAGGAGGGCGTCTACATTCTGGAAAGCATGAACACTGCTGAGCTTGCGGCAGACAGTGTTCATGAATTTATGTTTGTGCTCGGGCAGCCAAAATTCAAAGGTGCGGTACAGACCGTGATTAATCCGATCGCCATTCGTTAAAGGTTTGTGCTCCCGGTGGTGGAGATCAAACAGCGTTATCGTCACTCTGCCGTTCGTGCACTTCAACAGCGACATCACCGGTTATCGACAGATACAGCGCCGCAAACGACGCCTTGATCCACATGATGGCGGGAAACACGCCGACCAGCAGCAAGGCCAGACCAGCGATAAAGATGAAGATCGACAGAAAGCCGAGCGCAAATATTTTAAACGCATGACCACGGGTGATTCTCCAACTTGCCTCTACCGCCGCAATCGGATCAAGCCCTTCATCCATGACCAGATAGGATACAAAGGCCAGCCGACAGGCCACATAAATACCAGGGATCAGAAACACGATCAGACCAATACCAATCAGACCGATGGTCAGCAGCGATGCAAGCACCACATTGATATAGTTTTTGAAGCCATCAAAAATGCGCTTCACTTCAACATGATCGCCGCGAACGGCTTTTACAAAGATCATGTCGGCACCGTAGTTCACGATCGGGTAAAGCAGCAACGCATAGGCTGTGCTCAACAACTCCAGCAATGCATCAAAGTCGTCGCCATCCAGTTCAAGCGGCACCATAAATACCACCACCACCAATACTGCAAGGAACAACACCAGAAAGTTGCTCTTTATGCTGCTCCAGCCATACGCAAGCGCATTGCCAATGCCAGCTTCGGGTATGGGTTCCCGATCGTTCATCGTCTGATTCATACTGTGCTCCATAGAGTGAGTAAACGGATTGATGATTCACTCTTGAAGCGGAAAGTAGCCTCGTCGCCTGCAAATGCAAACCTACCAAGGTAGTGTTTTGCAGATTCCTACTTTGGTAGGGCACTGGTTTGTGATGCGGGTGGTATATTTTGGCCATACAGACACCGTTTCACTCACCAGACCGCGACAAGTGCATGCTCAATTACAACAACATTAACTTCGACACTTTGCCGCTTTGGTTGAGCTTTACCATGTGTCTGTCGATGACGGCGGGTGGATTGCTGATCCTGTTCCGCTTTCATCAGACGCGAAAAAGCAGCAGCTTCCAATATCTGCAATATTTCCTGATCTTGCTGTATGTCTATGGCTATTACAGTTTGTGGAGCGGGTTTCTGTTGTCCGGCTTTATGCAGATCGAGAATGTGGAGCGGATTGCTCTGCTGTTGGCGCAAATGGGCGCACCCTTTTTGATGGTGAGTCTGACCATGTTACTGGTATGGGCAGCGCGCTTGCAAAAACGGCGATTGATACCATTGCTGCTGTTGACCGCAGGCTGCAGCGCGGCGGTTTTGTTAGTGCTGGTTTGGTCGGGTTGGTCGGTAGCAGACAGCCTCTCCAGCCTTGGGTCCGTTGTGGCCATGACCAGTACGCTGGCACTGCTGGGGGTGTTACTGAGCGGAAAACAGCCATTCATCAGTCGGAGCGGCAAGCGATGGCTGATGATGCTGATCTTTGCCTCAGGCATTATTCATCTGTTTGTATTCACGCCACTGACCGCCTTCCAACACTTTAATGGTGTGTTTGCGTTTCTGTTCTATCTGTTTAACACCGCAATGGTCGTTGTCTACTGTTATGAGGCGACAGAAGATGTGGCGCCACCCTCGTTGTCGCTGGACGACATGTTGCGGCGTTATGGCATCAGCAAACGAGAAGCCGATGTGCTGCGTGGCATTTATGCCGGGCAAACCAACCAGGAGATAGCCAATCAGCTGTTTATTTCATTGCAGACCGTCAAGGATCATTCATCACGCATCTATCAGAAAACTTTCGTAAAAAACCGGGCACAATTGACCACACTGATTCGTGAGAGCCAGCATCACCATCCTGGTGTGTCAAACAAGTCCTGACCCGGGCGAGGCTGATGTCAAGCTTGGTGGCAGATGCAGCATGCATTACTATCCGGGCGATAACATCACGTTGGAGCTCACACTATGCTGGATCGCATACTGAATAAAAACAAAGCACACCATATCTGGCGATTTTTCAGATCGGGCGGCTTTGATCAGGTGAGGCTGGAAACCGCTGATGACCTGCGGCATTTATCTGAGTTAGACCCTAAACTTTGGACTGTCCTCAATTGCCCCACCACCGGGC
>JBFZEG010000132.1:0-2733 GCA_041306975.1 Gammaproteobacteria bacterium | reverse complement strand
CAGACAAATCCTCATAACCTTGTCTGACCCCTTCACGCTTAAGCGCCTCTTCTTTAAAAGATTTCAGGGTTGATCTCTCCATACTTTAACTCCTTCATTCGCTTGCGGGCTTTTTCAATCTCTTTGGTTGGGGTTTTTTGTGTCTTTTTTACAAATGAGTTAAGGATCACGACCTCCTGGTCCTTTACGGTGCAAAACAGAGATCTGCCAATTCCCTCTTTACCCCGAGCCCGTATTTCAAAGAGGCCTGCTCCCATGGGCGCTGTATATGGTTTGCCAAGAGCGGGGCCGAACTGTTCAATCATTTCAGCCACATGAAGAAAATCAGCCAATATCCCATCGGGGAAACTCAACGTCTCCTCCCTTACTTTCTCGCTGAAAAATGTAATCATCCATGACATGAACCGAGGTTATCACAAATGATAACTTCGTCAAGTTTGAATTTTGGAGCCTAAATTTTGAGAGTCAAAAAAACCTCACACATCCAGATTGGCGCGCAAATCCTTCAAGCGGTTCTGCCGTTCCTCATAACTGAGTGGGCGCGACGGGTTTTCAGGCAAGGCCTGCACCATCGGCACCTCCAGCTGCTCACCACGCATCACCCTCTCACACAACTGCTTGTAATAGTGGGAAAACAGTGGGAACACTTTGTCTTCAGGCTCGGTTGCCAGCAGATACCAGTCGGTAGCTTTGCCGGCAAAATACACCGCCGGATGGCTCCAGGCATGCAGATGTTTGGGCGCTGGCGCACGGCAGGCTTCGGTGTAGGCCTCCCATTCCGAGGACAGTCCAAACAGGTCAAATGACTGTTCACAGGCGCGGATCATCGTTGAGATGGTCGGCAGATAATCCTGACTTTTCACCAGCCGGCGCGCGGCGGTCACCAGCTGCAGCGGATGAAAATCCGACAGGCATTCCAGCCAGTACTTTTTGGCGAGGATCAGCCGGTCCGGATCGCCGTAAGCTTTGTGATACTGGTTGTGATAGGCGAGCTCAAACTCGGCAAATATCTGGTTGATGGCATCAATCAGATCCGGGCCCTTACTCGGCCCAGCTGCGGTCGGTGAAGCGCTTGAATGCGGCTTCAAGGCCTTGCCCGCCTCGTTCAGCAGCGAATTGATCTTTTGCATAACGATCCGTTAATCCTGTTTTGATGGCTTCCGGGCGCCGCGCCCAGCTGTATTTCACAAACTGCAAAAAGCGCGTGTTCCACGACGATTGCGCCTGGCCGGTATCGCGCCAGTAGAGCACAAACTCCGCGACTTTGCCGCGCGCAAAGGCCTCGTCGATTTCGGCCAGACGCAGCACTTCAAACACATCCGGGCTGGGCTGCCAGTCTTCGGCAATGGGTCGCGGCACACCGTCGTTGACCACCGAGACCTGATAACGCGCCCATTGTCGACGAATATGCTCAATAAAGCGGGTATTCCACGCGCCATTCTGACCGCCGCGTTCGCGCCAGTAAAGCACAAACTCCGGCACAGCATCGTCGATAAACGCCTCGCTGATGCCGGCATTGTGCAGAATCGACACGGCATCGGCATTGGGTCGCCAGTCCGCGGACATCGGCGCATCCAGCTCAGCCGAGCCACGGCGGGTCTGCTCCATGCGCCACTCGCGCAGCACATGTTTGTAAAACGCATTCCCCCACGAGAAACGCGACTGCGCGCGGTCACGCCAGTACATCACAAAACCCGGCACCAAACTCAGCGCAAACGCATCAGGCACACCGTGCTGGCGACACAAGGACAACCACTCCTGATCCGGCTGCCAATCGGTCGAAATATAAGCCGCAGAGCCATCGCGAGTGCGCACGCCCGACACCGAAGCGTTGCGTTGCGGCACACGTTGGGGCACTCGCTGGGGTGTTGAATGTGGTGTTGAATGAGGTGCCAAAAGGGGTGTCGAATGAGGCGCAGAATGGGCTGCAGGCTGCGGCGCCGACTGTAACGCCGGTGCCGGCTCGGACTGCAAGGCCGGGCGCTGATTAATTGCAAACATCCAGCTGTCATCGCGCCCGGTAATCGGATCAATCAGAATCAGCCCCAGATCCTGCAAACTTTTCTGCACGCGTTTGACATCAATCCACGCCCAGAACGGCAGCGCATCCAGCAGCGCCTGCTGATCCAGTTCCAGCCAGTTCAGCCCCTGACGCAGCACACCGGTTTTATACATCATCAGCTCGCTGAGCACGTGCAGCAACACGGCCTCTTCCAGACCGATGGTTGCCGCCAGCGTTGGCGAAATGATTAATGGACGTTCGGGTATCAGTGAGGATTGCATGGCGCGCCTGGCGTTGTTTCAGCGTGATTCTGTTTCTGTGTTTGAGATCGAGCTTACCACATCAGACGCTGCCACCGCCCGCTGCCGGGCACTGATCAGGATCAAAAACCCGGCAACTATAAACGCCGCGCTGGAGATCAGCGGCGACAACAGCCAGCCGTCAAACCACCACGGCAGCAGCGCACACAGCCCCCAGAACGCCGCGCTGTGTATCGCTGCATCGGGCCGGCCTTCCAGTATGCGGCCGTTCAGCCACAGCCCCGCACCCAGCGGAATAAAATGCACCAGCGCTTGGCTAAAGTTATCCACCGGCACCAGCAACTGAAACGCCACCATCACCAACACCAACACCACATGCACCGCCAGCACGGCGGCCGACAAAGCCACCGGAATCGACGGGTTAAACTTCTGCTGAGTCTGCGGCAGGCAACGTGGCAAGGGATAACGCTC
>JBFZEG010000129.1:0-5186 GCA_041306975.1 Gammaproteobacteria bacterium | reverse complement strand
GTCTGGTATCACGAGGCAGCGGCCAATGTCAGTGGCGTGTGTGAACCTGAGGTCATGGACGCAGAAGATCCTCTGTTTATTCTCTACACCTCCGGCTCTACCGGCAAACCCAAAGGAGTGTTGCACACCACCGCGGGTTATCTGCTGCAAGCTGCCATGACCCACCGTTATGTATTCGACTACCGTGACGGTGAGGTCTACTGGTGCACCGCCGACGTAGGCTGGGTGACCGGCCACAGTTACATTGTGTACGGCCCACTGTGCAATGGTGCCACCTCACTCATTTTTGAAGGTGTGCCAACGTATCCCGATGCCTCGCGTTTCTGGCAGGTGATCGACAAACACAAAGTAAATATTTTTTACACTGCACCGACTGCGCTCAGAGCGCTGATGAGTCTGGGCGATGACCTTGTCAACACCAGTTCACGTGCCTCGGTGCGCCTGTTGGGTTCGGTGGGCGAACCCATCAATCCGGAAGCCTGGGAGTGGTATTACCGTGTGGTTGGTGAAAACCGCCGCCCCATTGTGGATACCTGGTGGCAGACAGAAACCGGCTCCACCATGATCAGCCCGCTGGCCGGTGTCACCGACCTGAAACCAGGCTCGGCATCACTGCCATTTTTTGGTGTCAAACCTGCCCTGCTGGACTCTCACGGCAAAATCATTGAGGGAGCCGGCAAAGGCAATCTGGTCATTACCGGCAGTTGGCCAGCACAGATCCGCACCGTGTTTGGCGATCATCAACGCTGTGTGGACACCTATTTCAAAGCTTATCCCGGTTACTACTTTACCGGCGACAGCGCACGCCGTGATGAAGACGGTTATTACTGGATCATTGGACGCGTCGACGATGTTATCAACGTCTCCGGCCACCGCCTGGGCACTGCTGAACTGGAAAGCGCACTGGTATTACACCCTAAAGTAGCGGAAGCGGCGGTGGTGGGTTACCCGCACGACATCAAAGGCAACGCCGTGTATGCCTATGTCACGCTGATGACCGGCATCCCTGAGTCCGAAGAATTACGCAAAGAATTGATCAAATTTGTGGCGGATGAAATTGGCGCGTTTGCTAAACCGGAAATCATCCAGTTTGCACCCGGCTTACCCAAAACCCGGTCCGGCAAAATAATGCGCCGTATTCTGCGCAAGATCGCCGCCAATGAAATTGAGCACTTGGGGGATACCAGCACGCTTGCAGACCCCTCCGTTGTAGAACAGTTGATTAACAATCGCGTCAATCGTTAATGAGGTTTTTATGCAGGAAGTTGTGATTGTTGCCGCAGGCCGCAGCGCCATTGGTACGTTTCAGGGCGAGCTGGCCAACGTGCCCGCCACAGAACTGGGTAGCCAGATTATCAAGGCATTGATAGCGCGCCACGGCATCAATCCCACCGACGTTAACGAAGTCATCATGGGCCACGTGTTGACGGCTGGTTGCGGTCAGAATACCGCGCGGCAGACCAGCATCAAGGCGGGACTGGGTATCGAAACGCCGGCGATGACCATCAATAAAGTCTGCGGCTCAGGCCTGAAAGCCGTTCATCTGGCGGCACAAGCGATTGTCGCCGGCGACGCAGAAATGATTGTCGCCGGTGGTATGGAGAATATGAGTCTGTCTGCACACGTGCTGCCCAATTCACGCACAGGTCAGAAAATGGGTCACTGGCAAGCAATTGATACCATGCTGCACGATGGCTTGTGGGACGCGTTTAACAATTACCACATGGGCATCACCGCCGAAAATCTGGTCGACAAATATCAGATCAGCCGCGAGGCACAAGATGCGTTTGCACTGAGCTCGCAGCTAAAAGCACTGGCCGCCATGGAGTCTGGGCGCTTCAGCAGCGAAATTATCCCCATCAGCATACCCCAGAAAAAAGGCGTGGTGACGCTGTTTGATAAAGACCAGGGCCCTCGCGCCGGGACCACCCTAGAAAGTCTGGCAAGACTGGCCGCCGCGTTTAAACAGGGCGGCAGTGTCACTGCCGGCAATGCCTCAGGTCTGAATGACGGCGCCGCGGCGGTGATTGTCTGCAGCAAAGCCCGCGCCGACGCGCTGGGTCTCAAACCCTTGGTCACCATCAAGGCCTGGGCCAATGCCGGTGTTGATCCCGCCATTATGGGCATCGGCCCGGTATCAGCCACCCGACGAGTGCTGGCCAAAGCTGGCTGGACACTCGATGAGGTGGATCTGATTGAGGCTAACGAAGCGTTTGCCGCGCAATCATTGGCTGTCGCGCGCGAGCTGAAGTGGGACATGGATAAAGTCAATGTGAATGGCGGTGCGATTGCGCTTGGTCACCCGATCGGCGCCTCAGGTTGCCGCGTGCTGGTCACCCTGATTCACGAAATGATCCGACGGGATGTTAAGAAAGGCATCGCCACGCTGTGCATCGGCGGTGGACAGGGCGTGGCGATTGCGGTTGAGCGTTGAGCGTTGAGCGTTGAGCGTTGAGCGTTGAGCGACAGCAAGCATGCGCCCGCTTGAAGGATAAGCATCACATCATCAAAATTTTTGATTTTTCCGCGCCATGTGGCGCACTTTTCAACTGATTGAGGTTTTTATGTCGCAGTCCATGTACAACAACTCTGTGCCCGTTTTTATCCACGTGTTAAAAAACCTGTCTGCCATTCTGGAAAAGGCTGAGGCCTCGGCTACCAGCAGAAACATTGACCCATCGGTGCTGATCAATGGCCGCCTGGCACCGGATATGTTCCCCCTCTCCCGCCAGATTCAGATTGCCAGCGACATGGTCAAAGGCGGCGGTGCACGCCTGGCGAGTGTCGAGAATCCCAAATTTGAGGATACCGAGAGCACCTTTGCAGAACTGCAGGCACGCATCGCTAAAACCATCGCTTTTCTGGAAACGCTGACTGCCGCGCAGATCGACGGCTCAGAAGACAAGCACATCAAAATTCAGGCCGGTCCCAGCGAGTTTGAATTCAAAGGGCTGCAGTATCTGAACCACTGGGTATTCCCCAATCTGTACTTCCATGCGGCGACGGCTTACAACATTTTGCGACACAACGGCGTGGCGCTTGGTAAACGCGACTTTTTGTCGGGTGGCAGTGGTTTGTAGGCAACATGATAGTGTTATGCGCGGGCGCGCATTTTAATTGAATGGCAAGGCCGGGTTTACCGATAAAAAACCCGGCGGGTCAGCGGGTCAGCCAAAAGTAGCGTGCTTGCCGTCCAGGTGCAACGAGCGATCTTCGCAGACGGGTAAACTCAGCCGCAGTCCGTCCGCGGTCATTTCGCAAGCCCAAGAGGCGATCAATATAGGAATGAATTCCAGCATAATCAGCACCACCACCAGTGACGGCATCCATGTCAGCGATTGTTTTTTGGTTTGAATGGGTGGCGGCATACAAGCCCGTTGGCGATCTTGAATTATTGTTCTTTTTTTAAAAAGATAGCACATGTATTTGCTATGTATATCATTTAGATAGGCGTATTATATGGATATATATACAGCTATTTGAGCTCGTTAATTGCTGGCCTTTCCATGGAGGAATTGTCCCATGTCTCAGCTGCCGTCCCTCACGCTTATCCCGCAAGACAACGCCACGCTCAGCGATGAAATTACCCGCCTCGCCGGGCACATCAACGCCGCTCAGCATCGCTTTCTGATACTGCTCGCTGCGCTCATTGAGCGCGACGCGTGGGCGGGAAATGGCATCAAATCGCCAGCCCATTGGCTGAACTACAACTGCGGCATCGATCTGGGTGCCGCCCGTGAAAAAGTGCGCGTCGCGAAAAACCTGCAACAACTGCCGGCAATAAACGAGGCCTTTCGCGCCGGCACAATCAGCTACTCCAAAGTGCGCGCCATGACCCGTTCCGCGACGCCGGACAATGAACAGATGCTGTTACAAGTGGCGCTTCATGGCACTGCGCAACACGTCGAGCAGCTGGTGCGAAAGTATCGCCGCGCTGAAAGCCTGACCGATGACCGTCGTGACCAGAGTCAATACGCCGCGCGTGAACTCACCTGCTTCTTTGACGACGACGGCATGCTGGTGCTGCGCGGCCGCATGACACCCGAAGACGGCGCCGTGTTTATGAAAGCCATGGACGCGATGGTCGAGGCGATGGTCACTACGCAGAATCCACCTGTCAGCCACGATGACAACTCTGCAACTTGCCCGGAAAAAACGTTTCCGCAGAAACGTGTTGATGCGTTGCCTGCAGCAGCCAGCGCGGCGCGTCTAAAATCGGCAGCATGATGGAGGCAAACTGCATCAATAACCACGCCCGCACCTCCAAACTGTTCACACTAAGTCAGTCACCGCCTGATGCTGGCTCATGTACACCTTGCCGGTGATGTCATGCAGAAAGTGGCTGCGCCTGAGCGCATCCATGACCGGGCCTTTAACTTCAGACATATGCAGTTTAATGCCCAGATCACCCAGGCGGCTGTTGATGGCCTCAAGAGATTCCAGTGCGCTGAGGTCAATTTCATTCACGGCGCTGCACATCAGAATGATGTGTTTCAGCGCTGGTCGCTCGGACACTTCTTTATAGACCAGATCTTCCAGAAAGCGCGTATTGGCAAAATACAGGCTTTCATCCACGCGCAGCGATAAAATATGGGGGTGAGTCACCACTTGGTGGCGCTGCTCATTGCGGAAGTGCTCAGTGCCGGGAACCTCGCCGACAATCGCCACATGCGGGCGTGAACTTTTATACAGATGCACCAGAATGGACACCAACACGCCCGCCCCGACACCGGCTTCCACCCCCATCGCCAGCGTCATCACAATGGTGCTCAATACTGCCAGAAAATCGGCGCGCGAGTAATTCCACGCCTTTTTCAGAATACTGAAATCCACCAGTGACCACACTGCCACAATGATGGTTGCCGCCAGCGTGGCGCGGGGTAACCAGGCAAGCATCGGCATTAACACAAACGTTGCCACACCCATAAGCACGGCCGCGTAAAAGCCGGCAGCAGGTGTGGCTGCGCCGGCATCAAAATTCACTACCGAGCGGGAAAAGCCGCCAGCAACCGGGAATCCACCGGCAAATGACGATGCAATGTTGGCGCTGCCCAGCGCTACCAATTCCTGATCAGGATGGATACGTTCACGCTTTTTGGCCGCCAGCCCCTGTGCCACAGACACAGACTCCACAAAACCCAGTATGCCAATCATCGCAGCCGGTACTGCTAACGCCTGCAACATGG
>JBFZEG010000126.1:0-6697 GCA_041306975.1 Gammaproteobacteria bacterium | reverse complement strand
TCCGTGACCCCAAGACTAACTCGCAGACGATTCATCAAGAGCGTCATATTCTCAGGTGCCGCTCTGTCAACCGGCGCCGGGTTTTACCTCGCGTCCGCTCAAACCAGGCAGGCAGGTGCCGTTGAGCGCCTCGTTTCCCTGAACATCAATGGCCGTACCCGCCGTGTTGATGTTATGCCTCAGGAAACTCTGGCGTATACGCTGCGCTACAAACTGGGCCTGACGGGCACCAAAATTGGTTGCAACCGCGGTGAATGCGGCTCCTGCACCGTGACCATCAGTGATGTTACACATTACGCCTGCTCCACGTTGACCCACTCGGTCAAAGATAAGGCGGTAATGACCGTTGAAGGTCTGCGTGCCGAAGATGGCACACTGCACGCGGTACAGGCGGCGTTTATTGCTGAGCTGAGCCCACAGTGCGGTTTCTGCACCCCCGGTCAGATCATGTCTGCGGTGGCGCTGCTGAAGACCAATCCACGACCGACTCGCGACGAGGCACGCCAGGCGCTGTCCGGTAATCTGTGTCGCTGCGGTGCTTACGATCACTATCTGAACGGCGTGATGCGCGCCTCGGGGCAACTGTCATGACATATAAATTAATTGGCAAGGACTTCACTCCTCCGGATATCGAAGGCAAAGTCACCGGCGAAGCGCGTTACGCCGAAGATTTCAAAAAAGAAGGCATGGTGTTCGCACGACTGTTGACCAGTCCGCTGCCGGCCGGCCGTATCGTCAGCATTGACTACTCAGAAGCTCTGGCAATGGAAGGCGTGGTTGGAATTCTGACCACAGAAGACCTGCCACAACGGCCAGCGCCTGCTAACCCGTCGTTGGCGTCTGATGAAATCACCTACCTCGGCCAACCAATTCTAGCAATTGCTGCTGTCACTGAGCAGATCGCCGAGAACGCCCTCGAAAAAATCCGTATCGATTTTGAGCGTCGCCCCTTTGTGGTCGATCCACTCGATACGCTGATAGAAGGCGGTCCAAACCCCTATCCAAAAGGTAACACCCTGGTGCGCACTGGTGGTGCTGCTGCCGCGGGTACAACGCAGACCGGAACGGATGTCGCGGAGATCAAGTGGCCGCGTGATGCCATCAATGCCTTCCGCGCTGGGCGCGATCCGGGGCCCAATGTGCCCTGGGGGACTGAGTGGGAATTTGGTGAACTCGAGGCACAATTTGCCCAGTGCACCTCTATTGTCGAAGAGCCCTTTGTGACCATTGGTCAGTCACACCATGCGCTGGAATCGCGCACCGGTATGGCTTACTGGGAGAACGGTCGCTGCTTCTTCTATGGATCGCTGCAGAGTCATACCATCGGCATTCCCGCGTTGGCTGGCATGCTGGGCATAGACCCGGCTGATCTGGTGTTTATCAACGAGAATACGGGCGGTGGTTTTGGTGGCAAGATTTTCCCGTACCCCATCATGGCGGTGACTGGGCACATGGCGCGCAAGGTCAATCGTCCGGTACAGCTGCGTATTACCCGTGAAGAAGAGTTCTTCATTGGTCATGCCCGTGCGGGTATGCAAGGCTGGATGAAGTTGGGTTTAAAAGCTGATGGCAAAGTAGGCGCAGTCGACATGATTGTGATCGGCGATGCAGGTTCGGGCGGCGGCGCCAGCGGGCCGGGTGCTGCGAACTATGTTTCCCTGATGCTGCAACCTGATGCCATGCGTTTCCGTGGTATCAATTTGTATACCAACACCACGCCCCGCGCGGCACAACGTGGCCCGGGCGAGAATGAAATGGCGGCTGCGCTGGAGCCGATCTATGACAAGGCCATCAATCAGGCAGGTCTGGATCGGGTACAGGTCAAGATAATGAACGCACCTGACAGCAGCGGCACGATTGGTCCGCAGCGTGGCGAGCTGACCGGCTCCTGGTTCCCTGAGGCGATTGCCCAGGGCGCGGAAATGTTTAACTGGGAAGAGCGCAGGCAGCTTTCCGGTCGCCGTAATGGCACCAAAGTAACCGGGATCGGCGTAGGCATGGGTTATCACTCAGCAGGCGCCAGCGGCTACGATGGTCTGTGCCGTATTGGTACGGATGGCAAGCTTTATCTGCATACCGGTGTAGGCAACCTCGGCACGTACTCTTATGCCGCTGTGGTGCGAGCCGCCGCTGAAGCACTCAAAGTCGAGTGGGAAAACTGCGAAATTGTGCGTGGCGACAGCAGCCTGCACCTGCCATGGAGTACGTTCCAAGCAGGTAGTAACACTATGTTCACAGAGGTGCGCACCAACAACGCTGCGGCGTTGGATGCCATTCGCAAGCTCAAGCAGATCGCTGCCACTGATTTTGGTGGTGAAGCAGCTGAGTATGACATTGATGGTCAGCGCGTTTTCCGTATCAGTGATCCGGCACAAGGCTTGACCTATGCTGAGGCAGCTCAGCGCGCCATCGATTTGGGTGGTGAGTACAGCGGTCAGAGTTACCCCGAAGATCTGAATGCCATCACTGCCCGTTCCGTGCAGGGACTGGCCGGCACTGGTTTGATTGGTGTGGCTAAAGATGCCCGCCACACCGGCACTGTGCCATCAATGACGGTCGGTTATATGCAGATCGAGTTGGATACATTGACCGGCAAATACGAAATTCTGGATTACGCATGCGTTGCTGACTGCGGCACCATTGTTCACCCAATGGGTTTCAGCCAGAGTATGCGTGGAGGCGGAGTCTGGGGTGTAGGTCTGGCTGGCTACGAGCGTCTGGTATACGACACCCAGAATGGTTTGCCGGCCAACATCGGTCTGTATGCAGCCAAAGTCCCAACTTATCTGGATGTGCCGCTGGTGACAGTGCATGGCGCTACCAATGTGCCCGATCCTCAGAGCCCGGTTGGCTCTCGCGGTGTAGGTGAGCCTAGTCAGGGCTGTGCTTGCGCGGCACTGACCAGCGCGATCTCTGATGCTCTGGGCGGTCATCAGTTCAACCGTGCGCCGATCACTGCTGACATGATTATCAACCACGTTGCACAGCGTGATCATTTCAACACCGGCAACCTAAAAACAAATACATTCTGAGGGTTAGACTATGGCAGGTTATGACAATATGCCCGATATGGAGCTCTACCAGCCGGTGCAGATCGATGATGCACTGGCGCTGGCTGCCCGTCTGGCTGAACGCGGATGGTTAGTGGGTGGAGGCCAAGACACCTACGGATGGATCAAGGATCGCGCCAAGCGGCCGGAAGCTTTGATCGATCTGAACGGTATCGAATCGTTGCGTGGTATCCGTGAGACTGAAGACGGCATCGAAATCGGTGCACTGACAACACTCACTGAACTCGCAACCAACCCGATTGTAAACGAGCGTTATTCACTGCTTAGCAAGGCTGCATCTGTTGTCGCCAGTCCGCAGATTCGCAATGCCGGTACTGTGGGTGGCAACCTGGTACAGGATGTGCGTTGCTGGTACTACCGTCGTGGTCTGGATTGCTACCGTGCCGGCGGCAACCTGTGTTACGCCGATACACCAGAAGCTCAGAACCGTGAACACGCGATTTTCGAAGCCAGTCGCTGCGTCGCAGTGACACCCAGTGACACTGGCCCTGCGCTGGTGGCACTGGAAGCTCAAATGGTCATCACCAGTGCCAATGGCACGCGTGTGGTTCCTGCAGAGAGCTTCTTTGTTGGCCCGGAGATCAACATTGTTAAAACAACGGTACTGCGTGAGGGTGAAATCCTGACCGCGGTGCGTATTCCTGCCAAATGGGCCAACGCTGATTTCTACTACGAAAAAGTTGCTGACCGCAACGTGTGGGATTTCGCATTGGTAAGCATCGCCGGAGCTATGCGTATTGAAGGTGGCAACATCGTTGAGTCAAGCATTGTGTGTGGCGCTGTGCAGTGCACACCACGTCGGTTGACTAGCGTTGAGCGAGCCATTCAAGGTCAACCGCGCAGCGAAGCGACTGCAACCATGGTTGCTGGCATGGCCAGCCAGGGCGCCAGTCCGCTGAACCAGAATGGTTTCAAGATGCCACTGATGGATAACCTGGTGACACGCCTGCTGACAGCGTAAAGAATCAAAAAATGGAAAAAATGGGGACGGAGGTATGGTACATAGCTCCGTCCCCATTTTTTTGCCAATTTTTTCGTTACCTCCGTCCCCTTTTTCGGTCCCCTTTTTCGCTTTTTCGCGCCTTTTTTTATCCCGGAAATTACTCCAGCGCCTGGTAAACCATGGTGGGGTACTTGATGCGGATGTCGTTGGTCAGTGGTAGCTGATTGACCATCAGCAAGATGCTGATATTGGCAACCGGGTCGATGCGATAGATGGAACCGTAAGCGCCACCCCAGCCATAGGATCCGGCTGACTCCATGCCGTTGGCGCCAAAGCGGTCAGTTGTTTCAAAACCCAGACCAAAACCGCGGCCGCTGTTGCCGCGCAACTCGCCAACCAGATTGGTGCCCATCAATGCTACTGCTCGCGGAGAGAGTATTTTTTCACCGAAGGCTTCGCCACCGCTGCGTATCATTTCCACAAAGCGCGCGTAATCGCGTACGGTAGAGATCAATCCTGCACCGCCTGCAAAATTGCGGCGCGGCCCATCAATGTAACTGCCTTGGCCGATGGCGCCTTCCGGTGCGCGCACTGCCTGACCGTTTGCATCGCTGGAGTAGACTGTGACCACACGCCCGCGTTTGTCCTCGGGCACAAAAAAGTGTGTGTCGTTCATGCCCAACGGTTCAGTGATACGGGTACGCATAAGCTCGTCAAGCGGCATGCCTGAAGCGCGCTCAGCCACGCAACCCAGCACATCGGTGTTGTATCCATACACCCACGCGGCGCCGGGTTGGCTGACAAAGGGCAGGGTCGCCAGCCGTTCCATGGTGGTACACACCGGTTCATCTTTATCAGCGGTGTACCAGCCATTGCCGGCAGCGGGTCCAAGGCCCTGTGCCCGATACAGATCTGCAATATGCGGCTGCGTGCCGTAGGAGATACCTGCGCTGTGTGTCAACAGATCCTGCAAGGTGATTTGTCGCTGCGCGGGCACAATCGTCACCTCATCACCCTCGCGTACGGCAACCGTGGTAGCGGCGTAAGCGGGGATAAAGCGGCTGACCGGATCGCTCAGATTGAGTTTGCCTTCCTCCATCAACTGCAGAATCAACACGCTGGTCAGTGCCTTGGTCTGCGAGGCAATACGAAACATGCTGTCGACAGTCATTTCCCGGCCGGCTTCTTTGTCAGCCCAACCTACTGCGTGTTCATAAACAGTTCGGCCATTTTGCTGCACCAGCGCAACTGCGCCAGCCAGTTCACCGCGATCCACATAACCCTGCAATACTTCATCAATGCGCTCCAGACGTGATTGGTCGAAGCGGTTGGTCTGGGCACTGACGGAAACTGGCAGCAAGCAGACGATCAGGGAGGCAAGTGCTGAGTAGCGTTTAACAAGGCGGGTCGTGGACGAACAGTACAAGGCTGACATAATAATCTCCTGTGTGTTTTTGTTTTGAAGCCAGTATACATGAGCACAAATGCAATAGGCTCATCAAATGACCAACAGTGATTGACAGCGATATGATTTTCATAGAAAACTCGCCTCCAACGTCCGCTCCCCCAACGCAGGAACAAAACAAAATTCCATGGATATTCTTCAACTGCTGATCAGTGGTATTGCCAACGGTTGCATCTACGGATTGTTAGCGCTGGGTTTTGTGCTGATCTACAAGGCCACCGAAGCCGTCAACTTTGCCCAGGGCGACATGCTGATGCTGGGCGCCTTTTTGGGCATCACCGTGATCAACAGCAATTATATGGACATGCCCTTTCTGGCGGGTCTGATCGCGGCCGCCGTGGTGATGGGGATATTCGGATACCTGCTCGACCGGCTGGTGCTGCGCGGTATCTTCGGACAGCCACAGTTTGCCATGGTAATACTGACCATCGCGCTGGGTTTTCTGCTGCGCTTTTTTGCCGGCGTCACCTGGGGTTACGACCCGATCTCGCTGGAGTCACCGTTTGCCGGCCGTATTCTGGAGCTGGGTGGTTTGACCATCCCCATGGTGGATGCGGTAATTATTGTGGCGACCGTGCTGTTGACCACAAGCCTGTACTTCTTTTTTGCCCGTACCCGCCTGGGTGTTGCCATGCAGGCCTGCAGCCAGAATCAGATGGCAGCCTACTACATGGGCATACCGGTTAAACGCGTGAATGCCATTGTGTGGGCGCTGTCCGGTGTGGTCGCGGCCATTGCCGGTGTGTTGTTTGCCGCCAAAGGTGCCATCGAGCCGTCTACCGGCCTGATTTTTGGCATCAAAGCCTTTGCTGCCGCGGTGATTGGCGGACTGGGCTCATTGCCCGGCGCGCTGGCAGGTGGCTTGCTGGTAGGCGTGGTGGAGCCGTTTGCATCGCGTTATCTGCCCTCCGGTTTTGGACCCATCGCCCCCTATGCGCTGATGCTGATGGTGCTGGTCCTGCGTCCCGGCGGGCTGTTCGCCCAGATCAAGCAGAAGAAGGTGTAGCCCATGCGCGTTATCTTTAAAAACAGCTACGACAACGACATCAATTTGTTTGAAGACCGTGTCCATCTGCTCAAGTACGCGGCGCTGTTGCTGGCGGCGCTGGTCATGCCTTGGGTGATCAGTGCGTATTATGTGGGCGAGTTAACCTCGGTGCTGATCTGGTCGCTGGCCGGGCTGGGCTTGATGTTAAGCGCCGGACATACCGGGCAGGT
>JBFZEG010000119.1:0-3895 GCA_041306975.1 Gammaproteobacteria bacterium | reverse complement strand
TGGGGAATGACAGAGACCAGCCCTCTGGCGACCATTAGCCGTCGCACAGGCAAACGCAAACACCTGTCGATGTCCGATGCCGAGCGCGCTCATAATCAAGCCAAAGCAGGCCTGCCAATTCCGGGACTTGAGATCGAAATTTTTGATGATAAGTGGAATGTGCTCCCGCACGACGGACAATCGTTTGGCGAGTTGTTGATCCGTGGTCCATGGATTTGTTCTGAATACTTTAACAACCCGCAGCCTGACAAATTTCATGATGGCTGGCTGATTACTGGTGATGTTGCGAAAATTGATGCTGATGGTTATGTCATTATCACCGACCGCTCCAAAGACCTGATCAAGTCGGGTGGAGAGTGGATTTCATCTGTTGATCTTGAAAATCACATCGTGGGTCTTGCCGGTGTGGCTCAGGCCTGTGTGGTTGCACATCCGCACCCTAAATGGGATGAGCGTCCGGTGGCGCTAGTCATCAGAAAACCCGGCGCAGAAGTGACTGTCAAGCAGGTCATCAGCTTCTGCGAAAGCAAGTTTGCCAAATGGCAGTTACCGGATGATGTGCTGTTTGTAGATGCGATTCCGTTGACTGCCACCGGTAAATTGGACAAAAAAGTGGTACGCGCCAAGTTAGAAGCTGATGGTTACAAATTGCCAGATCAGCGTTAAACAATGATCGCCCGATGAGAAACGACAGGGTGATCAGCACCCGTGAACAGCCATGCAGTCAGGCTGTTGCGTGTGCTGGTCACCCTGTTTTTTTAAGAATCAGGCTGTTCGGATGCCAACAACTGCTGTTGGGGTTTGCCCCGGCCCAGAGTCAGGCGGCATACCGCAGGCACAACCAGCAAGGTCTGAATGGTCGATGCCAACAGTCCGGAGATAATCGCCCAGGCCATGGGGGGCCACAACGTAGATGACGACATAGCCAGCGGCAGCAATCCGGCAACCGTCGTGGCCGTTGTTAGCAGAATAGGGCGCGTGCGACGCGTCACCGCCTCGTTAACAGCAGTCCGAATATCATCCCCGGATTTCAGGCGCGTATCGATCAAGTCCAACAGCACGATTGCGTTATTAACAACAATACCCACCAGCGCAATGATACCCAGCAAAGGCTGGAAACCAAACGGAGAGCCGCTCAACACCAGTCCTGGAAATATGCCGGCCGCCGCAAGCGGTACTGTTAGCAGAATAATGCCGACCCGGCGATAAGAGTTAAACTGCAGCAGCAGAAAAAACAGCAGTAATAAGATACCGATGGGCGCAGTATTCAGGATAGCCTGATTGGCATCCCCGGCACTTTCCAGATCACCTCCCAACTCGATGCGCGTACCTGCCGGCAAGGGTTGCTCGTCAAGTTTGGTATTAAGCACGTCAAGGATCTGACTGAAGCTGTAACCCTGATCCAGACCCGCTGTAACGCTGTACAGCCGCATGCCATTACGGTGCTGGATACTGGCGGCCTGCCAATCTGCTTCCACACGCGCCACTAGACTGAGGGGAATCGCATCGCCTGCCGCATTGTAGACATAACTCGACAATAACGCTGACAGATCACTGCGGGTTCCGTCTGCCGATCGCAGGACTATAGGCACCGGTTCCCGTTCCTGACGGTACTGCTGGGCTGGCATGCCAAAACTGCGGGCAAATAATGTGTTGGCGACGTCTGCACGTGTCAGCCCATATCGGGCAGCGGAGGCATCATCGACGATGACCCTGACAACCGGTGTGCCCAAATCCATATCATGACGAACATCAACAGCGCCAGGTATCGCCTTTATGTACTGAAAAATCTGCTCAGTGGCTGCCAGGCGGATCTGGTCATTTTCATGTTGTATTCTGACCTCGACAGGGGCAGTCCGCGGGGGGCCCTGTGCAAGGGTGCCAGCAACAATATCCACTTCTGGCATTGTGGTGGCAGCGTATTCCCGAACCCATTCCATCAGCGGCCCGGTTTGATCCAGCGATTGCAGATTCACAACCAGTCGCGCCCGATTGGGTGCACGTGTTGAATTGGGAAGGTTGTAGTAAAACCCAGGACCGGTAGCACCTACAAAGCGGTGAACTGACACAACATTATCCCGCTGCCGAAGCAGTTGTTCAAAATCGGCAGATACACTGTTTGTGTGGGATTGATCAGTGCCCTCAGGCAAAAACATCTCAACCACAACCTGAGGTCTGTCGGCGTTTGGAAAGAACTGAATGCTCAAAAACTGAATAGTCAACGCACTGAGCACAACAATTACCAGGCCTGCCACGATGATCAATTTGGGGAAGTGTTCACTTAATCGAGCCAGAAAACGCCCGCCATTTTCAAACCATACATCACGGCGTGCGGGGGCTGGTTTTAAAAACAGTGCTGCCAGCAGCGGCGCAAAACTGATGGCCAACAGATAACTCACACTCAGCGTCAGCATAATCATCACGGGTATACCGCGAGTAAAATCTGCCGTTCCGCCCGTCGACAACAACAACGGAGTAAAGGCCGCCAGCGTTGTACCCGTGGATGCGCCCAGCGGGCCCGCCAATTCTCTGACCGCCGAAGTCATGGCCTCATAAGAACTACTGCCCTGATTAAGCCTGTCCTGAATGTTCTCCACCATCACGATGGCATTATCGATCAGAATCCCGAGTGATATGACCAGCCCGATCACGGCGATCTGGTGCAAGACCCCGCCACCCATATCGTAAATACTCAAGCTGATCAGAGAAACCACGGGCAACATGGCTGCCACCAGAATGCCCATGCGCCAACCCATGCCCAGGAACACCACTCCGGTAATGATCAGCATACTGACCAACAGATTTGACTGCAGTTCATTGAGTCTGGAGCTGACCTGATCTGGCTGAAAGAACAACTCGCGGATTTCAAGGGGAGCAAACTCAGGCGCTATCTGAGCAACACGCGCGCGCACATCGTCGCCAAACCGAATCGCATCAACCTGATTGGCGCGTGAGTAAATATTAATCGCAACAACACGCTCGCCATCCTGCCAAATAGCAGGCTGCTCGGGCTCCGCAGCGCTTCGCCACACCTCTGCAAACGCCAACAGCGGCACTGTGCCGCCAGCGGGTATGGGAATCTGCGTGCTGCGCAACTCTTCGATATCAGCAAATTCAGTATTGCCAATCAACGCGATGCGTTTGTTATCCAGAACAATAAAACCGCCCGGTCTCACCTGATTGCGCAAGGTTAATGTGTTGGCAATATGACCCGGGGTAATCTGCAGACGCGACAGCTCGGCATCATTCAGGGCTATGGTAATCTGTTCATCAGCATCGCCCTCGATTTCAACGCGGGACAAACCCGGTAAACCGGCAAGCGCGCGCTTGAGTTGTTCAGCGGCATCACTGAGCACAACCACCGAAGCATCACCGGCCAGCGCCAGCACAACGGCTGGCAAGCCAGTCAGCCTATCATCCAGAGACATCTCTGTAATACCGTCAGGAAACTCAAGCTCAGCTCTGTCCATCGCTTGCCTGACCCGTTCCCACGCTGGATCAGACTCATAGATATCCTCGTTTAACGCTACGCTGACCAACGCAACACCGGTGCGAGCGATGGCACTGTATTCGTTAACTTCTTCAACCTGAGATATTTCATCTTCCAGAGGCTCTAGCACCAGGCGTTCAAGCTGTTCTGCCGTCGCGCCAGGATAGAGCACGGTTATTAAACCATTCCTGGATGGAAACTGCGGATCTTCCTGTCTTGCCATGTTCCCGAATGACGCCAGACCTGACAGACACAGCATAAACATCACTAGAAACACCAGACGAGGTTTGTTCAACACCATTTCAATCATGGCAATACCTCGATCTGATCACCTTCTGCCAATCGGGTAATGCCTGCATAAACAATCTGCGCACCTTCTTGTAAAGCGCCGGGTTTAATCACCGC
>JBFZEG010000106.1:0-17019 GCA_041306975.1 Gammaproteobacteria bacterium | reverse complement strand
TGTACGTCGGTTGTGAGACCGGCGACGATGAATTGCTGACTCTGATCAGCAAAGGTGAAAACTTTGACAGCTCACTCGACGCCTTGCAAAAAATGCATGCTGCAGGCATCAAGAGCTCCGTGATGGTACTGAATGGACTCGGCGGCCCCGATCTCAGCGAACGTCATGCACTGGAGAGTGCGCGCCTGATGAATGCCGCGCAGCCTCATTATCTGTCGACACTGGTAGTTGAATTCCCCAAAGGGACGCAGCGCTTTAACGACCCGTTTGATGGCCGCTGGCGCAAACTCGGCAAGCTGGAACTGTTCCGCGAAATGGAGACTTTCCTCACTGCACTGGAGCTTAAAAACACCATCTTCCGCAGTGATCACGCCTCCAACTACCTGGTCCTCAAAGGCGTCCTGGGCAAAGACAAAGAGGCGCTGCTGAACATCGTCCGCACCGCCATCCACCAGCCCGGACGCATCCCTTTGCGAGAAGAATGGCAGCGCGGCCTCTGAATAGCAGCGCTTTCACCCATGATTAATCATGCTAGAATCCGGACACTTTATTTGCAGCCGCGGAGCATCACATCATGTCCGAACATCAACAGCCTCAGGCCACCTTCAAGAGCTTTTCCGAGAGCACACGTGAGGACTGGCAGATTATCGGCAAAGCGTTTAATGAATTTGCAGCAGATCTGCCGGCGCGCATCCTCAAACACCTTGAACTACTCAAAGGCGACTGTGGTGGTTTTCCGGTAGACCGTTTTGAGCACTGCCTGCAGACTGCGACGCGCGCACTTGAGGGAGGCGAAGACGAGGAATACGTTGTGGTTGCTCTGCTTCATGATATTGGCGATACCCTTGGCACCTATGACCACGGCGAAATTGCAGCCGCCATCCTTAAACCCTTTATCAGTGACGCAAACTATTGGTTACTGCGTCATCACCAGATTTTTCAGGGATACGATTATTTCCATCATCTGGGTGGTGATCGTGACATGCGCGAGAAATATGCCGATTCACCTTATTACGATTACACAAAACGCTTTTGTGAACTCTATGACGGCAAGGCTTTTGATCCTGAATTCAAATCCAGACCCATTGAGTTTTTTGTACCGATGGTGCAGAACCTGCTTGCACGTCCGCGCAAGACCATTTTTAACGGCATAAAGGATCTCTGAAATCACTGATCTATCCTTGGTACGCACCCAAAAGAACACAGCCATTGAATCGATTGTGCTGCGCGGGGCGCGTCAGAACAATCTCAAAAATCTGTCACTCGAGTTGCCGGTAAACAAACTGATTGTCATTACCGGCGTGAGTGGTTCTGGAAAATCCACGCTGGCGTTTGACACCATTTATGCCGAAGGTCAGCGCCGTTACATAGAGACATTCTCGGCGTATGCACGACAGTTTCTCGATCGTATGGACAAACCTGCCGTCGATAGTATTGAAGGCATTCCGCCCGCAATAGCCATTGACCAAAGCAATCCGGTACGCACCTCGCGCTCTACTGTCGGCACCATGACAGAGCTCAATGACTACATCAAACTGGTGTATGCGCGACTATCACATCTGCACTGCCCCGGTTGTCAGCGCGAAGTCAAACGTGACAACACGCAGTCCATCGTGGCTGAACTGATGGCAAGTTTCCCGGCTGAAACACGTATTCACGTCTGTTTGCCAGTGAACGTTCCGCACAATTTTTCCGGCAATGAAATTCTGCAGTGGTTAAATCAACAGGGTTACACCCGCATTCAGGCGCAGAACGAGCACCATGTTCATGCCGTCCAGGACCGCTTGCGCCTGAACTCAGGCAATCGCGACCGGCTTGGCGAAGCCATCGAAACAGCGCTGCATCATGGTAACGGACATGTGCTTGTTTACTGCGAACCCGATACTGACCAACAGCAAATCAAGGCCTACTCCAGCCACCTGCACTGCCCGGACTGCGACAAACAGTTCAGCGAACCCGGCCCGGGTTTGTTTTCGTTTAACTCACCGATTGGCGCCTGTGAAAGTTGCAAAGGGTTTGGTCGCATTATTGATGTGGATTTTGATCTGGTTATCCCTGATCACAATAAATCCTTGCGCGAGGGCGCAATAAAAATCTTTCAGAGTGCCAGCTACAAAGAATGTCAGGATGATCTGGAAAAGTATGCACGCAAAGCCGGCATCCCCTTGGACACCCCGTGGAAAGAACTCACGGAAAAACACAAAGTCTGGGTACAGGAAGGGGAAGGTGGCTGGCAGGACGGCGTGTGGTATGGCATTCGCAGATTTTTTGGCTGGCTGGAAAGTCGCGCCTATAAAATGCACATCCGCGTGCTGTTATCACGTTATCGCGCCTATACCGAATGTCATGCCTGTCATGGCGCACGCCTGAAGCCTGAAGCACTCTGCTGGCGTTTACATCAGCAACCATCGGTGGCCGGTGACAAGGGACTTCCTGCAGACAGTTATTCGATCAATGAATTGATGTTGTTATCCCTGCAGGATTGCGCGGCTTATTTTAAGGACCTGCACTTGCCCGGCAAACTCGATGCTGCCACTGAATTGCTGATGGGAGAGATTCGCTCACGCCTGAACTATCTGCTGGATGTTGGACTGGGATACCTGACGCTAGACCGTCAGTCACGCACCCTCAGCGGTGGCGAAGTGCAGCGCATCAATCTGACAACGGCGCTGGGCACGTCGCTGGTAAACACGCTGTTTGTGCTGGACGAACCGAGTATAGGACTGCATACCCGGGATATGCAGCGCATGGTCAGTATCCTGCACCGGCTGCGCGATGCCGGCAACTCGCTGATTGTGGTTGAGCATGACCCGCAAGTCATGCTGGCGGCTGATTTGATTATTGATATCGGACCAGGCCCGGGAAAACGCGGGGGTGAAGTCCGGTTCATGGGAACACCGGCCGAGCTTTTGCGTGACCCGGATTCACTGACCGCGCGTTATCTGCGCGGTGAATTGGTGGTGGCAGAGTCTTATCCCAGCGAATCCAACGCCAGCGAATCAAACAACGGCGCAGCGATGAATGCGCTTGTTGCTATCCGCGGCGCGCGCGAAAACAACCTTAAAAACCTTGATGTGGATATCCCTTTACAGAAACTGGTGTGTATCACCGGCGTCAGCGGTTCAGGCAAATCAACCCTGATGCGTGATGTGTTGTACCGCGGACTTTGCCGCCATTTTGGTGTATCCACAGAAGCTCCCGGTGAACACAACAGCATCAACGGCCAACAGCACTTGTCCAACATTGTGTTTGTGGATCAAAGCCCGTTGGGAAAAACCACGCGCTCAATTCCCGCTACCTATGTCGGCGCTTTTGACGTCATTCGTAAACGTTTTGTTGATCAGCCACTGGCCAAGGAGCGCGGATATACACCCGGTATCTTCAGCTTCAACTCTGGCAATGGCCGTTGCCCGCTGTGTTCCGGCAATGGCTTTGAACATGTGGAAATGCAGTTTCTCAGCGATGTGTATCTGCGCTGCAGTGAGTGCAATGGCAAACGTTATCGCCGCGAAATTCTCGACGTTACCTTGCTCGATCCTGCCAACAACGCTCGCGCGTTATCGATTGCCGATGTGCTGGATCTGACGGTTGAAGAGGCCACGGAATTCTTCAAGGGCGATAAAGACATTCAGCATTGCCTGCAGCCACTGATCGATGTGGGCCTGCACTATTTGCAGCTCGGACAGGCTGTTCCTACCTTGAGCGGCGGCGAATCACAGCGTCTGAAACTGGCTGCTCATCTGGCAGAATTGCCTTCTGCCGCAAAAGCCAGCAAAAAATCGTCTGCAGCTGGCAAAGGCATTTTATTCCTGTTTGACGAACCGACCACCGGACTGCATTTTCATGACATTCATGTGCTGCTGAAGGCTTTTCGCAAACTTCTGGATGCAGGCCATTCGCTACTGATCATCGAGCACAATCTGGATGTCATCCGCGCTGCCGACTGGCTGATAGACATTGGCCCTGAAGGCGGCGCTGATGGAGGACAACTCATTGGCAGCGGCACACCAACCTGGTTCAGCACTTACGGCAAAGGCCACACCGCTGACGCATTGCGTCAATATGAACAAGAACTCAAGCGCAGCAAAGCTGGTAAGTTACCGGTGATGCAAAAGCACTCAGCCAGCACTGTAAAGCGCCAGGCAGCCATTCAGATTCATCATGCGCGTGAACACAATCTCAAAAACGTCGATGTCAGCATCCCCTGGAACAAATTCACGGTTGTTACCGGCGTCAGTGGCAGCGGCAAAAGCACACTGGCCTTTGATATCGTGTTTGCTGAAGGTCAGCGTCGTTATCTGGAATCACTGAACGCATACGCGCGCCAGTTTGTGCAGCCCGCAACACGGCCGGATGTGGATGCCATTCATGGCATTCCCCCAACAGTTGCCATCGAGCAGCGCACCAGTCGCGGCGGCCGTAAAAGTACCGTGGCCACGCTGACGGAGATTTATCACTTTTTACGATTGATCTTTGTAAAACTCGGGACACAATACTGCCCCGGCTGCCAGGTGCCGATTGAACCCCAAAGCCGGGAGATGATTCTGTCGCGTCTGCTCACCGACTGGCAGGGACAAACGGTGAACGTCCTCGCCCCTGTGGTTGTCGGACGAAAAGGCATTTATAAAGAACTGGCTGCGTGGGCCGCTGGCAAGGGTTATGAAAAACTGCGGGTGGATGGTCGTTATCTGGCCACCCGGGACTGGCCGGTGCTGGACAGATTCAAAGAACACAACATTGAAGTGCTGATCAATCAGATCAGCATCAGCAAGAAGCACGAAAAAGCGCTGACCGCCTTGATGGATGAGGCGCTCGCGGTCGGTAACGGACTGTTGATGATCAGCCCGGTGGCCGCTGACACGGAAGATGCTCTGTTCTCCACCCGTCGCGCCTGTCCATCCTGTGGTGACAGTTTTGATGACCTCGACCCACGACTGTTTTCTTTTAATTCCAGACATGGCTGGTGCCAGAGCTGTTACGGCACCGGGGAAATTTTGCCAGAATTCAGTGAAGAACTGACCGGCGAAGAAGAGAACTGGCTGGATCCTGAGACTGCCGATATCGGTAAACCCTGCAAAAAATGCAAAGGCACACGCCTGAATCCGGTGGCGCTAGCGGTGCGCTTTCAACAGTGGAATATCGCCGGGCTCACACACCTGTCCGTTGACCACGCCGCCTCCACCATCAGCAGCATCAAACTGGATAAAAAACAGAACACCATTGCCCGTGACATTCTGCCTGAACTCACCGGACGGTTAAGCTTTCTGCAAAAAGTGGGTCTGGGTTATCTCAGTCTGGATCGGGCGGCACCCACACTCAGTGGTGGCGAGGCGCAACGTATACGACTCGCCTCGCAGCTGGGTTCCAATCTGCAGGGTGTCTGTTACATCCTTGACGAACCCACCATCGGCCTGCACGCGCGTGATAACGCACTGCTGATCAAAACTCTGCGCGAACTGCAACAACATGGCAACACCGTGGTGGTTGTGGAGCATGATGATGCCACGATGGCAGAAGCAGATTTCCTAATTGATGTGGGACCTGGCGCCGGCGTCAAGGGTGGTGAAATTGTCGCCACCGGCACCTTGGCGCAATTGAAGAAAAACAAGCGTTCCCTGACCGGGCAATTTCTGGCCAACCCTCTGCGTCATCCCCTGGTTGACGTGCGGGACAACCAGAGTCGGGATCAGTTTGAAACTGAACAACTCATCATCACCGGCGCTCGTCTTAACAACCTGCGCACGCTGGATATCAGCATACCTCTGCGCCGACTGGTGGCCATCAGTGGTGTCAGTGGCAGCGGCAAAAGCACCTTGATTCGCGGAGTATTGTTCAACAACGTTCAGGCGGCGGTGAGTGCCGCAGGCAGATTCACAAAAAAGGCAGCGCGCAAAGCCATCCAATGGCATGGCTGTGACACGCTTGACGGCTGGCAATCCATCGACAGCATTCTGCAGGTGGATCAGACCCCGATCGGCAAAACACCGCGCTCCTGCCCGGCCAGTTATGTGGGCATATGGGACACCATCCGCAAACTGTTTGCCGACACCGTTGATGCCAGATTGCGCGGCTATTTGCCCGGCCGGTTTTCCTTTAATGTGTCCGGCGGCCGCTGCGAAACCTGCGCGGGTAATGGGATGCAGAAAATTGAGATGAATTTTCTGCCTGATGTGCGGGTGGATTGTGAGGCCTGTGGTGGCTGGCGATTTAACCCTGAAACCTTGTCAGTTCAGTACAAGGGCAAACATATTGGTGAAGTACTGGCCATGGATATCGATGAAGCGGTGGTGTTTTTTGAGTCTGTGCCATCGATTTTTCATGCACTGAGACTGATGCAGGATGTGGGACTCGGTTATCTTACGCTCGGCCAGCAAAGTCCGACCCTGTCCGGCGGCGAAGCACAGCGCATTAAACTGGTTGCGGAACTTTCCAAAGCCAAACCGCATCTGAGTCTGCGAGGCAGCAAAGCGCCACATAAACTTTACGTGCTGGATGAACCCACGGTCGGTCTGCATATGGCCGATGTTGAGAAATTATTGCGTGTGCTGCATCGACTGGTGGATGCAGGCAACTCCGTGCTGGTTATAGAGCACAACCTTGATGTGATTGCAGAGGCGGACTGGGTCATCGATATGGGGCCCGAAGGTGGTGACGGTGGCGGCAAAGTGGTGGCGCAGGGATCGCCGGTCAAGGTGGCAGGGAACAAGAAGTCGCACACTGGACGTTATCTGGCACCTTTGTTATTGCACTGATCTGCAATCATTTGCCTGCTTGACAGGCGATTGCGCTGCAGCGACATTGGGTTCAATGAATAGGCATGATTGAGTATCACCCATGCAAATGATGACAAAAAAAACATGCATCCGCAGGCGAAGCGCTGGCAGCCATTGCCATGTATCGCCAACAGGTAAATATCAGCGGGCAGCTTCGCTGTTCATGTGCTTTTTATTGATGTTCAGCGCGGTCAGTCATGCTCAAACTTCGATTCCTGCTGCGGTGCAGGTGATCATTAACGGTCATAACCTGCCACAGAATGCTTACACTCTGTATGTAAAAGAAGTTGGAAGTGCCACCCCGTTGCTGGCGGTCAATGAAAACCTGCCGCTGAATCCCGCCTCAACAATTAAAACCCTGACAACACTCGCCGGTCTGGAGTTGCTGGGACCCACGTATACCTGGACTACTGAGGTCTATGCGCTTGGCCAGATCAGCGATGGCACCTTGACTGGCGATTTGTTGATTCGCGGCGGTGGGGATCCGTTTCTGGTGGAAGAACACTTTCGCAGTCTGTTAAAAACTCTGCAGCGCCGTGGTATTAACAACATCACCGGTGATCTGATTATTGATGACACGCTGTTCGACTCATCGGTGAGCCAGCAAGCGCTGATAGACAACGACAGTCGCCGCGCCTACAACGTGCTGCCTCATGCCCTGATGGTCAATTTTCAAACGGTGAATTTCTATTTTTACCCCCATGGCAATGGCCGCGATGTCATCATCAGGGCCGATCCGGCACTGCCAAATCTGTTGATCAATAATCAGCTCAGCCAGCGTGACGCGCCATGCAGCGGTTTTCAGCGCGGCATCAGCATCGATGTGGATGAAGCCGGCAATACGGTTACTTTCAGCGGCCGCCTGCCTTCACGTTGTGACGAGTACATGCTGACAAGGTCAGTGCTGGATGCACCGGCCTATGCTTATGGCCTGTTCATGCAGTTGTGGCAGCAATTGGGAGGAGAATTTAACGGCAGTTTACGCGAGCAGGCATTACCGGATGATTGGTCCGAAACACCGGTCGCGAGCTGGAACTCACCCCCGCTGGCAGAGGTTGTCAAGTCCATCAATAAGTACAGCAACAATATGATGACGCGACATCTGTTGCTGACACTTGGGCTGGAGCGCGCCGGCAAGCCAGCCACAGTGGCGCATGGCATTACGGCGGTTCAAGACTATCTGACTACAGCGGGGATTGATCACTCACAACTGGTGATGGTTAACGGATCGGGGTTATCGCGTGATGAACGGGTAACCGGCAGCCTGCTGGGCTCGGTGCTGGAACAGGGTTTCACCATGACGGCGATGCCTGAATTTGTGTCCTCTCTGCCATTGTCAGGACTGGACGGCACCATGCGCACCCGACTGACCCACGAGGGCCCCAGTGGGCGCATGCATATTAAAACCGGATCGCTGGATAACGTCGCGGGGATTGCGGGTTATGTCCATGCCCGGTCAGGAAAACACTTTGTTGTTGTGGCATTGGTGAACCACACTCAAGCCGATACCGGTCCAGGGCAAGAGCTGGGAGATGCGCTGCTGAACTGGGTATGGTCACAGTAAACGATGTGGGAAAACCAATCCGCAGACATAATTGAGACTGAAGCGTCACCCCCCTGGTGGCGGCAACTGATTGTGCCCGTTGGTGTGAGCCTGCTTATTCATAGCAGCCTGCTGCTGATCATGCGACAGTCATTGGTTGGTAGCGATACAGAGTCCACTGACACCGCATTGCCAACGCCAAGCATACAAATCACCTTCCGGTCACCACCAGTGCCCGACGCCGCGCCCGAACCGCCCGCTACCGAATCATTACCCGTAGCAAATGCGGCAGATCAGTCAGTGACGTCAGAACAGGTGCAGCGAGACATCAGCGCGCCAGATGAGGCTCTGCCTGTTGTGGTAACGCCACCGCCCGAGGCATTGCCCGATGCATCGGAATCGCAGGCACCCAGATTAATAGCCCCCTCGCTGCTGGATCTGCGTGATCGGATTCGCAATCAGGCGCAGAGTGATTCAACCGGGAGAGTTTTCAGCAACGCAGATTGTGACGAGCGCCAGCGGCGTAATGATCTCATCGATTGTGGCGACGAAGACCCCAACAACCGTTATGGCTTTGATGAAGCAGAGCAGAATGATACGACAGAGTTTTTTGCGGGACTGGAGGCGCCAACAGGAGTCGACAGGAGCGCGCCACGCGATGCCACCAACCCTGATACGCGGGCGGCGGTCGCGCGTGACAACCTGACCGGCAACCTGGGAGCAGGCCCACTGATCCGCAGTGTCATGGGCCAACCGTAAGAAACTGAAGACTAACCGTATCGACCGGTTATGTAATCTTCAGTCTGCTTTTTCCTCGGATTGGTAAACAAGGTATCGGTGTCCCCGTACTCGACCATGTTGCCCATATACATAAAGGCCGTGTAATCGGACACGCGTGCAGCCTGCTGCATGTTGTGGGTCACAATAATAATTGTGTAATCCTGTTTAAGCTCGTTGATCAACTCTTCGATCTTGAGTGTCGAGATCGGATCCAGCGCTGAGGCTGGTTCATCCAGCAAGATCACTTCCGGTTCTATGGCAATCGCCCTTGCAATCACCAAGCGCTGCTGCTGTCCACCTGACATACGAAATGCATTTTCCTGCAAGCGATCCTTAACTTCATCCCAGAGCGCCGCTGCCCGCAGCGACTTCTCAACAACCTCGTCAAGCACACGACGCGAAGTCACGCCCTGCAGGCGCAAACCATAGGCAACATTTTCATAGATGGTTTTGGGAAAAGGGTTTGGTTTCTGGAAAACCATGCCCACACTGCGGCGTAAGTCAGCGACATCAACGTCACGGTCATAGATGTTTTTGCCATCCATCACAATCTCGCCTTCAATACGGCAGATATCCACCAGATCGTTCATGCGATTAAAGCAGCGCAGCAGCGTCGACTTTCCGCAGCCCGATGGCCCGATAAACGCGGTTACACGCTTTTCAGGAATCATCAGATTGATGTTTTTTAATGCCTGATCAGCATCGTAAAAAAGGTTGAGGTTGTTGACCTGTATCTTGGCTACCTCATCTGTCAACGACATAATTTCGCGCTCACCTATCTTCCGGGCTGAAGCAGGCGAAATCGACGGGCGGTCGTGGCGGTTTGCAGGGTCTTGCGGGGCTGTTGCCGCATCACCTTTCAGTGTAGTTGTCTGGTCACCAGTCATGTCATATCCTGTTGTTTCAATAGGAACTTTCTTAAAACTTATTGCTATTCACCCGCGCTGCGATAACGCTCGCGCAAGCGATTACGAATACTGATGGCCGCAAGGTTAAGCACCATAATCAGAATCACCAGTACCAACGCCGTGGCGTAGACCAGGGGTCTGGCGGCTTCCACATTGGGACTTTGGAAACCGACGTCGTAAATATGAAATCCGAGGTGCATGATCTTGCGATCCAGGTGCAGGAATGGGAATGTCGCATCGATAGGCAATGCCGGTGCGAGTTTAACCACTCCCACCAGCATCAAGGGTGCAACCTCACCGGCGGCGCGTGCGATAGCCAGAATCAGACCGGTCATCATCGCGGGCGTTGCCAGCGGAACAACTACTTTCCAAAGAGTTTCCGACTTGGTGGCGCCCAGCGCCAGACTACCCTGACGAATGGTACTCGGTATTCGCGCCAAGCCCTCTTCGGTGGATACAATCACAATGGGCAGCGTCAGCAAAGCCAGTGTCAGAGAAGCCCAGATCAGGCCTGGAGTACCAAAAGTAGGGGTCGGCAAGGCTGTCTCATAAAACAGCTGATCAAGACTGCCTCCCAAGTAATACACAAAAAATCCCAGACCAAACACGCCGTACACAATCGACGGCACTCCGGCGAGGTTGTATACCGAAATCCGAATAATGCGCGTCATTGTCCCCTGTTTTGCGTACTCGCGCAGATAGATGGCTGCCAGAATACCAAAGGGCGTCACAATAATTGACATCACCAGTACCATGGTGACAGTGCCGAAAATCGCCGGGAAGATACCACCTTCGGTATTGGCTTCGCGCGGATCTTCGGTCAAAAACTCCCACAAACGTTCAAAGTACTGAGCGATTTTCCCAAAAACCGACATCGCATTTGGCTCAGTGACGCGCATGATGGCTGCCAGCGAGATGTCAACAGCGTTGCCGTCAGACATTTCCATTTTCAGCGTGTCACGGCGGGTACTTGCATAGATAACATCGAGCTCCTGGCGCAGCACCGCATATTGTTCATCCAGTGCGGCCCTTTCAACGGCAATTCTATCCAGCTCGATCGCCTGGATGTCAGCCGGAGTTTCATCCAGCTCAAGACGTCTGGCAGCCAGTCGCAAATCATCCAGACTGGTATTGATACGGCCAATGGTGCCGCGTTCAAGCCGACGAATTTCGTCGTGCAGATCCAGACTGCGCGTTATCGCCGCTTGCAGCTCCTGCATAAAATTGTCGGACTCAGGGGTAGCAACCTCTACTCCTTCACGCAACAGCGCCAGCGGACGACCGTAAAAGTTGCCCCATTCCCGACGCTCTACCACCATAATGTCCTGCGGATACTGCCAGGGCTCCATGCCCAGCTCCAGATACCATGCAAAGTCACGGTCGGTCTGGTCACGGTTACCCAACTTGATCAGGTGGCGTGTCACAAGATCCATGTCGTCAGGAACTGTCTCGCCTGAATCGCGGGCAATTGTGGCAGACACCGTTTCACTGCGCACAATCTCGCCGATGAGAGTGCTTTGTTCACCGTCTGCATTTGACAGGTTGATCAGGGCGACATCGGATGGCCAGAAATGGCCAAAGCCTCGCACTGCAATCAATCCTATCAAACCAACAACCATGATCATGCTGAAGGCGACCGCACCGCCATTCAGCCATATCCATGGAGTCCCGCTTTTAAACCACTGACGCATGTAACCCATTATTTTGTGCTCGTACCTCAAGTCGACTGTCTGGACTTATAGATTGCTGTAACGTTCTCTCAAGCGCTGACGGATGATTTCCGCCAAGGTATTCACGATAAACGTCAGTGCCAGCAACACCAGAGCAGCCAGGAACAATACCCGGAAGTGCGACGAACCCACCGCTGTTTCAGGTAACTCAACTGCAATGTTGGCAGACAAGGTGCGCATTCCCTCGAAGATATTAAAGTTCACCACCGGGCTGTTACCGGTGGCCATCAATACGATCATGGTTTCACCCACCGCTCGCCCGAAACCCATCATCACCGCCGAAAAAATACCAGGACTTGCCGTTGGCAACACGACGCCCATGACTGTTTGCCAGCGGGTTGCGCCCAGCGCCAGCGAACCTTGGGTCAGGTGCCTGGGGACGGTAAAGACGGCATCTTCGGCAATGGAGAAAATAGTCGGAATAACAGCAAATCCCATCGCGATTCCCACAATCAAAGCGTTACGTTGATCGTAGTTGATGCCGATGTCAGTGAACCACTGGCGCATGCTGCCATCAAAGAACCAGACTTCTACCCACGGGCTCGACTGCACGCAGATAAAACCAAACGTCAGAATCACTGGCACTGATATGGCCGCTTCCCAACCTTCCGGAATCTTTGACCTGAAGCCGGCTGGTAAATTTGTCCATACCAGCGCAAACACCAACAGGACCACAGGCATCAGCAGGAAGAAGCTGAAAATTGCCGGCAAATTGTTTTCGACAAACGGCGCCAGCCACAGACCCGCGAGGAAACCGAGAATCACCGTTGGCAATGCCCCCATGCTTTCGATGCTGGGTTTTACCAGACCACGCTGTTTGGGTGTCATGAAATAGGCGGTGTAGATCGCCCCGGCGATTGCCAGCGGAGTCGCAAACAACATGGCGTACAAAGCGGCTTTTAACGTGCCGATTGTTAAAGGCACCAGGCTGAATTTGGACTCAAACTCATCCGAACCTGAAGACGATTGCCAGATGTACTCAGGATCTTCGCGGCCCTCGTACCATACCTTGTTCCACATCGCGGCCCATGACAGCTGAGGATGCTCATTCCACATGGACGCCGAACTGACCTGCTGCTCACTGTCGAGCCACAAAACCCGACCGTTGATCTGCGAAATAGCGATGTGTGACAAACTATTGTCACTCACCTCATCAAGAAACAGGGTACGTGATGAACTGCCGTAGTGCACGCCAAGCTGCCCTGCGCCATCAACCACAATAAATCCCTTGCGCGTGTGCTCAGGGGCTATCGCGGTAATTGCGGCACCGTGATTTCTGAACTCGCGAATCAAGGTCAGCGTAAAGTCGTTGGCGTTGTCATTCTCGCGCACCAGAAACCATTGACTCAAATTGCCGGATTCTGTGCCCACTACAATCGACACAGATCCGACCAGAAACTCAGCGGCAGTGACGCGATCACCGCGACCCACGTCGACTGACTCAACCAGACGTGCCTGGGCAGGATTCACAATGTCATAAAAATGGATTCGACCCTGATCGTCCAGCACAAACAGGTTACGTAAGGACTTATCCAGCATCAGCTGCTGGGCAGTACCTGGAATGGCCGGCAAGGTCTGCACGTCCGTGGTCACCTGCACAGCACCGGTCAGCAAGTTATTTCGCGAGGTGATTCTCGCCAGTAACAGCCTGTTGTCTTGTGTAACCGCGGCAATTGCAGTTGTTGCGCCACCGCGCGCCAGTACCTCGGTGGTAATGTGGGTTAAAGGCTGCCCCTGCTGGTCAATCTGTATCGCAGACACACCCAGGGGAAAATCAAGACGTGGTGTTACAACACGTTGACTGTCGGGAAAACTGATATCAAATGCATGACGTGCAAGTACGGCGGAGCCATTGTCCAGCCCGTAGACCACGTTGTTGGATATCGTTTCTCCGTAACCAAAACTACTGACCGCAGCACCCTCAGGCAGCGGCACAGCCACACGCAACCGTTCATCGCCGGTTTCTGTGTTAAAAAAGATTGATTCAGCGCTGCGGGTGTACTGAATTCCCAATATTTCATAACGGTCCAGGAGCAGTCTGTACGTCTCAGACTGCTGTTCCGGTAGCGCAAACTGGTGCTGCTCATCGATGGCCGCCCCACGTAAAATCGGCGCGACCTCGTAGAACAGGTAGACAAATATGGTTAACAGGGCAACCACAACACCATAACCGGCAGTGGTGATGCCCCAATGCGCAATCTTGTCGCGTCTGGCGCGTTTTTTCCTGAGAATCTTGCGACTGGCAAGATCGGGTAGCAGGCTGTTTCCGCGCCTGCTTGTGTTAACGGTGCTTGAGGGCTCGACCTGAGGGCTTGAATCAGGGTTGCCAACAGCAGCCGCGCGGCTCGGCGTACCCGGAGTGTTCTCTGTCATGTTAAAGCGTGCTCCTGCCGGGTAATGCCTTTTGCTGAGAGTTTACCAACAAGTACTGTCGTGTCGCCAAGTAATCGATACTGACGCGGGAACAGACTGCCCCTTGTTTCTGTCGAAATACAATCCGAAAACCGCATAAAGGCGATCAGCAAAACGAGTCTGTCGACTGAACATGACAGCTAGAGACGGACGTGACCGCTGATCGTTGTGACACCAACTCTTGTTAGTTTATCCCAAGCTGTTCCAGCATGCGCTGCGCGATTGTCGCTGGCAAAGGCACATAACCGTCACGGTCAACGACCTCTTGACCTTGCTTGCTATACAACATTTTCACAAACTCTCGGGTTACCGGATCAAGCTCACGATTAGGGTGTTTATTTATGTATACCAACAGGTAACGGGCAAGTGGGTAATCTCCGGTGGCCGCATTGGCAGCACTCGCCTCATAGGCGATGCCGCCTTCAGTTGCCGCCAAAGGCACTGCGCGCACGCCCGAGGTGCGATAACCAATTCCGGTGTATCCGATGCCATTGGCTGATTCAGTTACGCCCTGCACCACTGATGACGAACCAGGCTGCTCATTGATGCTGGACTTGAAGTCACCGCCACACAGCGCGTTGTCTTTAAAGAATCCGTAGGTACCAGACACTGCATTTCGACTGTACAGCGTAAAGTCACGATTTGCCCAGTCGCCGGTCAGACCCAGATCGCCCCATCGCTGTATATCCGCTGGAGCGCCACAGCGACGAGTCGCAGAGAAAATTGCATCGACCTGCGGCAGGCTGAGGCTTTCGATAGGGTTATCCCGGTTCACATACACCGCCAGCATATCCACCGCCACCGGCAACTCGGTTGGCTGATAGCCGTGGCGGGCTTCAAATTCCTGAATTTCGGACTGTCGCATCGGGCGACTCATAGGTGCCAGCATTGCGGTACCTTCGGTCAGTGCGGGCGGTGCAGTCGAAGAACCAGCACCTTGAATCTGCACATTCACATTCGGGTAATACTTCGCAAATTCCTCCGCCCATAACGTCATCAGGTTATTCAAGGTATCTGAACCAATACTGGAAAGATTTCCTGACACTCCCGAGGCCCGGACGTAATCCTGAAGGTTTGGATCAACATCTGCCATCACAACAGCAGGTACGGCCAGACTGCTGGCAAAACTGACAGCAACCATCAGACGTTTAAACTTGTTCATCCGCAATTCCCCTCGGCCCAAGCAACAAAAAAAAAGCGACTGCGTTTAGTCAATGCCTGCAATATAACCATCACTTATGACACTTTTATGACAAAGCTGTAATACAACAGCCCTGCGGGCAGGCCCCTCAGGACTTTACTTCTGCGTCAATGCCGCTACCGGAAGGCCCCACCGGTGCCCTGCCTTTACTGCTGACCGCGGGTTGTTCCCGGCCAAGTTCAGACAAACGCACCGCGATGCGTGTAGAACGTTCAGAAACTCTCAGCATCATGCGTAAACTTTCAATTGCAGGGTTCATATGTTGCAGTGGAATTACTCCCTGCACACTGGCCTCCAGCAAACTGGTCTTCAGCTGTCGGAATTGGGCACGCAGAATCTGGTACTCGGCGTCGATTGACTCAGCACTGAAACTGGATGAGCGGGGATCACAACGGCCAATCATCGCCACCACCGCCGCCTGGTACGCAAGAATCTCTTCACCCACCGGTGTTTGAATCAAGAATTCGACATCTGCGTCCGACTCAGCATTGGCATGCGCCAGCGCGACCGCTTCGTCGATGTAATTGGCAATCCTGAGAATCATCGGCAATTGCCTCGCGATGCGCGCTTCCAGCCGATCAGTCTCTAGACGAGTGACCGAGGTTTCGACAAATCGCGCCAACGCCCGAAGCCCGTCGTGCTGTTGTTGCAATGACTTGCCCGGAGGCCCTTCGTTGTTAAATGAATTGATGGCATGCACTCTTGTCAGTTCAGCCATGCGTTGCAACTCCAGCAAAAAGGCATCCATTGCCAGAGACGGCGACGCCATGACATTGCTGTCAATATACTGTGGGCGACTGAGTTCCTCTGCTTTGCTGATAAACCGACGCTCCAGCCAATGCCCTAGGTGACCGATCATGGGACGCATCAGCAAGACACCCAGCAGATTCAGCGAGGTATGAAAAAATGCAATGGCCAACGCCGGATAGTCGTGAATCCAGGTGTCATGTGTTGACGCCCACAAGACTGTGGGCAACAGCACAATGCCGATCAAGGCACTGAAACTATTAATGCAGACATGACCCAAAGCAACGCGCCGGGCATTGGGCGTTGCGCCAATCACTGCCAGTGCCGACGTTGATGTTGTGCCGACTGTGGCTCCGATGACCAGCGCCGCTGCGGCTGGAAAGGTCAGCAGGCCGCTTGACAATGCCGTCAGGGTGATCGCAATCGTTGCACTGGAAGACTGAACTAGCATGGTGATGACCATACCAACCATGACAAACAACATCAGCCCCAGGAACCCCTCGGGAGAGAGACTGGCAATATCTACAGACGTCGCCACGCCCTCAAATGCGCCTTTGAGAAAGTCGATGGCAACAAAAAACAATCCGAAACCGGCCAGCGCCTCTCCGAAAGCGCCCACTCGGCTGGATGCTCCGGCAAGGCGCATAATCATGCCGATGCCCAGCATCGGCATTGCGAATGCACTGATGCTGAACTGGAATCCAACCACCGCTACAAGCCATCCGGTTGTGGTAGTGCCCACCGTTGCACCCAATACAATACCTAGCGCCTGATGTATCCCCAACAGACCCGCGTTAACAAAACCTATCGTCGCGATGGTCACGGCACTGGATGATTGCACCAGGCTGCTCAGCAGGAAGCCCGTCCTTATTCCGTGCCATGTAGTTCGCGTTGACCGTCCGAGAATATCCCGTAGCGCACCGCC
>JBFZEG010000093.1:0-2825 GCA_041306975.1 Gammaproteobacteria bacterium | reverse complement strand
TGAGATATTTTCTGAGGTGTTGTCCGAGGTGTTTTGTGACGCGTTGTCTGAAGAGCGACCTGATGTGTTGTTCATGTAAACCCGACACTGAGTTCTGACGTAAAAACCTGATATGAGTGCAGACCCGTTTTCCGACAGTGCTTCAGCAAATTCCCGGCATAAGCGCCCGGCGGTCTGCTGCCTGTGTTATCGGGAACTGGCACTGACTTTCCATCACCTGATACCGCGTAAAGTACACCGGCGCAGCTATTTTCAAAAGAATTACAGCCGCGAGCAGTTGAATGAAGGTATTTTTATCTGTCGCACCTGCCACAAAGGCATTCACGCCCTATATGATGAAATGACATTGGCGCGGCAATTCAATTCCATCGAACAACTCAGGCAAGATACAGAATTGGCCAGGCACTTTGCCTGGTCCGCAAAACAAAAGGCCATGAAGTAGGCAACCGCGACCTAAAAAGACACAACAATAATAATGACAGGAGCAAACATATGCAGATCCATCGACTTGTTCTAACGCTGACATTATCTGCGGCAACCGCGCTCACGGGCGCGATGTGGGGGCTGACAGGGGCAAAGATCAGCGCACAGGATGCTTACCAGCCGGCACGCACCGAATGGGGAGTTCCGGACCTGCAAGGCACCTGGTCAATCGCCACACAAACCACGCTTGAACGCCCCGACCGTTACAACGGCAAACTGGTGCTCACCGAAGAAGAAGCTCTGCAATTTGAATCCGCGGTACAAGCCCGCAACGCTGCCGCCAGCGCACCTAGCGACCCAGGCCGCGCACCGCCCCGCGAAGGTGTTAATGTGGGTGGTTACAACAACTTCTGGATGGATCCCGGCGAGCGCCTGATTCGTGTGAACGGCGAGATTCGCAGCTCCATTATGATTGATCCACCCGACGGTAAATTGCCCTACAACGACACCGGCCGCCTCAATCACCAGACCACCATGGCGATCCGCGAAGGCTACGATGGCCCGGAAGTACGCCCGATGGGTGAGCGTTGCCTGGTGGGTTTTGGTTCTACGGCAGGTCCGCCCAAACTGCCCGTCTCCTATAACAACAATACGCAGATCATCCAGAATAAAGACTACGTGGTGCTGCTGGCGGAGATGAATCACGACGCGCGCATTGTCAGGCTGGGAAAGTCATTCAGAGAACCGCCCACCTACGACTGGATGGGCGACTCCATTGGTTACTACGAAGGTGACACGCTGGTGGTGGAAACCACACATTTCCATCCACAGCAGAGTTTCCGCTCGTCGCTAACCCACCGCTTTTATGCGTCCAGCCATATGCACGTGGTGGAACGCTTTACACGCGTGAGTGATGAGGTGATTCAGTATGAATTCACGGTGACTGATGCGGAAAACTACAGCCAGCCGTGGAGCGGCGTGATGCCGATGAACAAAACCGAGGACCCCATTTACGAATATGCCTGTCACGAAGGCAACTATGCCATGCCGGGCATTCTGGCCGGTGCACGGCGGGCAGAGGCCGATGGTGTGCCTTACGCGCCTACTTACAGCTTTTAAGCGGGCCACTGCGCGCGTCGGCTCATAGTTGGGGTCGGCGCATAAACTCATTGTCGTGAGATACGATCCAGCGCACCCATCGCAAATGCAGATACCACAAAGGTGAGATGGACAATCACGTACCAGAACAACATGTCCGGGTTGGTGTTCTGGATATTCATGAACACTTTTAACAAGTGAATGGACGAGATCGCCACAATGCTCGCGGCGACCTTCATTTTCAGCGAGGACGCATCCATCTTGCCCAGCCAGCTGAGTTTTTCCCCATCCTGCGTGTCGAGCTCGGACACAAAATTCTCGTAACCGCTCATCATCACCATCACCAGCAGACCACCGACCAGTGCAATGTCAATCAAGGCCAGCACAATCAGAATCACTTCCGCTTCGCTGGAGCTGAGGATGTTGGCGAACAAGTACAGCACTTCCTGAAAAAATTTGATCATCAGGGCAATCAAGGCAAGGCTGAGCCCCAGATAGACCGGCGCCAGCAACCAGCGCGAGCGCAGCATCAGGGTTTCTATAAGACGTTCCATAGTAAATTCTCGGACGGATTTGATTTTTTGTATTGAACAATTCAGTTAGCCAGCGGCCGCGCAAGTATAACCGAGGGGCTGAGCGGCTGCATCCGCGCTTTTATTGAGCTGCCGGGTTCTTGTATCATCGCAGCGACCCGCCTCAGCTGCGGAACATTTTTTAAAATTTGCCACACAGGATACCTCCGTGAATCGCCTGATTGTCAGCAGTTTGTTTTGCACTTTGATAACAGTGAGTTTTTCGTTGACTGCACAACCGCGTGCAGTGGATGAAGCACTCAGCAACCGCGCAGTACAGGCAGCCCTGCAACAGATTACCGACACCCGCCTGGTGGCAGCGCAGCAGCTGGTCGGCATCGGCGGCATTATCTCCCCTTCCGGACAGGAACATGAACGTGCCGCTGCCGTTGCACAGCTGATGCGCGACATTGGCCTGCAAAACGTTCAGATGACCGAAAGCCCCAATGTCATCGGCATCATTCCGGGCAGCTCAGGCCAGGCGCTGGTGTTTGTCTCCACCCTGGATGATCTGGCGACCGTTGCTGAACATCAGCGTGCGGCCGGCACCCTGCCCGTGATTGATGGCGAGCGCGTTGTTGGCCCGGGCACCAATACCTCACTGACCACCATTGCCATGCTAGCCGCTGCCAAGGCGCTGATTGATCAGGGTTTTGTGCCGCAGCACGATCTGGTGTTCGCCGCGGTGGCCGAAGAAGAAACCGGCCTGCGTGGCATGCGCGACCTGTACGC
>JBFZEG010000091.1:0-9298 GCA_041306975.1 Gammaproteobacteria bacterium | reverse complement strand
GGTGAGGTGCGAATCCTCGGCGCCTATGCCTGGCGCAAACTGCTGGATACCGGCGTCATTATTGCCAACGGCTCGGACTTCCCGGTGGAACCGGCCAATCCGTTTTTTGGGCTGCACGCCTCGATTACCCGGCAGGATCAGAACAATGAGCCTCCCGGTGGCTGGTTTCCGGAAGAGCGTATGACACATGAAGAAGCCTTGCTGAGTTTTACGCTGGATGGCGCCTTTGCTGCCCACCAGGAGAATGAACTGGGCACCCTGGAGCCGGGTAAAAAGGCTGACTTTATTTTGGTTGACCAGGATATTTTTGCCGTGGCGCCCACCGAAATCTGGAAAACCGCGGTTGCCAAAACCTGGGTGGGCGGCCGCCTGGTTGCCGACGCGGAGGCCACTGCACCATGAACAACATCAAGGATACCGCTGATCTGAGTCGTCGCCTGTTCCTCAGTCGCGGCCTGAAAAGCACCAGTGCCTTGATGCTGGGAGCCGGCGCACTGTCATCACGGTTGGCGACTGCGCAGGAGTCGGTCACAGCACAGGCGTCTGTAACAGAGCGGGCGTCTGTGACAGAACAACTCAGCCAGGCCGTGACTGGTGAAGATTACTGGCAGATGGTGCGCGAGCAGTTTTCATTTCCCGACTCCACCGTGCCGATGAATGCTGCCAATCTGTGTCCGTCGTTCCGTTCAGTAGCAGAACAGGTGGCATTTCTGACGGCCGATATTGATCAGGATTGTTCCTTCAACAATCGCAGCAAATTCTCGGGCCTGCTGGAAAACTCACGCGCGCTGGTTGCCGCGCAACTTAACGTCAGTGCTGATGAAATCGCTCTGGTGCGTAACACCAGTGAGGCCAATAACATCATCAGCAACGGTCTGGATCTAGGCGCCGCCGACGATGTGATTATCTGGGATGAAAACCACCCGACCAACCACGTGGCCTGGCAGGTGCGTGCCGCGCGTTTTGGGTTCAAGGTGGTCACCGTGGCGACGCCCACCGATCTGCGCGATCCGCAGCAGTTGCTGGATGCCTTTGTGGCGCAGTTCAGCGATCGCACGCGGGTGCTGGCGATTACCCATGTGTCCAATGTCAGTGGTATCCGTTTGCCGGTTGCTGAACTGGTGCAGGCCGCCAAAGCCCGCGGCATCTACGTGCATGTGGATGGCGCGCAGACCTGGGGCGCCATGGCGCTGGATTTAAAAGCGCTGGGCATGGATTCATTCACGGCCAGCGCCCACAAATGGTACATGGGACCCAGAGAGGTCGGGCTGTTGTATATCAAGTCCGATCAGCACGCCCGCATCTGGCCCGGTGTGGTGGCGTCGGGTTGGGGCAGTGGCGCAGAGACGCGGCAGATCGGTGCGCGTAAATTTGAATCCCTGGGCCAACGCGATGATGCGGCGCTCGCAGCCTTAAGTGTCGCTGCGCGTATTCATGACAGCATCGGCGCCGCACGGTTAGAACAACGGATTGTGCAGCTGTCACAGCATCTGATGCATGGCGTTGCGGACCTGGGATTGCCGCTGGTGACACCCATGGATGCTGACCTGAGTTTTGGTGTGGTGGTTGTGCAGACCGCCACCGGTCAGGGCGGTGCACTGTCGAACCGGCTTTATGAGGAGTTTGGCATTGCTGGGGCCGGCACTGGCGGACTGCGGCTGTGCCCGGGCATCTACAACACGCTGGCGCATGTTGATCGTGCTGTCGCGGGAATCAAACAACTGATGGCGTGATCTGACTACGGAGGATCAACTCAATGTTGCTGGAAGCAGTGTGGATTGGTTTTGCATTCAGCATTGGTTTGCTGGTGCGCACCATTGGTTTGCCGCCTCTGGTGGGTTATCTGGCCGCCGGTTTTGCAATCTCGACCTACTCGAGTGATCTGGGTATGCCAACGCAGGCCGGCGAAGTGCTGGATCATGTGGCACATCTGGGTGTGCTGCTGTTGCTGTTCACCGTCGGGTTAAAGCTTGATTGGCGTAACATTGTGAAGCCCGAAGTGATCGGCGGTGGTTTGCTGCACTTTTTTATTTCCGTGGTACTGATGACGCCCGCCTTGCTGCTGGTGTTCAGTGTGGATTTTTACACGGCGTTTATGTTGTCGGTGGCGCTGGCATTTTCCAGCACTGTGCTGGCGGCCAAAGTGCTGGAAAGCAAGCGCGAACTGCGCGCCTTTCACGGGCGGGTGGCCATCGGTATTCTGATTATCCAAGACCTGATTGCCTTGATCGTCATGAGTCTGGCGGCGGGCCGATCACCCTCAATCTGGGCTTTGTTGGTGTTTACGCTGCCGTTATTGCGGCCGGTTTTATTCAAACTGCTGGACGCCAGTGGTCATGATGAGCTGCAGTTGTTGTTTGGACTGTTACTGGCATTGGTGGTGGGCGGTTACGGCTTTGAGCTTGTAGGCCTGAGCTCCGAACTGGGCGCATTGGTGCTTGGCGCATTGCTTGCCGGTCATCGGCGCTCTGGTGAATTGTCCAAAACGCTGTGGGGAATCAAAGAGTTTTTCCTGGTCGGGTTTTTCCTGCAGATTGGCATCGGCGGATTACCGGACTCGCAGGCCTGGGTGTTTGCGCTGTTGATGACGGCATTGTTACCCATCAAAGCCATCATCTTTTTCCTGTTGCTGGTGTTGTTCAGGTTGCGTGCGCGCAGTGCGTTTTTATCAAGTCTCAGCCTGACAAATTACAGTGAGTTCGGTTTGATTGTTGCCAGCATTGTGCTGCCGCAGTGGCTGGTGCCCCTGGCGTTGACTGCCGCCCTGTCATTTCTTGTCAGTGCACCGTTAAACCGTTATGCGCATCCTTTGTACGAGCGATTGGCTGGGCGGTTGATTCCCTTGGAACGCAATATTCGCCATCCGGATGAGCAGCCGCTGTCACTGGGTGATGCCGAAGTATTGATTATGGGTCTTGGGCGCACCGGGACTGCAGCGTATGAGCACCTGAAAGACAAATGTCGCCTGGTGGCGCTGGACTCCGACCCTGCGCGTGTGCAGATGCACAGAATGATGGGGCATAACGTATTTTTTGCAGACGCTGAAGATCCGGTGTTCTGGCAGAATCTGGATATTGCAGGCGTTAATGCGATTATTCTGACCATCAATGACATGGAAGCAAAAGTGATTGCCGCACAGAAGTTGCGTAAAAGTGGGTTTGCCGGACTGATCGTTTCCCACAGTATGCACAGCGACGAGGCGGAGAAAATCATTAAAGCCGGTGCGGATCAGACCTATCTGACCATGTCGGAAGCAGGGGTAGGGTTGGCCGAACACGTCTTTCAGGCAGACTTTGGCAGGGACAGGCGCAGCCCGGAAATGGCTTTAGCCAAGCCGTCGTAATCAGGTGCTCTTCAGTGCTGCTTCCAGCAGTCCGTCGCGGCGCAGCACGCTGTGCTTGACCACAAAACCTTTCATCATCGAGGTCACCCGCGCCTGTGGCCGCGCAAAAAACGCCGGGGTGGCGTGATTGACGGGTCTGACCGAAATCTGATTGGCGGCTTTGAGGCCATACTCGCGGTTCAGTACATCAGCATCCGACTTCAGCAGAATGTAGGCGTGGCCGAGTGTCTGTGGCCCCGTAAAGGGCGCGAGCGCATCAGCGAATGCCTTGAGCGCCTGATCATCAAGGTAGTTCAGAAAGTCCCATAATAAACACAGGTCAAAGCGGGTGCCCGGCTCAAATTGCAGCGCAGAGCGGAATCTGTCCAGCCACGCGAGGTACAAGGCTGTATCGTGCTCATCCGCATCCGGCAGTTGTCCAAACGGTGTTTTTGAGCGGATAACCGGGGGCGCCTGCAAGCAGTTATGCAGTGCACTGAAATGCAGGCGGCAACGGCGGTTGCCAAAAAACTCAACCGTCTCGTGAACGCCGTATCCCACGTCAAATACCATCAACGGCGAGTTGCCAGCCAACGGTTCAAGCAAATCGGGCATCAGGCGCGTTTGCAGCACCTGCCTGCCGGAATTGTCGAACTGTTCTGCGGTATTCAACATCAGGCCGGCTTGTCCGTGGCCGGCTTGTCCGTGGCCGGTTTGAAGCCGGTGCCGCTGTTGGCGTGGGCAGGATCAATATCAATGGTGCCCTTGAAGCGCGCGCCTTCTTCCAGAGTCATCTTCGGGGTGACAATGGTGCCCTTGATGTTGCTGGTGCTGGACACGACTACTTTCTCTTTTCCAGCGATGTCGCCATGGACTTCGCCATCAATACGGATAGTTCTGGCGGTGAGGTTGGCGTGTACCTTGCCAGTTTTTCCGATGGTCAATTCATGCGCTGACAGGCTGACGGAGCCCTCAACGTGGCCTTCGATCAGCAGGTTTTCATCACCGCTAATTTCGCCCTTCACCCGAATGGTGGCGCCCAAAATGGCGGACTTGCCGGTGGCAGCGGCAGGTGCACGATAGGCTGTTGACGAGTTGTCGATGGCGGCCACTACCGGCGCAGGGGTCTCGATTTTTTCGGGTTGTCGGTCCTTGTTTCTGTCAAACATGATATTCACCGCTATTGTTTTAAAACCAGTGGATGGGGCAGTTGTATTTTTCCGGTGCTTGAGTGTTACAAGCCAGCAGCCGAATGTAACAATAAAGTTCAAACATGACAACGGGTTAAAACAGAATTAAAAAGTTGGGTGACAAGTGTGGTGGCGTTAGACTAGGATCAGATGTTGCCGCACGACCATAGTTGCCATGAGGGTTGATGCGCCGATCACGGGCCAAAAGAGTGTCACAATTTGTTGCGCTATTGGCGGCGTTTGGCCCTCCTCTGGCGGCGGTTTAACTGGCGCAGGGCTGGTTGTTTGCCAAACCCATGCCTCCGGTGAAGTTGATCCAGAATATTGCGATGTCCGGTGATCAGCCTCCCACGGTTGGCAGTTAACTAACTGAGCAGGTATTCATGACAAAACTCTATCCCCGCATTGAGCCTTATGACATACAGTTTTTGAAAGTGTCCGATCGGCATACCCTGTATGTCGAGCAATCCGGTAACCCAGAGGGCAAGCCGGTGGTGTTTCTGCATGGTGGGCCGGGCGGCGGGACGCTACCGCAATATCGGCAGTTTTTTGACCCCACCCGATGGAGGATTGTGATGTTTGACCAGCGCGGGTGCGGGCGTAGCACACCGTTTGCTGAATTGCAGGAAAACAGCACCTGGGATCTGGTCGCTGATATTGAAAACATTCGAGAACATCTGGGCATCAGCCGCTGGGCGGTATTTGGTGGTTCCTGGGGATCGACACTGGCGCTTGCCTACGCTACATCGCATCCGCAAGCCTGTACCGAACTGTTTTTACGCGGCATTTTTCTGCTCAGAAAAAAAGAAATCGACTGGTTTTATCAGGAAGGCTGTTCGAAGTTATTTCCTGATCTCTGGGAGTCCTACGTGCGGCCGATTCCTGAGAGCGAACGTCATGATTTTGTGGCGGCATATTATCGTCGCCTGACCTCTGACAATCCGGCAGTGCGCGCAGAAGCCGCCAAAGCCTGGTCAGTGTGGGAAGGCTCTACCTCCAAACTCAGTTACGATGCGGCTGCTGCAGCGCGGTTTGGCGACGATGAGTTTGCCGATGCCTTTGCGCGTATTGAATGTCACTACTTTATGAACAAGGGCTTTTTTACGGATGACAACTTTCTGTTAAAACAGGTTCACAGGATTCGACACATTCCCACCGTGATTGTGCATGGACGCTATGATGTGGTGTGCCCTGTGGAAAATGCCTGGGAGTTGCACAAGGCCTTCCCAGAGTCAGAGTTGCACATCATTGCGGACGCCGGCCATTCGCTGTCGGAGACAGGTATCACACAAAAGCTGATTGAATACACGGATCGCTGGAGTTGATCATTCGTTAGCTATATTCAGCAACACTACGCTGTGCTTCCTGAACGATGAGAGAGTACTATCTCGCCACCATGGACATCTAAAGTCCGCAACGATGGCTTGAATGTATGGATGAGACCTTGTTTGATGCGCTAGTGATAGGTGCAGGTCCCGCAGGCCTGATGGCTGCCACCCGTTTGGCAGAAGCCGGAAAATCGGTTGCGCTGTTTGATGCCATGCCGTCGTTCGGACGCAAATTTCTGCGCGCTGGTGTGGGTGGGTTGAACATCACCCACAGCGAGCCGTCTGAGGCGTTCATGGCCCGCTATCATCCACAGGCGTGCATCGCCGACTGGTTACGCGAGTTTGATGCTACCAGCGTAACCGCCTGGGCAGCCGATCTTGGGATATCGACCTTTGTCGGTAGTTCTGGGCGGGTGTTTCCCCAACAGTTAAAGGCTTCTCCTGTGCTGCGCGCCTGGTTGGGGCAGTTGCGAGCCCTGCACGTCGGATTTTTCACCCGCCATCGCTGGCTGGGCTGGGAGATGCTGCGTGATGATCAGGGGCTGGCGCTGCAGCGACATCGGTTTTATACCCCGGCGGGTGAAATCGCAGTCGATTCGCGCAGCTGTGTGCTGGCTTTGGGGGGCGGCAGCTGGGCACGCCTGGGCTCGGATGGCCAGTGGCTGCAGACCCTGCAGGGCCTGTCGCTGAGTTGCGCGCCGCTGGTGGCTTCCAACTGTGGTTACGAGGTCGCCTGGAGTCAGCGCATACAGGAACAGTTTGCAGGTATGCCCCTGAAGTCAGTGTGCCTGGGCATCAGGAGCGCGGATTCTGAACCCTGGCAGTTTTATCGCCGGGGTGAGGCCATGCTTAGCAAACAGGGTATCCAGGGCAGTCTGGTCTATGCAGCGTCCCGTCAGATTAATTCCCTGATAGAGACTGCCGGCAGCGCAACCTTGCTGTGGGATTTGTTGCCAGATATGCCTGAACAGACGATACTCGAAAAATTGTCAGTCGCCAGAGGCAAAGAGTCGCGCAGCAATTTTCTGCGCAAACGCCTGGGAATTACCGGGGTGAAAGTAGCTTTGCTGCATGAGTTTGCCAAGGATGCCCTGGAGTCACCACCCCTGCTGGCGGCGGCGATAAAAGCCTTGCCCATGATCGTTTCCCGGCCAAGGCCGCTGGATGAGGCGATCAGTACCTCGGGGGGGCTGAGTTTTAGTGAACTGGACGCGGGATTGATGTTAAAAAAATTTCCCGGCGTTTTTTGCGCTGGCGAGATGTTGGACTGGGATGCTCCAACCGGGGGATACCTGTTGACCGCCTGTTTGTCCAGTGGACATCGCGCGGGCCAGGCTGCTGTGAGCTATCTGCAGAGACAGGCAAAAATTGATTGACGGGCGACGACTGGACAGGTAGCCCGTGATTGACAATAAAAACAAGTGACATGCGGAGTCTTTTTATGAAATCACCCTGGCGTTTATTCATTTGCGGCTGTCTGACCATTCTGGCCGGTTCCCTGCTGGCCTATCTGGTGCAGACCTCTGGCGATATCACCATCAAAGATGTCAGGTTTACCGGTAATAACGGCCAGACGCTCAGTGCCCTGTTGTACATTCCTCCCAATGCCAGTGCCCGCACGCCCGCGCCCGCTGTGCTGGCGGTGCACGGTTACATTAACTCCCGCGAAGTGCAGGGGCCTTTTGCCATTGAACTGGCTCGGCGCGGTTACGTGGTTTTGGCACTGGATCAAAGTGGTCACGGTTATTCGGACGGGCCAGCTTTTGCTAACGGTTTTGGCGGCCCGGCGGCGCTGCGGTATCTGCACAGCTTGGATCTGGTCGATAAAAATAATATCGGTATGGAAGGCCACTCGATGGGTGGCTGGACAGTGCTCGCCGCGGCTGCCGCGATGCCGGACGGATATCAATCGATTGTCCTGCAGGGCTCCAGCACTGGCAGTGGAATGGCAGCGCCGGGAACGCCGGACTGGCCACGTAATGTGGCGGTGGTGTTTGCACAGTTTGACGAGTTTGCACCCTTGATGTGGGAAGTGCCCGAGGGCAGTCAGGTAGCCGACAGCGCCAAACTCAAGGCGTTATTTGGTACGGAAAGCCCGGTGGATATTGGCCGGGTTTATGGCGATATTGCGCAAGGCACAGCGCGTGTCCTGCACAATCCCGCGGTTACGCACCCCGGCAATCATATCTCCCATACCTCCGTGCAGCACACTATCGACTGGTTTGCGCAAACCTTGGATCACGATCCCATTGAAGGTTCTGCGACGCGCGATCTGCAAGGTCAAATCTGGTTCTTCAAAGAAATCGGCACGCTGGCCGCCTTTATTGGATTTGTCCTGCTGATGCTGGGCAGCATCCGCGGATTACTGACCTTGCCGGTATTCGCCCCATTGGCCAAGCCTGCAGTGAACGCAGCATGGCCAGTCCGTACCTCTCGCTGGTGGGTGCTGGCGCTGATCAGCGCCATCATTCCGGTGGCCACGTTTTATCCGCTGATGGGCATGGGGGCCGGCGTGCTGAGCGCTTCGGCGTGGCTGCCTCAGGGTATCAGCAATCAGGTAATGTTCTGGGCGCTGATCAATGGCCTGATTGTTACCGGGCTAGGGTTTGCCGTAAAAACTGGCAAGGCCGGGTTTGCCATCATCAACTGGCAGAGCAACGGCTTGCTTGCAGTAGTGTTTGCGCTGACAACCGTGCTGATCGGTTATGTGTCTTTAATGCTGGCGGACTACTTTTTTAAAGTCGATTTCCGTTTCTGGTTTGTGGGTCTGAAGTTGCTGAGTGTGGATCAGTTCCAGGCCATGTTGGTCTATCTGTTGCCGTTTACGCTGTTTTTTATGTTGTCGCTGCGGGCATTGCATGGTGGTTTATCGGTAGCGACAGACAGTCGTGGCCATCAGTATCTGAGCAATGCGCTGGTCATGGCAGGTGGTTTTATTGTGTTCTTGTTGTTGCAGTATGGCAGTTTGTTCATCACCGGGCAGTTGCTGACGCCGGCTGAGCCACTCAACACCATTGTGATGATTCAGTTTGCACCGCTGTTGTTGATGGTGTCGCTGATCAGTACTTGCGCCTGGCGGCATACGGGGTCTTATGTGCCGGGGGCGTTGATGAATGGGTTGTGGGTGAGCTGGTATATCGTGGCGGGGCAGGCGACGCAGGCGGTTTGATGTTTGCTTCTTGAGATGCATTTTGAACTGCGTGGGATGGGTTTTAAACCACTGAGGATGCGTTTGTAACCGCAAGGGATGCGATTGTAACGGCTAAGGAGGCGTTTGTACCCGCAAGGGATGCGGGTGGTGACGTCGGACCGGCCGCATCCTTTGAGGGGACGCCCGGCGCTGCGCAACTCGTCCTCAGGTGCTGCGCACCTTGCGAACTCGGACAGTGCTCCCGATTTTTCGGGCACCCCGTCAGTGGATAGGCGTGGCCTGTTGGGTCTGTCAGGCACTGCTGACC
>JBFZEG010000077.1:0-31418 GCA_041306975.1 Gammaproteobacteria bacterium | reverse complement strand
GATCAGCTTTATCTCTAAAACCTTTCAAAATATATCTGCAAAAATCATTTCAACCAGCCCTTAACTCGAGCTTCTCTCGCTAGGGGCGCGCATTATGCCACAGTAAAATCATCTGGCAAGCACTAATTGACACGACTGCCACCGTCACTAGATCTGCTTATATAAATCTAATCAGGTGAAACAGCTTTTTACCCCGTTTAAGAACAAAAAATTTATCATACAGCGAGTCACTTTTAGTTAGATTCTTGTCTGGGCCTAATTCCTTTCTTCCATTTACAGAAACAGCACCTGAATCTATAAACTCCCGAGCAACTCTATTAGACGAGGCGAGACCAGCACGAACAATAGCCTCAATTAATCCAATTGACTCTGTACGCACATCAGTTACCGCCAACCCATCCAGGCGTAACTGCTCAAAATCAGACTCAGTCAGCTCCGAAAGGGCTCCAGAAAACAAGGAACTACTGATCCTGATAGCTGCAGCCACCCCTTTGTCTCCGTGCACCAACCTTGTTACAGCCTCCGCCAAGACCTGCTGAGCACGCGGGCGATCGCCAGAAGCCAGATCGGCCATCTGTAATTCATCAATTTGCGCTGGCGCCAAGAATGTAAAGTACTTTAAAAATCTATACACATCTGCGTCCGCAGTATTGAGCCAAAACTGGTAGAAAGCGTAAGGGGAGGTCTTGTTCGAGTCCAGCCAAACCGCGCCAGACTCTGTTTTACCAAATTTTTGACCATCAGCCTTTGTAACCAGCGGCAACGTTAGGCCAAAGACCTGCCCCTGATACATCCTCCTTGCCAGATCGATGCCGCCTGTTATGTTGCCCCACTGGTCGCTACCCCCAATCTGCAAGGTACATCCATAACGATTGTATAGCTCAGCAAAATCGTACGATTGCAAAATCATGTAGCTGAATTCCGTGAACGAGATACCCGAACCTTCACGTTCAATCCTTTGCTTGACAGACTCCTTTTGAATCATGGCGTTTACAGAGAAATGCTTGCCAACATCTCTCAGAAAGTTCAGCGCACTCACATCACTTGTCCAGTCAAGGTTGTTAACGACCACAGCGGAATTCCGTCCACAATCGAAGTCTAGATATTGCTCTAACTGAGCACGCAACTTGTCAACCCAACCACCCACAATATCCCCGGAATTTAACTGGCGCTCTGCCGACTTAAAGCTCGGATCTCCAATCAGCCCGGTTGCCCCCCCAACCAGAGCAAGCGGCCTGTGACCCGCCAATTGAAACCTCCGTAATGCGAGCAATGGAACCAAATGCCCGATATGCAAACTATCGGCGGTCGGGTCAAAGCCACCATATAAAGTACGCTGAGCACCTGAAAAGTGAGAGCGCAACTCATTTTCTGATGACATCTGCGCAATCAAACCTCTTGAGTCTAAATCTTTAAATAAATTTGCTGACAAATCAGCCATGACATCTCTCGCCTCAAACTCACTCAGAAGAGCCTGATTCTACAACATCATCTTTAATAAGACTTGACCTAGACACCAAAAGCCTTAAGAATTGATGGCTGATCGTTCATAGGATCCCAGTTGGGACTCGTACCACAGAAACACAATTTATAATTAGAATGCTCATGACTCCGATGAATTCAGCGCCCGGCATCCTGAAAAAACTCCGATCGAAAAATCACTTGCTCGCAGCTAGCGCAGTTTGTTTCTCGGTGATTTTGGTCGCTATGCTATCACCAGAAGACCCTGCACACGGCGATCGGTTGCGCCACGAGATAAATGGCATAGTCAGCAATATCAATCAACTGGATCAACAGTCAGGCATTACAGGAGCCGGTTCTTCAGCAAGCCAGATCATGCAGAATGTTGCAAAAATTGCAAACGAAGCCGCTCTGCAGTCCCATGAACAATCTCTAACCCAAGAAGTTATCGTGCAACCCGGTGACAACCTGTCGTCTCTATTCAATCAAGTAGGCCTGAGCGCTCAAGACCTGTTCAGAATTATTAACAGTTCTGACGAGTCATCGGTATTGAACAGACTCTTCCCTGGTAATCAACTGAGCTTTTTCATACCAGAACCAGGCCAACTTAAGCGCCTGGAAGTATTTACAACTCCACTGGAAGGGTATGTCTTCACACTTATCGACTCAAGTTACAACATTGAGCCTATCAGCAGATCTGCAGATATCCGGCAAGTTATGCGACATGGAAATATTTCTGACAGCCTGTTTTTGGCTGGGCAACAGGCAGACATCCCTGCAAATGTAATCATGGACATGGCAGATATCTTCGGTGGGGTGATCGACTTCCTGATGGATCCCCGGCAAGGAGATGAATTCAGCATTCTTTACGAGGAAAAATATCTGGACGGACAACTTGTCGGTTTCGGAGAGATAATAGCTGCTCAATTTTTAAATCAAGGGCGCGAACACCTCGCTGTGAGATACGAAACAGCATCAGGTGAATCTAGCTTTTTTAGTCCAGACGGCGAGAGCATGTCCAAGGCATTCCTCAAAAACCCCTTGGATGTTTTCAGAATCAGTTCGAACTTTAACCCCAATCGGATGCATCCGATTCTGAATACAATTCGTGCGCACCGAGGCACCGATTATGCAGCTCCAACAGGAACTCCCGTAAGAGCTACAGCAGATGGCACTGTCACGTGGGCATCACGCAATGGATCTTACGGGAAACTGGTAGTTATCGAGCATCATTCAGATTTCGAGACCAAGTATGCTCACCTTAACGATTATGCAGCCGGAGTCCGTAAAGGAGCGAAAGTTCGTCAAGGCCAGATTATTGGCTATGTCGGGGCAACCGGCGGAGCAACCGGACCTCACCTTCACTATGAGTTTTTGGTGAGAGGAGTTCATAAAAATCCAAGGACTGTCCTGGACCAATTGCCCCAAGCGATCGCGCTGGACGAGGGCGAGATGGCACGGTTTCGCGAACATACAAAAGAAATTATTCGCCAATTCGCCAAGTCCAGGCCTGATGGACGCCTACTTAGCCTTAACAGCCAGATTGATCAACGATCTTTCGAAACCATGAACTGAAAAACATGGATGATTTTGCTTACTATATAGGCATAATCTCCGGTACAAGCATGGATGGGATAGATTGCGTTTTAGTGAATCTTCGAAATGGGCAGTTGGATCTTGTCGCCACCCAATCCTCGAAATACCCTGACGAGCTCAGGCTTCAACTCTTCAATGTCTGCGCGAACCCGACACTGACACTACTCGAATTTGGTCAGCTAGACATAGCCGTAGGCAAAGCATTTGGTAATGCCATAAATAACCTGCTAAAAACCCACAAAATTCGACCTGAAGAAATCACGGCAATAGGCAGTCACGGGCAAACTATTTTTCATTCTCCGTCAACACCCGATGCATTCAGCCTTCAGATCGGCGATCCAAACACAATTGCTCACATCACACGAATCACTACCGTTGCCGATTTCAGACAAAGAGATGTGGCAGCCGGGGGCCAGGGTGCGCCACTCGCGCCGCTTTTCCATCAATTCTATTTTTATAATCCAAACAGTTACCGATGCATACTAAATATAGGCGGCATCAGCAATATTACCTGGATTAATGATGAGGCATTTTCAACGCCCGTAGGTTTTGACACTGGCCCCGGAAATGCGTTGATGGATCTTTGGGTTACACAATGTCTCCAGCTTCCTTTTGACTGCGATGGTGCATGGGCGGCAAGCGGTGCAGTCGATCAACTCCTGCTGGACAGATTTCTGTCAGAGGACTATTTCCGAAGACCAGCGCCCAAAAGCACAGGTCGCGAGTTGTTTAACCAAAAGTGGCTGGAGCAACGCCTGAAAGGACTCCATACAATTGAACCGGCAGATGTTCAGAGGACGTTACTTGAGTTGACAGCCCGGACTGTAGTGGATGCGCTGTTAGATACGAGTCCGGATAAGGGCTGCTCTAAGGTTGAATTATTGGTCTGCGGTGGCGGGGCGTATAACAAAACACTTATGTGCCGATTACAAGAGTTGCTTCCCGGCTCAAGAGTCATCAGCACCGCATCACAAGGCATGCCACCTGATTGGATCGAAGCCTGTACCTTTGCGTGGCTGGCATCCAAAACAATCAATAGAGAAAAAATTGATACCAGAGTGCTGACAGGCTCTCGAGAACCAGTAGTGCTAGGGGGCGTCTATTACAGCTGAAATATCAATCAGTTATATAGAGAATGATGACCCGCAGCCACATGTAGTGGATGCCATAGGGTTGTTTACCACAAATCGGGCGCCCTCAAGGTTTTCAACGTAATCTACTCTGGCACCGACCAGATATTGATAACTCAAAGGATCAACAAGCAATGTAGCGCCTTTATTCTCGACTACTGTATCTTCCTCAGAAACAGCACTCTCGAAGCTGAACCCATATTGAAAGCCTGAACAACCGCCGCCCGTCACAAAGACACGCAGTTTCAGCTCAGGCTTACCCTCCTCGTCGATCAGCAATTTTACTTTTGAAGCAGCATTGTCTGTTAACGATATGATAACTGGTTCAAATGTTTGGACGCTTGCCATGTCAGGAAATTTGCCCCGGTTGCTCTATTAATAATCTTGACGTGATTATGGTCTTACCCTAGTAATTTGGTCAACTATTAAGATCCAATCTGATCACGACCATTTTGCGCAATAAACAGAGACAAACATTGGATTTGCAAACGTTATGGCATCAACGCTATCGAGTGAAGCCCTGCTGTCTCGACACATCCAAACATAATATTCATATTCTGAATAGCCTGACCTGAAGCGCCCTTTACCAGATTATCAATGACCGATAGCACCACAATGGTATTGCTCGCGCTTAGATAGTGAACGGCTAATTGGCAGATATTTGAGCCTTTCACATTACGGGTTGCCGGTAAACCACCCTTTGGCAAAACATCAACAAACGGCTCATCCCGGTAGCGGCGCTCGTATAAGGCCTGGAGATCATCAGCAGAAACATGGCGCGCAGGAGCAGCATACAACGTTGCATTAATTCCTCTGATCATGGGTGCTAGATGCGGAATAAAGGTCAGACCCACATCACCACCCGCAGCCAACTTCAAACCTTGAGATATCTCGGGAAGATGCCTGTGGCCAGCAACGCCATAAGCGCCGAAAGACTCTGATGCCTCTGCCAGCAAGCTTCCAACTGCAGCCTTACGACCCGCCCCGCTGACCCCTGACTTTGCATCGGCAATCAAGCGCATCGGGTCAATCAAACCCGCTTCAAGCAAAGGAATAAAACCCAACTGAACAGCAGTTGGGTAACATCCGGGAACAGCAACCAGTTGAGCATGGCGAATTTTATCGCGATTAACTTCCGGCAGACCGTAAACAGCCTTTTCAATCAACTCGGGACTCTCATGCGGCTCCTTGTACCAATGCTCCCATTCAGCGCGGTCCTTCAGCCTGAAGTCAGCGGAAAGATCGATAATGCGAACCCCTCTTTCCAACAGGCTTCGCGCTGAACGCATGGCAACATTGTGAGGCGTCGCAAAAAAGACCACATCACAGCGCGCAAGAATGTCATCATCAGGCGCAGTAAACGGCAGATCGACGTACCCTCTGAGATTAGGGAACAGTGCTGAAACCGCGGTACCCTCCATTTCGCGCGAGGTTACAACATCAATGCTGACATCATCCCGTGGTGCCAGCAGTCTCAGCAGCTCCACTCCTGTATAACCGGTAGCCCCTACAATACCTACCTTGATCACATTGTTCTCCAACACAATTTGTATCTCGCCATAGCAGAATCACGAATGCATTCTATCATCTCCAATCTTTTGTTAGTCTATTTTCGCTGTACGGTTTCGATGCACACCGGCATAATCCCAGCCCTCTGAAAGTGATATAGAAAGGTGATAAACAATGGCCTGGATTGAAGCGTTACATATTATCTCTGTGATCTGCTGGTTCGCAGGGATATTCTACTTACCCAGGCTATTTGTTTATCACGCGATGAGCGACGATCAAGTCAGCAAAGACAGATTCGTAATCATGGAAAGAAAATTGTACCGCGGCATCATGACACCTTCCGCCATTGCTACGGTGATTTTTGGCGCGTGGCTTATTGCGTCTGCCCCTGACTTTTATCTGCGGCAGGGCTGGTTGCACGCAAAACTCGGCCTGGTGTTTTTGTTGATTATCTACCATCTCAGTTGCGGATGGTTCTGGGCAAGATTCCGCGATGGGCGCAACACGCACAGCCACGTATTCTTCCGATACTACAATGAAGTGCCCGTTATAGCGCTGATAGCCATTGTAATTCTGGTCGTTGTTAAACCTTTCTGATACAGAATGTTTCTTGGCGGAGAACGTGTGCAGAGTCGAATCAAACCAATGGTGGTGTGTATTTCAGGCCTCGACCCAACGGGTGGAGCAGGAATACAGGCAGATATAGAAACACTGGCTGCTATGGATTGTTTTGCCCTGCCGATCATCAGTTCACTGACGGTGCAAACAACGAGCAACGTTTTGGAGACTCACCCTGTTAACCCTGATTTGCTGCGACGGCAATTTGATGCACTGATAGAATCCGGCCTTGGAATCAGCGCGATAAAATTGGGATTAATTGACAGCACACAAACACTACTGAGTATCGCGGAAATACTAAAACAACACAGTCAGATTCCCGTGATCGCAGACCCCGTGCTCAAAGCTGGCGGCGGGTATGAGTTTGTAAATCATCAGATGATTGACGATTATATTCAACTTATTCTTCCCAGGTGTCTTGTACTGACCCCCAACATCCAGGAACTGAGACGACTCCGGCCTCTCGCCAACACTGAGGGCAAAGCTCTTGATGAGCTTTGTACGCTCGGATGCAAATATGTATTACTCACTGGAACGCATCGCCACAGTGAAGATGTCTCTAACAGGCTCTTTAGTTGCAACAACCCGAAATTAGACAAGTCATGGTCTTGGCCACGCCTTGCTTATGAGTATCACGGTTCAGGCTGCACACTGGCAAGCGCACTTGCCGCCGGCGTGGCACAAGGCCTTGATGTAGAAACTGCTGCCTTTAAAGCCCAACAATTTACATGGGATGCATTGAATAGAGCGATACCGCGCAGACTGGGCCAGAGCCTGCCTGACCGGCGTCATTCACATGCATTCAAACAGCCTCCTCAAGCCTAGCCTCTGATAGAATAAGCGCTCGAAAAATCTGGATTTTATGCAGGACTTGATGTGTTAAAACAGAAATTGTTGTCTGGCCTGTATGCCATCACCGACGATGTACTGATCTCAGAGCAAAATCTGCTGTCTGCGTGTGAACAGGTGTTGATAGGTGGCGCCAGTGTCTTACAGTATCGAAGCAAAACCAGCATTGATCAGCCGGCTTCGTTTGCAAAGCGCCGCCAAACTGCTGTCGGGCTGAAGGCATTATGCCATCGCTACAATGCCTTGCTGCTAATCAATGACGACCTGGATTTGTGCCAGGCGGCCGATGCCGATGGCGTGCATATAGGGCAACATGATTTGCAACTCTCAGAGGCAAGACACAGGCTTGGGCGCGATGCAATTATTGGCGTGACCTGCCATAACAACGATCAATTGGTTGCAACTGCCGAGAGGCATGGCGCAGACTATGTCGCACTTGGGCGCTTTTTTGATTCAAAAACAAAACCCGCAGCCACCAAAGCCGATATTGAAGATTTGATACGTATAAGGCTACAAACTCACCTGCCGATCGTGGCAATTGGCGGAGTGACAGGTGACAACGCGAAGATGTTGATCGACGCCGGAGCCGACATGATTGCGTCCATTTACTATATTTTTTCAAGCGATGAGATCGCGGCGCGTGCCAGCATCCTGTCATCACTTTTTGCCCAGAAGAGGAATGAGTTATTGTGTCTGAACAGCACCCAAAAATGAGCACGAATAGATCTGCTGCGCTTTTTGAGGAGGCGCAACTGTATATTCCAGGCGGCGTCAACTCGCCAGTCAGAGCGTTTCGTGGCGTAGGCGGAACACCTTTGTTCTTTAACCACGGCGAGGGCGCCTGGTTGATTGACGAAGATAACAATCGATATGTGGACTATGTTGGAGCATGGGGCCCACTGATTCTTGGCCATTGCCATCCTGCAGTTATCAACGCACTGCAAACCCAGTTAAGCAGAGGACTCGGATATGGCGCATCCACCGCTGCTGAAGTCGAAATTGCGAAAACAATATGCAAGCTTGTGCCTTCAATAGAAAAGGTACGGCTGGTTACTTCAGGCACCGAGGCTACCATGAGCGCGATTCGACTGGCTCGCGGGTTTACCCGCAGAGACAAAGTCATCAAGTTTGAAGGCTGCTATCACGGTCATGTTGACGGGCTGCTGGTCAAAGCAGGATCCGGCGCACTGACACTGGGAGAGCCCGATTCACTGGGGGTTCCAAAAGCCTACACCGATCTGACCTATGTACTGCCATTTAATGACATAGAAGCATTAAATGCACTGTTCGCCAAGGAGGGCGACAGTATCGCCTGTATCATTGTTGAGCCCGTTGCCGGAAATATGAACCTTGTGCCGCCTGTTCCCGGATTTCTGGAAACAATGCGTGATCTGTGTACACAGCATGGCAGCGTTTTGATATTTGATGAAGTAATGACCGGATTTCGTACCGCCCTGGGCGGTGCGCAATCAGTTTATGGGGTAACGCCCGATCTGACCACTTTGGGTAAAGTGATTGGAGGCGGCCTGCCTGTTGGCGCTTTTGGTGGGCGAGCGGATATCATGAACTGTATTGCACCTTTGGGAGCGGTCTATCAGGCAGGCACGCTGGCAGGCAGTCCGCTTGCTGTTGCCGCCGGCCTGACGATGCTCAATGAGATCCAGAAACCAGGATTTTATGAGTCACTAACGGCTCATACCGCTGAAATGCTTGCCGGCTTGCAAGAACGCGCCAACCACGCCGGCATTCCGTTTTCGACCAATCAGGTTGGCGGAATGTTCGGTTGCTTCTTCACAACCGAACAGAAAGTGACAAGCTTTGATCAGGTGATGGCATGTAATGTCCCGCAGTTCAAACGTTACTTTCATTTGATGCTGGAGAATAACGTATACCTGGCACCCTCGGCATTTGAAGCAGGATTTGTCTCTGCAGCGCACGGGCAGGCAGAAATCGCCCAGACACTTGCGGCTGCTGATAAAGCCTTTAGCAGGCTATAAAGTCCATTTACTAAATGACCCTATCAACCCCGAAGATCGGAATTATTGCAAATGACAAAGCTGGACGTTTACGGAATCGGTAACGCATTGGTCGATAAGGAATTTGAAGTAGAGGATGCCTTTTTTGCAGAAGCAGGCATCCAGAAAGGCTTCATGACACTTATCGATCAATCACAACAAGAACAGTTACTGTCCCTGCTTAATCGAAGATACCCGATGAAAAAGCGCGCGGGTGGCGGCTCTGCAGCTAATTCTTTGTACGCGTTGAGCCAATTCGGCGGCAAGGCGTTTTATACCTGTAAAGTCGCCAATGATGAAACTGGCGACTTTTATGTCTCAGAACTTGGCAACCAGAATATTCAGACCAATCTGAGTGCGGAACGCGAAAGCGGTCACACCGGACGCTGTATCGTCATGGTAACACCCGATGCAGAGCGCACCATGCTCACCCATCTCGGCATTTCACAGTATGTATCTGTAGATGATCTGAATCTGGACGCCGCCGCCAAAGCTCAGTATGTATATATTGAGGGCTATCTGGTTACATCGGAGTCTGCAAGAATTGCCGGCATTCAACTGAAGCAACATGCCGAGCGGACACATGTCAAGACCGCCCTGACATTTTCTGACCCTGCAATGGTGGAGTACTTTGCTGACGGGATAAATCAACTGATCGGGGGCGGTGTTGATCTGTTGTTCTGCAATGAAAAAGAGGCAAAAATCTGGTCCGGAGAAGAAGACTTTGATGCAGCCTGCAAAAAAATCGGCACCATCGCTAAGCAATTTGCGATCACACGCGGTGCTCAGGGCGCCTTGTTGTTTGATGGTGAACGCTACATCAACATCGCGCCGCACAAAGTGATTGCTGTTGATACCAACGGCGCTGGCGACATGTTTTCAGGTGCCTTTATGTACGGTGTCACTCAAGGCATGTCATTCCAGGATGCCGGCGATCTTGCCAGTCTGGCATCCGCCACCGTTGTATCGGAATTCGGCCCCAGGCTTACCCCTGCGCAACACCAGGAGATACTGGCGAAGTTCTTAAGCTCACGACCGTCATGATGTGCCGGCCTGCTACCGGCACATCAGCAAGATTACTGTACTCGCTGAAACACCTGCTCCTGACCATCGGCCAGCTGGCGCATTTGCTCAGGCGAGTCAAACTCCACACGGCTGACAACCTCCTGTCCCATTGCGTTCAGACGAATGTTATCCGCATCTACCCATTCGTAAGGGAAACTCATTCCAAACTCACGCACAGTGACATCGGTTTCTCCATAAACAAGCGTCATGGCCTGACCTTGAATCTCTGCTGACCAGGCTCCGATAATCATCTCAGCTTTGGTAGGCTCAGGAGTTGCTGCGCATGAAACCAGAAACAATGACACCAATAATGTTCCAACGAACTGCAGATTACGCATAACTTTTCTCCTGTTTTATGGGTGGTTTTAACATCTATATGAAGTGTAATGCAGCAAACCGTTTTTCGCATGCTTTAAATCGGCGCAGCTGCATGCCTGCCGACAAAATCTGGCAGCTGATTCTGAGGTGAGCGTTGTTTCGGGAAGGACAATTAAAGAAGGAAAATCAATCATGACAAAACCAGTCAATGGCACATACCGTCACTATAAAGGGCCTCTTTACGATGTGCTGGGTTTGGCTCGCCACAGCGAAACAGAGGAGTGGCTGGTGGTTTATCGCCCGCAGTATGGCGAGCGTGGCCTGTGGGTGCGTCCGCTGGATATGTTCACCGGACAGGTAGTCCATAACGGCAGGTCAGTGCCCAGATTCGAGTATGTGGACACTGGCGCAAACTTTGATATTGATAACGTAGACATCAGGGACTAGTGTTCGACGATGCCTTGCGCTGTGCGTTCTTGGCAGCAATTTTTTCGCGCCGCCGCTCCTGAATGACCAGCGACATCGGCTCTCCGATATGGGTTTCACCACGCTCCCGGGCCAGTTGCATCTGCCGCTCACGCTCAGCGAATCGCTCGACCTTTTCCTGGGTATGGCGATCGAAACAGTGTGGACAACTGACACCTGGCTTAAAGTGTTGTGATTTTTTCTCATCATCGGTGATTGGCATACGGCAAGCGTGGCATTGATCGTATGTGCCTCTTTCCAGGCGATGATTGACGGTCACGCGGTTATCAAACACAAAACACTCACCGCGCCAGAGGGATTCTTCCTCCGCTACTTCCTCAAGATATTTGAGGATGCCGCCTTGTAAATGATAAACCTCGGCAAATCCGTTCTGCTTCAGGAAAGCGGTTGATTTTTCGCATCGAATTCCACCCGTACAAAACATCGCCACTTTTTTGTGACGGGCCGGATCAAGATTTTGCTGCACAAAATCAGGAAAATCGCGAAATGAATCGGTCTCAGGGTTGATCGCGCGTTCAAAACTGCCAATTTCATACTCGTAATGATTCCGGGTATCAATCAGCAAGACTTCCGGATCAGAAATCAGCTCATTCCAATCCTGTGGCTTGATGTAGGTACCAACAATATGACAGGGATCAATATCCTCAACGCCCATGGTGACAATCTCGCTTTTGAGCTTGACCTTGGTGCGATAGAACGGATTTTCATCAGTCAGTGACTCTTTGATTTCAATCGGTGCCAGACGCTCATCGGATCGAATCCAGCGCATCACTGTATCAATGCCCTCGCGAGAGCCTGCGATGGTGCCATTGATTCCTTCCCTTGCAAGCAGCAGAGTTCCTCTGACAGCATTGTCCATCAATATCTTGTGGAAGGGCGCGCGCAACGCTTCATAGTCTTCAAGGCGGACAAAGCGATACATCGCTGCCACCACAACAGGCTTGTTCATCTGCAATACTCTCCAATCTGCTCACCGGAACGTAAAACCGGCGCTGGTCAAAACGCGCGCATTTTATACCAGATCAAGTTCATGCTCATTGATTATGCGCAAAAATGCCTGACCATATTTGGTCAATTTCCCTTGCCCGACACCGTTAACTGCCAGCATCTGCTGTGAGTTCAGCGGTCGTAACTGAACCAATTCCAACAGGGTTGCATCATGAAAAATGACATAGGGCGGCACATCAAACTGCTCAGCCAACTGCTTGCGACAGACCCTGAGTGCCTCAAACAGGCGTCTGTCTTCAGGCAGCATAGCGTGATCGGACTGGCGTTGACGTACGCCCTTACTACTGACTTCCTGCACATCTTCACGCAGGCGGATATTCTCTTCACCCTTTAAAACGGGTCGGGCGCGCGCCGTCAGGTACAGCCCTCCGAAACTGTTGTGATCCACACCCAGGTACGCCCTTGCCACCAATTGACGGAAGACAGACTGCCATTGAGCCTTGTCGAGGGCCCTGCCGATACCAAATGTACTCAGATTGTGATGCCCATTCTGGAGAACACGCTCGCTCTCCAAACCGCAGAGCACTTCAATCAGGTATGCAACACCAAAGCGCTGACCCGTGCGGTACACACATGACAATGCTTTCTGACTGGCAACCGTTCCATCCCACGTTGGGGCAGGATTGAGACAGGCATCACAGTTATTGCAGCGATCGGGTGCCTCTTCACCAAAATACTGCCGCAATGCCTGACGGCGGCAACTGGTAATCTCACAAAGCCCAAGCATGGCATCCAGCCTGATGCGTTCAAGCCGTTTAAATTGTTCATTCCCCTGAGACTCATCCATCATCTGGCGAAGTTTTATAACGTCCTGTAGCCCATAGACCATCCAGGCAGTTGCAGGTTCCCCATCTCGCCCGGCGCGCCCTGTCTCCTGATAATAGGATTCGATGCTTTTGGGCAGATCAAGGTGCACAATAAATCGCACATCCGGCTTGTCTATGCCCATCCCAAAGGCGATGGTAGCAACCACAATGACGCTGTCTTCACGCAGAAACCGCTGCTGATTGCGTAACCTGTCTGCAGCACTCAAACCGGCGTGATAAGGCAAGGCGGTGAAGCCTTGCTGCTCAAGCCACAAGGCGGTCTCCTCGGTTTTTTTTCGCGACAGGCAATAAATGATTCCAGCGTCACCGGTATGTTCGCGGCGCAGAAAGTCGAGCAACTGTTGTCGGGGATTTTTCTTTTGGGTGATGCGATATTGAATATTGGGTCGATCGAAACCGGTGACAAAATGTCTGGCATGCTGTAGTTCGAGCCGATTGATGATCTCTTCGCGCGTGGCCGCATCCGCTGTCGCCGTTAATGCTATCCGCGGGATGTGTGGGAAGCGCTGATGCAGAATACTGAGCAGAAGGTAATCGGCGCGAAAGTCATGGCCCCACTGGGAAACACAATGCGCCTCATCAATCGCAAAAAGCGCAATCTCCAACCCTGCCAACAACTCCAGCGTTCCGGCCTGACTTAATCGCTCAGGGGCCAGATACAATAAATCCAGCTCGCCACGACGAAGAACGCGCATGACACTCTGATAGTCATCGTTTGAGAGTGAGGAATTGATAAAGCCTGCACGAACTCCTGCTGCACGCAGGGCATCGACCTGGTCCTGCATCAAAGCAATCAAGGGGGAAATGACCACGCCTACGCCGGGGCGCAGCAAAGCGGGAATCTGATAACACAGTGATTTTCCACCACCGGTAGGCATGAGCACCAAGGCGCTGCGCCCGGCAATGATCTCAGTGATTACTTCGGCCTGTGCGCCACGAAAATCTTCATAACCAAAAACGGTTCTGAGAATTTTTCTCGCCGCATCAATATCCTGAGAGGGGGATGCTACAGAAACCTCCTGCATCATCTTAGCGCCCAGCCTGAAGTCGCTCCCGGTATGCAGGCAGAACGGCCTGCAGTTTGGCCGTGTTTTCTTGCCCAAGTCGTAAAAGTTGCTTCTGCACGGGGGTCATGTCTTCTATCCTACTTTCGGCGTATAAAAACATGACTGACGGCTTGATGAGCTGGAAAGGTCCGGTCTCAGTGGGGGCATTCATGATCTGATCAATGGCCTGAATCAGGACCGCATCAAAACTACCCTGATAGCCAATTTCTGCGTACGCTTCCTGAAACAAGGGCCGTAGCGCCCTGTACACACTAACGGCCTGCTGAGGGTCAAGTGCAACCAACAAATCCACCATTGAACCAAAACGTCGGTGCGTCATGGGGGACATTTCAAAAAGATTGGTATCAATCTCGGTGGCGACGAACTCAGAATCGATGCGTTGCAAGGGATATTCCAACAAAGGAAGTTCACCTTCAGCGACATTGCTGACAAACACGACGAATTTGCGGATCAGATCTTCGGGAGCCAGCACTCGCAACAGGCTTGCCCCCATTTCCATACTTGCCAGGCGAGCGATCACAAACGGATCGCTGGAATTAAGAGAGGGCAAAGGTTCAGAGGGTTCTTCCGGTTCAGGTTGGGCAACCGGCGCAACGGGTACGTTGATCAGTTCCGCTGCGGGTTGTGCAGGCGCTGGATCGGCGGCCACAGGGGCAGCAGCAGGGAGTACCCTTTCGACGGGTGCCGGCTGAGGCGTATCAATTGTTACCGTTCGAGTCGCGTCTGGCGACTCAAAGGTCCTCGCCAGGTAAACGAGGAACGTGATCCCTACCAGGGAGAGAGCAGCAATAATCGCGAGAGTTTTATGAGCCATGATGCGTAGTATTCTTGCACAGGCTTGTTAACCGGAGCAAGACAACACGGTGGGCATCATCACAATGCCCACAAATATCACTTTCGAGCCAGAAACTGGCCATACTCCGCCCTGTTATCACCCTTAAAGTCCGGCAGATTGTGCAACGCGGGGAAAACCCAGGGCCGACATACTGTCTGCGAGATCTTTGCCTGCCGATGAAGGATTGGTGGATTTATCAATTTTGACTACAACACCCTGGGCGTCGATGTAATAGGTCCAGCGATTTGCGAAACCACGCTCGCTGAGCACGCCGTAAGCCTCCGTCATGGCCTTTTCAGGATCGGCCAGAACAGGAAAGTCCAGTTCATACTCTTTGGCGAATTCGGTATTCTTTTCAACCGTATCAACACTGGCCATAAAATAAGCGACATCATAACTTTTTATTTCATCGCTGCTGTCGCGAATCGCTTTGCACTGAATCGTGCAGCCACCGGTAAAAGCCGCAGGGAAAAACGCCAGAACAACAGGCTGCTTTCCAACAAAATCAGCCAGCGAATAAGTTTGACCATTTGACGCCTGCAGGCTGAAGTCTGGCGCTTTATCGCCAACTTCCAGCGCCGAAGCCAAGGATGGCAGAATCATCGCCGCTGCAGACAGCAAGGTGATCCCGGCACCACGTACCAACGTTTTTCCAAATTGTTTAAACATGATTTCTCCTGAGATGTATGACTAAAGACCATTGATTTAAAGTTTACCGCGCGGCTACCACATTCCAAAGCTTGTACGACGGTATTGCCGCATCAGCTCATCATTGACGTCGCTCAATGATTTCAGGTTAGCCTGCGTAAGAACAGACTGCTCGAGTGCAAACGCAGGATTTGCCACCAGCAAATCATTAAGCTCTTGCTCTGCGCGTTGAAGATTCAGCCGCGCACGTTCCAGCTGATTGCGCCGCTGATTGTTTGCCTGATAATAATAATCCGGATTGTTAACAGTTTCCTGCCAACACACTCTCTGAGCGCCGCCGCTGGCATCAGCGACCGTTCGGCAGACAGTCTGGGTGATATAGCGTGGCGCCGTAATCATCATTTCACTCATGCCCGGATCCAGCAGATGACGCGCCATTTCAACATCGATCAATGCACTGGCGTAAGTCAACTGCCACTGACGCGGCACATCACTTCTCGACTGTGCATGAACAATCGCAGCGGCATACATCTCTTGGGTGTCCTCCAGAGATTGTACCGCCTGAAATGTCCCCGGCCTGCCCGACACATTAGCGCGCGATGCCATCAACTGCCACTCGCCCATCGATAATGCCGCATCGGCAAACTCTGGAGAGTCCTCCTTGTAGTGACGCCGCTGCAGTGAGAACACCAGATGCTGATAATCATCCACTTCATCCCACTCGGATTTGAATTTGTAGGAGTCCACCAGTTGTTCCAGCACTCTGATCTGCCGGGCGTCGTAGAGACCGCCGTTTATGCGCAGCAACTGCAGAGCCTGTGTCAGAATTTCAGAGGCCAACTCAAACTCTTCGAGCTGAAGATAGATGCGACCAAGATCCAACTGGATTTCAGCCAAGGAAACGTCGAATGATCCGACCTGCTCAGTCAATGCACCCAATTGTGCTTCGAGGCTGCCCGCACTGTCGCGCAGGACCTGCAGCGCCGCCGCATCTGCCTCAGCAGGCGCTTCATCACCGCTGGTCTGATCGTTATCCTGCTGAGCAATGGCAGGCGATAACATCAGTGTCAGCATCAGCATTCGAAGTAAAGACAAAATCATGGCCACATTCCTTTGAGTGTGTACAAGCAAGACCGCTCAGCACCCATCGACCTTACAAGCTCAGCAGTATACGCCTTGTTCATAGGCGGGCAATGTCTGCTGCAGTAATCGCGGCCCATTCAGCACTCTTGTCAATGATCGGGTTGACTCAGATCCTAATTCAAAGATAATCGTTCATCTGTTCGACCCACCATCTGAATTGATAGCAGATGAACTTACCGCGAAATTTCAAACAGGCACTGCCTTACTTAACCGGGGAAACACATGAACAAAGACTACCTATCCTTTTACATCAATGGCAAATGGGTCAGGCCAGAGAATCGCACCACGCTCCCGGTCATTAATCCCGCGACTGAAAAATCTTTTACAGACATCTCTCTGGGTACTGCCGACGATGTCGACGCCGCCGCCAGGGCTGCGCGCGCTGCTTTTCCTGCCTGGTCACAAACCAGCCGCGAAGAGCGACTGGCCATTCTTGATAAGATACTGGCAGGGATCAAAGCCCGCGCCGAAGATCTGGCGCAGGCCATATCCCAGGAAATGGGAGCCCCCATCAGCTTCGCTCGTACCGCTCAGGTAGGCACCGGCATCGCGCATTTCGCGACCGCTCGACACATCCTTTCTACCTACGCATTTGAAGAAACCCGTGGTACCACTCAGATTATCAAAGAGCCCGTGGGCGTCTGCGGCATGATCACACCCTGGAACTGGCCGCTCAATCAACTGACCTGTAAAGTTGCGCCAGCGTTGGCGACCGGCTGCACAATGGTATTAAAACCCAGCGAAATTGCGCCTATCAGCGCCATGATACTTGCCGAAATTATTCACGAAGCCGGAGTGCCGGCAGGCGTGTTTAATCTGGTGAATGGCGATGGCCCCAGCGTAGGAGCGGCAATCTCCGCACATCCGGAGATCGACATGGTGTCCTTCACCGGATCGACACGCGCAGGACGCGAGGTCGCCAAGGCTGCGGCAGACACCATCAAACGAGTGTGCCAGGAACTTGGAGGCAAGTCCGCCAACATCATTCTTGACTCAGCCGACCTGGCAGCCGCTGTCAAAGGCGGTGTCATGGGCTGCTTCGGCAACTGCGGTCAATCCTGCAACGCACCAACTCGTATGCTGGTGCCTCAATCACGGATGGCTGAAGCAATCGAAATAGCCAGAGCAACCGCTGCCAAAGCCGTGCCCGACAGTCCTGCGGATGAAAGCACCCGCCTAGGACCGGTGGTCAGTCAGGTGCAGTACGACAAAATTCAATCGCTGATACAAGCCGGAATAGACGAAGGTGCAACGTTGGTCGCAGGTGGCACTGGCAAACCTGAAGGACTGGAAATCGGGTACTTTGTCAGACCCACTGTGTTTGGCAACGTCACTAATGAGATGACTATCGCTCGTGAAGAGATATTTGGACCGGTGTTGTCGATTATTGGCTACAAAGATGACAACGATGCTGTGCGCATTGCTAACGATACCGTTTATGGCCTGTCAGGTTATGTCTCCGGCGCTCCCGATCACGCCCGTGCCATTGCCCGTCAGATCCGTTCGGGCATGATTCACATCAATGGAGCCGGACCAGATTTCGGCGCGCCCTTTGGTGGCTACAAACAATCAGGCAACGGACGGGAGTGGGGGATTGAAGGTTTCCACGACTTTCTGGAAATCAAGGCCATCATGGGATACAACGCATGAGTCGGGACAACAACGCTTTGGCAACCGCGAAAATCACCAAGCCGGCGTTGGATCTCGGCATCATTACCCGTGATGCCGCACCTATGCTTGCGTTTTATCAGCAGATGCTTGGCCTTGCGCTTGAGTCGGTGATTCCGATGCCATCCGGCGGCACCATGCATCGCTTGAGGGTGGGCGAATCGATTCTGAAAATAGTACAGCTGGACAAACAGCCGGCGGCAGATGGGGTTCCGGGCGGAATTCCTGCCGCTACCGGGATCCGATACTTCACGCTGCACATCAGTAATTTGCAAAATGTGGTCGATGGATTTGATCAAGGTGGATACAAGATTGTTGTACCCATAAAAACCATCCGCTCAGGGGTATCGATTGCCATCGTAGAAGATCCCGATGGCAACTGGCTGGAGCTGCTGCAGACTGATTAGTGGTGATGGCTACCATCATGCACGTGGCCGTGGTCAATCTCTTCTGCGGTCGCGTCTCGCACACTGACTACTTCCACGTCAAAGTGCAGGGTTTTGCCAGCCATCGGGTGATTGCCGTCAACAGTGACTTCGTTGTCGTTGATTGCAGTAACAACAATATGCTGCTGCCCCTGAGGTCCCTGCGCCGTAAAACCCATACCTACTTCAATGTTGTCCACACCACGGAACATGTCACGCGACAAGGTCTGAATCAACGATGGATCTGTCTCACCATAAGCGTCCGCGGCCGCAATAGTAGCCTTGAAACTGGCGCCCACACTTTTCCCTGCAAGTTGTTTCTCGAGACCTTCAATCAGATTTTGTGCGCCGTGCAGATATACCAATGGACCACTCCCTTCCGAAGAGTCCATGACCTCACCATCATCGTTGGTCAGCGTGTAGTTAATTCCAACGACAGAGTTTTTGCCGATCATCAAAGTCATTACTAGTTTCCTGTAGAATTTTTTGGGCTTCAGTAAAAAAAACCCCGACACCCTATCATTTATCAGCTACCAAGTCTCCCCACGGCAATACCAATGCCAACAGTTTTTCTTACTTGTATTGGTCTGAGTATTGATCCTGCAGCCTGCGCATGCCTCCCAGCCACCGATCATAATCGGCAGTTTTTCGTTGCATGTACGTTAACACCTGGGGATGCGGCAGACATAAAAAGCGCTCTTCTTCCAGCGTTTCTATCACAGTCTGTGCAAGCACCTCGGGCTCGAGCATGCCATCAACGCCAGCCACACCACCGCCGCGTGTATTGGCGGTCATTTGGGTGCGCACCGCCTGCGGGCACAACACGGAAACCTTTATTCCACGATTACCATAAGTGATCGATAACCACTCAGCAAATCCCACCGCCGCGTGTTTTGTCACGGCGTAGGGAGCGGATCCGATCTGACTTAACAACCCCGCCGCCGACGCTGTGTTCAACAGGTACCCTTCGCCGCGCGCCAGCATGCCTGGCAGGACAGCTCTGGCCGCAAAAATGTGAGCCATCACGTTGATATCCCAAATGCGATCCCACGCGTCATTGTCAACCTCTTCACCACCCATGGTGAAAATACCGGCATTCGAGCAAAACAAATCGATGTGACCAAATGTCTGCGTTGTTATGGCAACCAACGCTTTGACATCCGCTTCGTGACTTACATCCGTTCTGATTGCCAACACCCGGGTTTTATCCGCTATTAGCGCAGCTACCTGATCAACACCATCCTGATTGATATCAGCCACAACAACGGCACGTGCGCCTTCAGCAGCAAATCGCTCGCACAATGACTTGCCGATTCCGCTGGCTCCGCCAGTGACTACCACCACTTTGTCCCTAACTTTCATCGTTTACTCCACTGCCCGCAGGCATCTTATTAGTAGCGGTTGCGAGGCGGCAGAGTTACCATTTGACTTGCTCTCACCTCATTTGAACTTGGAGCCAAGCATAGCTATCGCAAGGTTCAGGCGGCAAGCATAAATTCTATGACAACTGTGTTATGTTTCCGTGCCCATAAAAGAGCATGCCGGGTGTAGATCAGACAGACGTAGACTTGAGTTATTCAGATTTAAGAAGGCAACAACTCGAAGGGAGAGTTTTAATGAAAAAGACAATTGCAGGCAACCAGTCAAACCCACATTTGACGTCAGATAAATTTTCTGCAAACGCGATGTGCAAAACTGCACGGCGACTGTTGGCAGTGTCATGCGCGGCAATCATGGCTGGAAACTTTTCCGCGGCGCACGCACAAACTGACGGCACACCAGCCATTGAAGAAATCACCGTAACATCGTATTCGCGTCGCCCCGAAGCGTTAGCCAACATCAATGGCAGTATCGCCATTTTGTCCGAAGAAGATCTCAAGTTGACGGCGCATACTCACATTCAGGAATCAGCCAACCGTTTGCCTGGTGTTAATATCAACCGTAACAATGGTCAGGAAAGCCTGACTTCAATTCGCTCACCGGTACTCAGTGGCAGTGGTGCATGCGGAGCCTTTTTACTGGCAGAAAATGGTATACCTCTGCGTTCAGCAGGCTTCTGTAATGTAAATGAGCTGTTTGATTCGCATTCGGAAAATGCGGAGCGAATCGAAGTCATCCGTGGGCCAGGAACAGCTTTTTACGGCTCAAATGCCGTGCATGGCATGATCAACGTTGTTCTACCTACGCCCGATGACCGCCGTGAACTGACCCTCGAAGCAGGCCCGCGCGGCACCTTGCGCAGCAATGCCCGAATTGGATTTGATAACGGCAATACCAAACACACACTGCTGCTGAACGGGATCAGCGAGCAAGGATTCCGGCCAGAGAGCGGCTACGATCAACAAAAAATGTCCTGGCTTTACACCAGCAGCCTCAATAACGGCGTGCAACTTGACGGCGGCATCACCATCACTAACCTGAACCAGGAAACCGCTGGTTTTGTGGTTGGCGCAAACGCCTACAAGGATGATGTACTGCGTCGTCAGAACGCCAACCCGGAGGCGTACCGCAACAACCGCAGCACACGCGCCTGGACCAGCATCAGCTACACACTCAGCAGCGGTTGGGATGTCGTCATTACTCCTTATTACAGGAAGGCTGACCTCGACTTCGTACAACACTTCTTGCCAGGCACACCTACTGAACTTAATGAGCACAGCAGCGTAGGGATGCAGTTTGCAACATACAAAGACTTTGGTGAAAACCGCAAGTTTGCCGCGGGACTTGATCTGGAGTTTACTGAGGGCTCTTTGCTGCAAAGTCAGGAGAGACCCGCCACCGGATCGCCGCTGGTTGTCGCTACAATTCCCGTCGGCAAGAACTACGACTACGACGTAGATGCCACTCAGATCGCTCCGTTTATGCAGTATCAGCAATTCTGGAGCAACGGCTTTGATATAACCCTCGGCCTGCGTTTTGAGCGCATGGGTTATGACTATGACAACAAAATGCTCACCGGCCGCACGCGTGAGAACGGCCTGCCCTGTACTTTTGGCGGATGCCGGTATAACCGACCCGCAGACCGTTCAGACACCTTTGGCAATCTTGCACCCAAACTGGGCATCCGTTATGCACTTAATGACAATCACGATGTCCAGTTCCGTGTAACACGAGGCTTCAGACCGCCGCAGGCAACTGAACTGTATCGCCTGCAGAATAACCAGTCTGTTGCCGATCTGGATGCCGTTGAAATTGACAGCCTCGAACTCGGAATCTCGGGTGGTGAAGGTGCATTTTCGTATGAAGCCGTTGCCTACTATATGGATAAGGACAACGAAATCATTACCGACAGTAATCGCATCAATCTGAACAATATGCACACTCGCCACAAGGGCGCTGAGTTCAGCGGTGCATTCGACCTGAATGAACAGTGGCGTATCAGCGGAGCATACAATTACGCTCTGCACAGTTACGAAAATGATCAGATCTCTGGGGGTGTCAATCTCAACGGTAACGATGTGTCATCTGCACCACGCAATTTTGGTACTTTACAACTGCAATGGCGACCCACAGGTAATCTGTTGACAGAACTTCAGATGGTAGGCATGGGTGAGTACTACACCAACCCAGAGAATCTTAATCAATACGAAGGTCATCAGATTCTTAATCTGCGCACACGATGGGAGGCCTCAGAGGCCTTGACTCTGTCGGTCAACATCCTGAATCTGACCGATACCCGGTATGCCGAACGAGGTGATTGGGCTGCTTTTGGTGGCGACCGATATTTCCCGGGTGAGCCGCTACGTGCATTTGTCGGGCTGAACTGGCGCTTTAACTAACCGACGGCGCAGAGGGCGAGATGAACGCCAGCACTATTGTGCAGAAGCTGGAAACTTATTTCCGGCTTTCGCCCGAGCCAGGCGGGCTGATTGTGCCACCTGACCCGCTGGAACAATGCCAGGAATCCGCTGAATTTTTAGATGGCACGGCAGTCAGACATGCCGCCGTGCTGTTGACACTGACCCGTCCACGCGCAGACCTGGAGGAAAGCCATGTCATGCTGACCTTGCGAACTTCGCACCTGCGCCGACATGCAGGTCAAGTCAGCTTGCCCGGCGGCAGCGCGAATCCTGAAGACCCTGACATTATCCACACCGCGCTGCGAGAAGCAGAGGAAGAGACCCGACTACGCCCTGCCGACGTCGCTGTGCTGGGTAAATTGCCACCCTTGATCATGCCGTCTGCATTCCACGTGACACCCGTGGTTGGACTAATTGCTCCCGGTATAGCACTGTGTGCTTGTCCGGAAGAAGTTGCGGAGATTTTTTATGTGCCAGCAGCGATTGTGTTGAATCCCGGAAGCTACCGGATCAACCACATGCTGTTTCGCGGAAGAGAACGCCAATTCTGGGAACTCCAGTACGGCCAATACCGGATTTGGGGGGCAACCGCCGTTATTCTCCGTCACCTCGCTGTGCAACTGGATCAACTGCGCTGACAACTGAATCCATCCATCAATGCATAACGTTCATCAACTGACATACCACCGGAGTAGACCGAATAGTCTGGAGAACAAACGGTGTTTCTGCCCATTCGTTTGGCAATTAAAGGCAGGGACTCGACACTTTACAAGAGGCAAGTGCCAAATCCATGCTCCGTTTATCCGGGGTTTGCGATTGCAGCATAACCGGCCTCTCCGCAACAGACAGGTTTGAGGATGTTGCCTACGTTTACAGAAGCGCCATTATTTTTTCTGCCGCACTGACGTCTATACCCGCTGCGGGCTCAACCGCGAGGTGGGTAACCACACCATTTTCGACAATCATCGCAAAACGACGACTGCGCTTGCCCATACCGAAACCGCTGGCATCAAGCTCCAATCCCAGTGCCTGGGTAAAGTCTCCGTTGCCATCCGCCAGCATCAGCAACTCTTCCGCATTCTGCGATTTGCCCCAGGCTCCCATCACAAAGGCATCGTTAACTGACATGCATGCGATGGTGTCGACGCCTTTTGCCTTGATTTTATCAGCGTTAACAACATATCCCGGCAAATGCGTGACTGAACACCCAGGCGTAAAGGCGCCAGGCACAGCAAACAACACAACCTTTTTGCCATCAAAAACGCTTGCTGAGGTGATGTTTTCAGGACCTTCTTTGCCCATGGTCTTTAATGTCACCGCAGGAATTTTGTCACCGATCTTGATACTCATTGCTCACCTCTGGCTATCACATTAAGAATTGGAATAAAGCATTTTTCAGCTGTTTTCGAGTTTAGCAAATAAACGCATGGATTATCACGCGTCAGCCGCAATTACCTGTCTGATCCAATCAATATGCCGACTGACCCTTTCGTAAACGATGGTCGCACCGTATAAACCAGTTGCTCCCCCTGATGTCTGCTCCAGTTCACCAACAGCAACACCTGCAATCAGCCACGAGTCGTTATTACGCACCAGCGCCGGCCCCCCGCTGTCTCCCAGCCCCGGAACACCTTCATACGCCACTGCAAGGCTGGCTGTACCATCCGGCGTATCAAAGACAAACAACAATTGTTCCAGCGCTTCGGTCACTTTGTTTCTGGCAAAGCGTAACCTGCCATCGTTTACCGACAAACCCGTGCGTCCCGTTCCACTGTATCCCCATCCCAGGAAAGTGAGCACCTGACCTAACTCATCGCCGGCTTCGTACAGGTATAGCGGGACAGCGCTGTCGACGGGCGAATCGAGCCTGATCAACGCCAGATCAACCTGCGAAGCATCAAAGCGAGACCCCGGATTACCGGGCCAGGAAGGATGCAGAACCAGCCGGTCGACCCGAAACACCTGGCCGGCGATGGTAACCTCAAAGCGCTCGCCAGCGCGCAGGGAAGACGCCAGCGGTGTTTGCTCGGTACAGTGGGCAGCGGTGATTGCCCACGATCGGCTGATAAGTGTGGCGGCACATATCTTGAATCCGTTTTTTTGTGTATACAGGGGAAACACTGCCGGGTAATCAGTGTCTCTGGCAACAAATCCGGAGTATCCGGTATCATGCCTGTAAACGATAGCGTGCGCCGGGAATACAAACAGTATTGCGGCCAGCAGCCCTGACGCCAGCATGACTTTGCGCAAGATTTCGGTAGGGATGTCGCATAAAAATGCTTGCCCGGGACTCACAGCGACTTGTTACTCCTTACCCATGACCCTAAAAGATTTTTTTTATTCCAGACAGATGCAGCAGGAGAATTTAATGAGCCAGGAAAATCTCAAGTCCACCGAATCACCCGAGCGCGAATACGAAAAGTCTGGCCTGTATCCCGAAGAAGGCAAACCATTCCGCATTTTGGCACTGCTGGGCTGGCTCGCAGCCATTGTTGTGTTGTTGGCAGTTGCTGCTGCGGTGCTGGATCTTACATTGCTCGAACGCTGATACGACAGTTCAAGAGTGTTTCCGTCGCGCGGTTGTATGCGCAAATCAGCGTCTGGACCCGGCACGTTTACCGGGTCTGAGCACGGGCATCTCCCGTTTGCCACCGACGCTCTGCACCAGTTTTACAAGACGATAAGCCACAAATACAACAGCCACCACAATAAAACCGAGAATGCTGAACACCAGCCACTGCTCATGGGTCCAGTTACCGGGACTTAACCACACGTCCATCATGGTTGACTACTCCAGTTGAAATTAACCTCATTATGAACAATCGTGGCGGCGATAACCACCACCTTGCCTGCATCTACATGCCAAATAGCGGCTGCCCGGGATCAAGCCTTCCACTCAAGATTTCAGCAGCAGTGCCGCTACCACAAACAAGTATGAGACAAGAGGCCGCAAGGTAGGATCAGACCAATGAAAACCCCAGGCAAGCTAGCGATGGACCACTTAAGGTCCAACGAACCGCTGGACATGATAAAACACATCAGTTTCAAGCTGGCGAATGAGACTTACGCCCTCAATGCTGCAAAAGTAAATGCAGTCTTGCGTTACACCGAAATTACACCTGTTCCGGGATCTGCGCACTTTATTCTCGGAATTATCAACCTGCGAGGGAGTGTCGTGACCGTCATTGACGCACGCAGGGTTTTTGGCATGCCTGATGTGGAGCAGACTCAAAGTTCACGAATAATCGTGGTCGAAATAGAGGACTTTGTGGTGGGTATCCTGGTTGATCGTGTTGCAGAAGTGATTGACCTGAATAAAAACATGATTGAGATAGCGCCAGCAACCAGTCAAGACCCATCCACAAAATTCATCACCGGGCTTTTCAACTCTGACGATCAACTGATTATTCTTGTTGATTTCAGCAGAGTCATTGAGCTCTTGCCGTGACAACTGCCTGAAAACTGTCAACCGCTGTTGTGCTGCATAACCGACACCACCAGATTTTCAATTTCGTGCAAACGCTCTGATGTATCGTTTATTTCCAGCAGTTGTTGTTTCTGGCGAATGGGTATCGGCAATAATTCTGAAAGCCGCCAGCCTAACTGCCGTTGATCCGCAAAATCCATAACAACACCTAGCTCTTCAATCAGCGGGTGCGCCATCAGGTCCCTGAGCAGATCAACAAGCCCGTCCTGCTCGGGTGACATCGGCAGGGCTGGCTGCCCCAGAAAGTCCTCCGGTTCCCAGCGCACTGACCCCATTAGCAGTTTGTTATCACTCATCCAGCTGTTCATCACTGTAAACTTGCTCAACCCTTCTACCGTAATCCCCAGCAGGCCATTGGGCAGCTTATCCCAATCAACAATCTTGCAATACATTCCAACACGACTGACTTGCTGCTGAGTGCCAGGCTGAGCCAGTTCATCGCCTTTGAGGAGCAGACAGACTCCAAATCCGCTATCGGTTTTCATGCAGCGACTGACAAGATCAATATAGCGCTGCTCAAAAATCTGCAAAGATAGCTTGCCGCCCGGGAATACCACCGAGCGCAAGGGAAACAACGGGATCAAGTCTTCCTGCTTCATGTCAGAGGAACCTTGCTCTTAAGGCTGCCAACAATCGTTGATGTATGCCGCCAAAACCACCGTTACTCATCAGCACAATATGATCTCCGGCGTGGCAATGCCCGAGCAGCCACTGCACTATCTCGTCAACACTATTAAAGCCAACTGCAGGGATGGCACTGTCTTTGATTACCGATTTGATATCCAGACCGTTTCCGCCACCTGCCATCCACACAACGTGGTCAGCATCCACACAAGATGCCGCCAGCGACGCCTGATGGACTCCCATTTTCATGGTTGCTGACCGCGGCTCGATGACTGCAATCAGTCGCGCACCAGGATACTCCGCCAGACGCTGCCGCATCCCGTGAAGAGTTGTAGTAATTGCGGTCGGGTGATGAGCAAAGTCATCATAAACATGGATTCCATGTACCTCTCCCAGCCACTCCATGCGACGCTTGACACTGGCAAACTGCGATAACGCCTCGCAGGCCGTTTCCACTGCAACACCCACATGATGTGCAGCCGCAACCGCAGCCAGAGCATTAATCGCGTTGTGGCGCCCCGTCAGGGACCACCCTATTATTGCGCGCGTTGAACTGTGTGATGGCCCATGTTTGATAATCTCACATTGACGGCCGTCTGCGCTGAGCATACGCACGCACCAGGGCGCATACGTGGCACCGGAATCCTCAACACGTTCGTGCTCTATCAACTGGATATGCTGTACCGGTGTCCAACAACCCTGAGCCAGCACCTGATTCAACGCAGGGTCATTACCTGGCACCAACAACAGACCAGAGGATGGCACGGTGCGAACCAGATGATGGAACTGTTTTTGTATCGCCGCCAGATCCGGAAAAATATCCGCATGATCGTATTCAAGATTATTCATTATCAGGGTGCGGGGGCGGTAATGAATAAATTTGGAGCGCTTGTCAAAAAATGCACTGTCGTATTCATCGGCTTCCACAACAAAAAAGTCGCTTTCTCCGAGTCGCGCGGAAGACGGAAAGTTTTTCAGAACCCCGCCAATCAGAAACCCGGGCTTCATACCCGCATACTCAAGTATCCACGCCAACATGGCACTGGTTGTGGTTTTGCCGTGTGTTCCGGCTACTGCGAGCACCCATCTGTTCTGCAGCACGTATCTGGCCAGCCATTCAGGGCCTGAACAGTATGGCAGCCCCTGGTCCAGCACGTATTCGACTGCTGGATTGCCGCGCGACATGGCATTGCCTATGACAACAAGATCGGGATGCGGCTGCATATGTGCAGGATCAAACCCTTCGCTGAGCACAATGCCCTGCTGCTCAAGCTGTGTACTCATCGGCGGGTAAACATTGGCGTCTGACCCACTCACGGTATAGCCCAGCTCTTTGGCCAATACAGCAAGACTGCCCATGAAGGTCCCGCAAATTCCCAGAATGTGGATATGCATATTATTTCCTGTCATCTTATGGCCCTACTTTACCAAATCCTCGGACACATTTGCGGACTTCATTTCATGATGACACTCGACACTTTTGCCGTCACAGCTTATCGCAAACCCGAGGTTGCCGATGCCTGCCTGACATTGCAGCAAGAACTCGGGCTGGATGTACCGGTATTGTTATTTTGCGCATGGTATGCCAGCACCCGCGGCGAGCTCGACGATAAATTGCTTGCACAGGTAATCGAAACATCACGCCCGTTTTCATTGCATGTTGTTCAACCCCTTCGCCAGGCCAGGCGCTGGATGAAACAGCCCGCAGACTCACAGAACACGATCATGATGGCGGCAAACCAAGAGGCATGGCAATCTTTGCGCGAGACGATCAAATCCATTGAAATCTCTGCAGAGCTACTTTGGCTTGATGCGTTGCAAAGCCTGACGGAATCGCAGGCATTACGAGCAAAAAATACCAATCTCAGTCAGGACAAGGTCATGGAGAACATGCAGCGTTATTGTCAGACATTCAAGAGCGCAGCTGAAAGGGACGCCATAAACGTGCATGCGTTACTTTCCCGCATTGCTGAGGCTGGCCAACAGTTGTGTCGCGATCAGATCGGCCGGTCTTTACAGCCGTAACGCGTGCGCGGCTCCCTGCCAGCGTTTTACCAGACCTGACTCAATATCAAACAGGTCAAGCACCCGCCCCACATTGTGGTTAATCATGTCATCGATGGTTTTTGGCCGCGCATACAAGGCTGGCATCGGCGGTGCAACAATGGCGCCAATCTGACAGGCTTTGAGTAGCAACTCACAGTGCCCCGCATGCAAAGGCGTTTCACGCGGCATCAGCACCAGACGCCGACGCTCTTTGAGCATCACATCAGCAGCGCGCGTCAGCAGATTGTCCGCATAAGAGTTAACAATAGCTGACAGCGTTTTCATGGAACAGGGGGCCACAATCATGCCATCGGTGCGGAAAGAACCGCTGGCGATGCTGGCAGCCAGGTCTTTGACTGAGTGCACCTGATCAGCCAGGGCTATGACGGCGTCCGCCTGCCAATCGGTCTCTAGGCTGATATTCAGTCGCGCCGATGCTGTCATGACCAGATGCGTCTCAACCTGTGGATCAGCCTTGAGGACCTCAAGCAGCCGTATGCCGTAAATCAGGCCACTGGCACCTGACATTCCTATGATGATCTTCTTCATACTGTTCTGACGATTCCTGTTTGTTCCGGGAGTGCTCATTATTGCGAGGTGCTTGGCTGATTGCCAAGCACTCTGGCAATTTGTACCATTATGCCCCTGTCAGTACCCCATTGCATCTCGTCAGGCATTTTGCCACGGGTTCGATCACACAGGTTACCTCATGGCCAAAGCAAATCTGTTTTACGCGCAATCCGGCGGCGTAACCGCTGTCATTAACGCCAGCGCCTGCGGCGTTATCCAGACAGCCAGAACCCATGGCGACAAGATTGGCAAAGTCTACGCAGGACTTAATGGCATCATTGGCGCTCTCAGAGAGGAACTGATTGACACCAGCAAAGAGACTGACAGCACCATCGCAGCACTGCGCCATACGCCCGCAGGGGCCTTTGGTTCTTGCCGATACAAATTGAAGAGTCTTGAGGATAACCGCGCCGAGTATCAACGCCTGATGGATGTGTTCAAGGCCCACAACATCCGCTATTTCCTTTACAACGGTGGTGGCGATTCGCAGGATACCGCCAACAAAGTCTCCTTGATGAGCCTGAAAGAAGGCTTTCCCATCACTTGCATCGGCATTCCCAAAACAGTAGACAATGATCTGCCTGTGACTGACAACTGCCCGGGATTCGGGTCAGTCGCCAAATACGTCGCCGTATCCATTCGCGAAGCCGGCCTGGATGTTGCATCCATGTGCGAGAGCTCAACCAAGGTATTTGTCATGGAAGTCATGGGTCGGCACGCCGGGTGGATTGCCGGCGCGGCCGGGTTAGCTGCTGAACAGGAAGGTGACGCGCCTCACATTATTGTGTTCCCGGAAATAGCCTTTGATCAGAACGCATTCCTCAAAAAAGTACAGGAATGTGTCAAACGTTTTGGCTATTGTGCAATTGTTGTCTCCGAAGGTGCTCATTATGCCAATGGCCAGTTCTTGGCTGACACAGGCGGCAAGGATGCTTTCGGTCATACACAGCTTGGTGGAGTAGCCCCCTTTCTTGCCAATATGATCAAGCAGCAGTTGGGTTACAAATATCACTGGGCCGTTGCCGACTACCTGCAACGAGCGGCCAGACATATCGCCTCGGCCACTGACGTTGAGCAGGCTTATGCCATGGGTAAAGCGGCCGTTGAATTTGCACTGGCCGGCAAAAATGCAGTGATGCCAACCATTGTGCGCAAGCCTGGCAAAACCTATCGCTGGACGGTTGGTGAAGTCGCGTTATCTGACGTGGCAAACATCGAAAAAACGATGCCAAGAGACTTTATTTCTGACGATGGGTTCAGTATCACTGCCAAGGCGCGGGAATACTTTCAGCCACTGATTTCAGGAGAAGACTACCCGCCTTATAAAAATGGCTTGCCGCAATACGCAAGACTGAAACGCGCTCTGGTAGCCAAAAAGCTTCCTACGTGGCAGGAGTAACACGATGATCAGGGTGCAAGCCTGTCTATCTGCCAAGCCTGACCGGCTTGCAGCGAATACATAAAACGGTCGTGTAGTCTGTTGGCACCACCCTGCCAGAACTCTATCTGACTGGGCCGAACACGGAATCCGCCCCAGAATTCGGGCAACGGCACATCGGAGTCTGCGTATTTTTTTTGCAGATTCCCCAATTGCTGCATCATCGTGTCCCGGGAACTCAACACGCGACTTTGTGGAGAAGCCCAGGCAGCCAACTGGCTTTCTCGCGGACGACTTTGAAAGTAGGCACTGGACTCTTCAACGGAAATCTTTTCCGCAACACCACACACCATCACCTGACGTTCTATCGCAAGCCACGGGAAGTGCAAACTGACGTTGGAATTGACAGAAATTTCTTGCGATTTGCGACTTTCATAGTTCGTAAAAAATACGAAACCTCGCTCATCCAACCCCTTTAGCAGCACCACGCGCTGACTGACCTGTCCGTCACGGGCAGCCGTGGCCAGAATCATTGCAGTGGGGTCAACAATATCGGTCGTCAGAGCCTGTTGCATCCAGAGATTAAACTGCTCAATCGGGTCACTGTGCAACTCTTCCCGGGTCAGCGTCCCCTTGCGAAAATCACGCCGTATGTCCTGCAACTCTTTCATTCTCATTCCTTACCGTACAAAACGACCATATTCCCAAACTTGTTCACGCCGTGTACCGCTTGCATAAAAAAAGGTACCTGCGCCGTGCTTCTCGTTAGCAAAAAAAGTACCAACGTACCTCTGACCGTCCGGCCAACGGTAAGTTCCATTGCCTTGATACAGGTCGTCCACAAA
>JBFZEG010000145.1:0-2781 GCA_041306975.1 Gammaproteobacteria bacterium | reverse complement strand
GTTGACTCATATTTACTCTTACATTGGCTTTCATTGGGGACGGAGAGATCAAAAAATGATCAATCCATGGATGGTTGAATGTTGCATGGGTGATAGCGGCTTATCAATATCGTTGTCACAGTTGCAGGGGTACAATAAGAAGATAAATGTATTCAGGCGCTTGGGGGCAATTCCAGTGTCAGGCGCCCAAGGCTGCCCTCACGAAAGTCATGCAGCAGAATCTCGGATACACGGTGCCAGTCAGTTCTGCCTGCTTTATTTCGGCAGGCACGCTTGGTTGCCAGTTGCTCCATAAATTCTTCGGCTGAACCCGGCAGTTCAATAAATTTATAACGTGCTTTCAGAGAATCCGGGAAATCGCGCATCAGAAACTCGGCAGCGACCATAGCAACGTCTTCAAACACAATCGCTGTGTTGCGAATCGCACCCGCCGCAGCCAACCGGTAAGCTGCCTGCTGATCCTCCAGTCTTGGCCATAAAACACCAGGAGTATCAAAGAGATACCACTGATCATTAAGCTTGACTCTTTGTTGTGATTTGGTCACTGCCGGCTCATTGCCGGTCTTGGCAAGTTTACGACCGATGATCTGATTCAGCAGAGTGGATTTGCCTACATTGGGGATGCCTGCAATCACCGCGTTAAATTTCCGTTTGCGATAACGCTCCTGAGATCCTGGCGCTTCCTGGTCAGCCTGCCAGTCATCATCCTCATCTTCAGCGCCACCAAGGTCTGCAATGTCTGCGGGCTCAGTGTCCAGGGGACTCTCTTCGGGCATCGCGTCGACCTCAACCGCCACCTTGGTTATCGGCATCAGCGCCTGATCATCAACCAGGCGCTGACAGGCACCAATGATCAGCTCTGTGTTGAGAATGCTCTCTTTTCCATTGGCAAGCGCCCGGCTGCCAGGTTGGCTGTTGAAATACTGCAGCCAGGCGCGGGTGCGCGCAGGATCAGCGAGGTCGGCCTTATTGAGAATGTGTAGACAGGGTTTGTGATGGCGCAGACGCATTTTATGCATCAGCGGATTACTGCTTGCGCCGGGCATGCGCGCATCCAGCACCTCGATTACCACGTCGATTTGCTGCATGAGTTTGGCCAACTCTTTGTTGGCCTTAAACATGTGTCCGGGATACCAGGAGATAGTCATAGGGCGCGGATCATAACACGAGCTTGCGAGCGCGCAGGTGGCAAATTTCTGCACAGGTTTACAACTGTTCATTTTTTGATCTCTCCGTCCCCAGAGGGGTATACTTCGGCCGGGTTTCAATTTCGGGGCATGGCTTATGTCTTTGCAGGCGCGGATAGAAGTTAAAGTGAAAAGTGATGATAATCTGCAAAACTTTGAATTAATTAATGAAAGTCACATGCATAGCGGGCCGGCAACGGAGTCTCACTTTAAGTTGACAGTGGTTTCCGGGCGTTTCGACGGCTTGGGTGCAGTCAAACGCCATCAGCTGATGTATGCACTGCTGGCAGATGAACTCAAAGATGGGGTGCATGCGCTGGCATTGCACCTTTACAGTCCTGCCGAGTGGCAAGCGCGGCAAAATCCAGCTCCAGCCTCGCCCGATTGCCGTGGCGGCAGCAAAAACGCGTGATTGCACAGCTTCTGCTGTAGCGCGCCGTGGGTCCTTTTGCCTCTGAATTGTGGCAAAAAGATGGTAAAAACAGGGCGGTCTATGGGGTCAACGTTGCGTTGGCCAACCTTTTGGGCTAAGGTACCTAATGTTGTTACTTTGAACTCTGGCAAAATCTGGTGCGCATTAAGCACCAATCAAGCTGGTCCCAAGTACCTTTTGGCTGACTGTGCCGGCTGCTTACCAGCCTGTATTGAAGTCGTCAATGTCAGATGAAACTGATCGAGACGTGGTCTTTTGTAGAGACATGCAAACGATGCATCCTCAACAACAGGCAAAAAGGCTGAAAGCAAGAGATTTGATTATGAATGATTTTTTCCGACACCCAAGATTGTCATGGCTCGCACGCGGGACCTTGGTCGCAGCCCTGGGTGCCTTCACGTTTACGGCATGGGCTCAGTACCGGCAATCCTTACCAATCATTGAGTTACCCGAATTTATTCCAGAGCTTACTGAACAGCAGCCTGAGGTCAGCGAACTGCCGGACTTTGAATCATTTGTTGATACTCAGGCCCGCAAGAATGCGTTTTTTGACTTCCTGACGGGTTACATAGAACGTGAAAATTACAATATTTTTATAAACCGGGCGCTGCTAGAACCCATGTGGCAGGTGGTCAGCAGTGGGCAGCGTCTAAGTGATGTTGAATATCTCACCATGCTGGATATCGCTGAACAGTACCGTCTTGATGCAGCAGAACTCAGTGAAGCTCAGGTGCTGCAGGAATTGATGGAGCGAGTGGATGTAATCCCGACTTCTCTGGTGCTTGCGCAGGCTGCTAACGAATCTGCCTGGGGCATGTCACGTTTTGCACGTGAAGCGAATAACATGTTCGGGCAATGGTGCTTTGATTCCGGTTGTGGTCTTGTCCCGGCGCGCCGTGGTGTGAATGCGACTCATGAGGTCAAGGCGTTTGCCTCGATTGAAGAATCAGTCAACGCCTATTTTCTCAACCTAAATACCAACAGCAGCTATCAGGAGATGCGGGAGATGCGCGCGCAAATGCGTGCTCAGGGTCGACCGCTCGACTCCATGGTGTTGGCACGCGGCCTGACTCGCTACTCTCAGCGAGGGATGGCGTACGTCAGTGAACTGCAGGATATCATTCGTGTGAACCGGCTTGGGGCACTGGATAAGTCCTGAGC
>JBFZEG010000134.1:0-16053 GCA_041306975.1 Gammaproteobacteria bacterium | reverse complement strand
CAGCGACGGACAATAAACCATTGTCATCCTGTCAGCAAATACCAAACCCATGGTTGACCACAAAATGACAATCCAACTAGAGTAGCCGCACACAGCACGGATCAACCCTCATGGCTGGAGTCATAACAAGATGATAAATGTTCCACGAAACGGTGTGTTGTCCGCGCCCATGCTGCAGGTCATAGGCCTGAACGGGTGGGCGTTGCTACCTGTCCGGGTCATTTGTATGCCGGTGGCCCGTGGAAACCGCTAACTTAACGGTCACACTGCTCAGCTGTGCGTTTTTTATGGCACTGGTGGCCTGGATCTCGTACCGCAAAACCCGCGGAGACGTCAGTACCCAGGATGGCTACTTTCTTGCCGGCCGCGGTCTGGGCGCGACATTTATCGCGGGCTCATTGCTGTTGACCAATTTGTCTGCTGAGCAATTGATTGGACTCAATGGGTCTGCTTATGGCTTTAATCTGAGCAGCATGGCCTGGGAAGTGACTGCGGCGTTTGCCACCATTTGCATGGCGTTTATCTTTCTGCCGCGTTATCTGGCCGGTGCGTTCAGTACCTTGCCGGAGTTCCTCCACAAGCGCTTTGATGATGGTGTACGCCGCCTGACGGTGGTGTTGTTTATGGTCGGGTATGGGCTGGTGACCATTCCCTCGGTGCTGTACGCAGGCTCTATCGCGGTGTTGCAATTGTTTGATGTGCCGGGTTTGCTCGGGGTCAGTGACAGTCAGGCGCTGTGGATGACCATTGTGGCGATTGGCTTGATTGGCAGTATTTACGCAGTGTTTGGTGGCTTAAAAGCGGTGGCCATCTCCGATACCCTCAACGGCATTGGTCTGCTGGTGATTGGTGTGACCGTGCCTGTGCTGGGACTGTCGCTGTTGGGCGACGGCAGCGTGAGCAGCGGTCTGGCCATCATCACCAGCACCGACACCCAGAAGCTCAATGCGATTGGTGGGCCACGTGACCCAACGCCGTTTGGGACCTTGTTCACCGGCATGATTCTCGCCAATCTGTTTTACTGGTGCACCAACCAATACGTGATACAGCGCACGTTGGCCGCCAGAAATCTCGCCGAGGGTCAGAAGGGCGTTCTGTATACCGGCTTCTTTAAAGTCATGGTGCCTTTTATGATGATGATACCCGGCATCATCGCCTTTCACCTGTACGGACCCGGGCTGAGCCCCATTGATCAGGCCTACCCGCGACTGGTGCGCGATGTGCTGCCTGGCTACGCCACGGGTTTTTTTCTGGCGGTGCTGCTGGGCGCCGTGTTCAGTTCATTCAATTCACTGTTGAACAGTGCCGCGACCTTGTTTTGTCTGGATGTCTATGCACCGCTAAAAAAGCAGCCGGTGGATGACAGAACTATGTTGCGTGTCGCAAAAATCGCCAGCGTGGTGATTGCCCTGTTTTCCTTTGTCGTCGCGCCATTGCTGCAATACGCGCCGGAAGGACTCTGGCAGCTGATTCGCATGTTTACCGGCTTCTACAACATCCCGGTGATCGCCGTTGTGCTGGTTGGACTGTTTACCACCCGCGTGCCGGCCGTGGGCGCCAAGGTCGCCATTGTTTTCCATGTGATTGCTTACGGTCTGCTGCGCTTTGTGTTTGATGATGTTGTCACGCTGCATTTCCTGCATGTGTACGCCATATTGTTTGTGATTGAAGTGGCGATTATGCTGCTGTTCGGCAAGTTGCAGCCACGCAGCGAGAACTGGTCTTTCCAGCCCAGGCAGGGGGTGGACCTGACGCCGTGGCGTTATGCCATCCCTTGTGCGTTTACACTGATGTCCTGTGTGGTGGCATTGTACGTACTGTTCTCGCCCATCGGGTTGGTGGGTGGCCTCAGTGCGGCGTTCTGGCCACTGATGCTGTCGCTGCTGGCCGTAAACATTGTGGTCTGGGTCAAGCAGGTGTTTCCTGCGTTTATGCGGTAAAAAAAATGACAAAAGCACGTTTGCGATTTTTTGAACACTCTGTCAATCAACGGCACATTACTGAAGCCGATCGTTATCTCTATCAGCAGGAAGCGCCACGCTATAACCTAGTGGTGATTGGCACCGGCACGATGGGGCAGGAACACATGCGTGTGGCGGCATTGCTGGGCCGCGCCCGTGTGCTCGGCATCTATGACCAGCAGGCGCACAGTATGGATGCGGCAGAGGCTGCCTACCGCGCGATTTCCAGCGATGTGTTGCGCCGGTATGCCGACCTGGAGTCCGCCTGCAATGACGCAGACGCTGATGTGCTGATGATCTGCACGCCCAACTTTACGCACCTTGAGGTGTTAAGAACCGCACTGGCCAGTGGCAAGCCGATTTTTCTGGAAAAGCCCATGGCAACAACGTTGGCGGATGCCGTGGCCTTGATGGACGCCGCTGAAAAACACAGCGCCTTTGTGCAAATTGGTCTGCAGTACCGCTACAAAGCCCAGTATCAGGAAGCCTTTCACGAGGTAAAAGCCCGCGGCAGTCTCGGGCAGATCCACACCATCAGCATGAGTGAATACCGCCCGCCCTTTCTGGATAAAGTCGGGCAGTGGAACAAATTTAATCGCAACACCGGCGGTACTCTGGTCGAAAAATGCTGTCACTATTTTGATCTGATCAATCTGATGGCAGACTCGCAGGCCGTCCGAGTGTATGCCACGGGTGGTCGTGCGGTGAATTTTCTGGACTTTGAAAAAGACGGCGTGGCCTCAGACATTGATGATCATGCTTTTGTCTGTATCGATTACGCCAACGGCATCAAAGCCAGTTTTACACTCAACATGTTCTGTGCGGACTTTTCTGAAGAACTGATTGTGGTGGGTGACCAGGGCAGATTGGTGACCCACGAGCGTTTTGATTTTCACGCGCAGGTGCCCACACAGACCTCGATCAAGGTTGAGTTGGGTGAAAACGGTGCATCACGCAGCACCCAATTATCGTATCCTAAGCTGATCGAGCAAAGTGGGCATCATGGCGCCACCTACTATGAGCACATCGCACTGATGGATCAGCTTGATGGCAAACAGGTGGACTGCGCAACGGTACAACAGGGCTTATGGTCGATGATTGTGGCCAGTGCTGCCCAGGAATCACTGCGCACTGGACAAGTAGTCAACATCGACAGTTTTCTGCGCGCGCAGCAACTGCAACATGGTTTACAAGGCGGGAAGGTATGAGCAGCATTCACGTTAAACAGCAGCAGATGCCGGCCGTTGGGTTTGGTCTGTGGAAAATCGCCAGAGACGATACCGCTGACATGGTGTTTAATGCGATCAAAGCCGGATACCGTCATCTGGACAGTGCCGCTGATTATGGCAACGAAAAACAGGCTGGCGAAGGCATCCGCCGCGCGCTGGCCGAAGGTCTGTGCACGCGTCAGGATTTGTGGATCACCTCCAAGTTATGGAACACCTTCCATCATCCGCAGCATGTGCGTGAAGCTTGTGAGAAGACTTTGTCTGATCTGGGGCTCGATTACCTTGACCTCTACCTCATACATTTTCCCATCTCCCTGAGATACGTGCCCATTGCCAAGCGTTATCCGCCGGAGTGGATTTTTGATCCGCAGGCGGAGCACCCCGAGATGGTGGTTGATCCGGTACCGTTGGCGGACACATGGCGTGCCATGGAAACACTGGTGCCGGCAGGTCTGGTTCGCAATATTGGTGTGTGTAATTACAACAGTGCACTGCTGCACGATCTGATGGCCTATGCCAGTATAAAACCGGCGATGTTGCAGATTGAAGCGCATCCGTATTTGACACAGCAGCGCCTGATCCGGCTGGCGCACCACTACGACATCGCCGTGACGGCGTTCTCGCCGCTGGGCGCGGGTTCCTACGTTGAGCTGTCCATGGCCAGCGATCAGGATTCGGTATTACAACAGCCTGTGGTGAAGGACATTGCCAGTCGTGTGCAGCGCACGCCGGCGCAGGTGGTTCTGCGCTGGGGTTTTCAGCGCGGCACCTCGGTGATTCCAAAAACGTCGCGGCTTGAACGCCTTGCAGAAAACCTTGCGGTGTTCGACTTCGCACTCAGCGATGACGATATGGCAGCGATCTCCGCGTTGAATCAGAACCGCCGGTTTAATGATCCGGGTGCTTTCTGCGAATTGGCCTTTGGTAAGTTTTATCCCATTTATGACTGAGGTGAGAATGAGTACAACAAGCAATAAACCCGCGTTGGCAATCAACTCTGTCGCTGTTGAAGCTCAGCAGTTTCACCCGCAAGCATTTCCGCTGATTTACGCTCTGCAGTCAGATAGCACCACTGGTTTACAGGCGGTGTCGGATTGGGTTCAGGCACACCGACAATCCCTGCACGCTGAACTGGCCGACCATGGGGCTATTCTGTTTCGCGGGTTCCCGTTAAAAACCGACTTGGATTTTGACGCCTTCATTCAGTTTTTTGAGTTGAAGAATTTTACCTACACCGATTCATTATCCAATGCGGTCAGACGCAATCGTACGGAGCGGGTCTTTACCGCCAATGAAGCGCCCGCCAACATTGCTATCTATCTGCATCATGAAATGGCGCAGACACCCGTTTACCCGTCGGCACTGTTCTTTTTCTGTGAACATCCGGCGGCCGCCGGTGGTGCTACCCCGCTGTGCCGCTCTGACGTATTGCTGACGCAGATTGAAGCCGTCATGCCGGATTTTGTGCATGCCTGTGAGACCAAAGGCGTCAGATACACCAATACCATGCCCGATCAGGAGGATCTGCAATCCGGGCAGGGGCGCAGCTGGCGCAGCACATTAAATGCGCCTGATAAAGCGGCGGCAGAAGCAAAACTGCAGAGCCTGGGGTATCAATGGCAGTGGTTGCCGGAAGACAACCTGCGGGTGACCACACCGGTGCTGCCCGCGGTGCGCACACTTGACGATGGTCGAAGGGTGTTCTTTAATCAATTGATTGCAGCGTTTCAGGGCTGGCAGGACAAACGCAATGTGGCTCAGAAATCCATTTGTTTTGGTGATGGCAGTGTCATCGATCCGCAGGCCATGGCCACGGTGATTGATCTGGCGGAGAAGCTCTCCTTTGATATGGTGTGGCAAGCGGGCGACGTGGCGCTGGTGGATAACTCACTGGTCATGCATGGACGCCGACCCTTCAGCGGGGAGCGTCGGGTGCTGGCATCGTTGCTTGCCTGAGTTGCTGCTCCAGCAGCCACAAGCGGTCCTGGCCCCAGTGTGCGCTGCCTTTGTTTACACGGAAGGCAGGTACACCCCAGATGCCAAGCGCAAACATCTCGTCGCGGTTGGCTTCAGCCACTGCACGCCACCGCGTATCGGCCAGAGCATCATGCATTTGTGCGGCACTGATGCCCGCTCTTAGGCACAGTTTGAGTAAACCGCTATCGCTGCGCGCACTGATGCCTTCGGCAAACACGCCGCGCATAAACGACAGCGCAAGTGCCTCACCTTTGCCAGCCTGAATGGCGTGGTGCAGCACCGCCAGTCCACGTTCAGTGGGTTTGCCCACCGGGTCAGCAATCAATCCAAACGGCAGCCCCACCCGCTCCGCCTCACGTTTGGTGTCGCTGACAATGTATAAGCGTTTGGATTCCGGGATTGGCAGGCCGCGCATCACCATGGGTAACACAAAACGCAGATTCAGCTGCGCGTTGTAGCGCGTTGCCAGGGCAAACACTCTCGGCAGTGCAATCCAGCTGTAAGGGCTGCGAAAGGAGAAGTATAAATCCACTACAGGGCGCTGTTGCGTGTGCGCAGGAACGGCTTGAGTCTCGTCGACGGAGCATTCCAGTGGTGTCACATGAGTCTCGTCGACAGAGCATTCCAGTCGGCTCACAAAAGGCGTAACAGTGTTGTTGCGTGACAAGGATTGCAGGCGTTGCTCCAGATACGGCAACCGATCCAGTCCCCAGTACCATTCCCCCTCAAAATAAAACATCGCTCCCAGATAGTGACCCAGTGCCTTGCGCAGTGTTTTGCCATCGTTGAGAGCCGCTTCTGCATCACCGCTTGCCGCAATGTTGAGCTTAGCCAAAACCAGTTCTGACGCCTGTATTTCTGACGCCAGTTCTGGCTGCAGTTCTGGCTGCAGTTCAGGGAGCCGCTTGAAGGCATGACGGATGGTAGCCGCGATTTCGGCGAACCTGACAGGATCCGTGATCCCGGCCAGTGCAGCCTGAGCCTGCACAACGGCGCTGTCATTGGCCGCCATCTGCCAAGGAAGTGACTCCAGACTCAGGGCGCTGGCGAGATCGGATGCGTCGCGCAATGACCAATCCACCAGACGCTGAGGCTCCGGTGCTGCCCCGGCATCGGGAGCAGGCACAAGGTGCGGCACCAAGGTGATCCGGTACTGACTCACAAGATGCGGCAGGGCGCGTACCGCCAGATCGGAATAGGGATCATCCACCTGGTGAAAATAGTGCACGACGGCCGCTTGGCCTTTGATGCGCCTGACCCATGCCGCTTTACTGCGACGCAGGTGGCGGTAAACGCTGCTGGTCACAAGGCCAATTACCCGGGTCCGCAACCAAGGTTTGATCTTCATAAAGCCATATCCCTGTTATGATTTTTGGCCAGTAGACAATCCCTGATGCCATAATTATACTTCTGGATAATAACATGCGACATTTAGCGAGGAAACGCCCGTGACTGCCTTGTTTGCTGTACATCCTCGTCCGGTTGGGCGCTTCTTAATCCGGGCCTGCGCGATGGCCGGGGCCATGTTACTGGGTGCAACGGCGGCAGCCGATGATCTGCCCGTCGATATGGTGCTAATACCCGGTGGCCAGTCGGTGATTGGCTCTGAACAAGGCATGGACGATGAACGGCCGGTGTTTCATGTGCAGTTGCCTGATTTTCTGATGGATCGCACGCCAGTGACCGTCGCCGCATTTGCAAGCTTTGTGCAGCAAACCGGGTATGTCACCACCGCCGAACGATTCGGCGACGCCGCAGTGATGCAGTTTGGCACCGGCCGCTGGCTCCTGCAGCCCGGCGCTTACTGGCGCGCTCCCTTGGGACCCGACGGCGAACCGGCGCCTGCCGATCATCCTGTCACCCAAGTGTCCTGGGATGATGCCCAGGCGTATTGCAGTGCACAGGACAAACGCCTGCCCAGCGAAGTGGAATGGGAGTTTGCCGCGCGCAGTGGTCACCAGGGTGATGTCAGTTATGCCTTTGGCGACACCTTGCTGAAGGAAGGTGACTTCCCGGCCCGCGTCTGGCAGGCCAACACCTGGAACGGTACTTTCCCCATCATCAATACCCTCGACGACGGTTTTGCAACCACCTCACCCGTGGGTCACTTCGGATTGTCGCCGGCCGGACTCAGTGACATGGCCGGCAATGTCTGGGAATGGACGGCAGACTGGCACGGCAGTTATGCCGGACGCACAGGCGCTGACGACGCGCCCTTGCAAGGCACCACTAAAGTGCAGCGCGGCGGGTCATTTTTATGCGAAGCGGCCGTCTGTCACGGTTATCGCGTGTCATCACGCAGCCACTCCACCCCTGACAGTTCATTAATGCACGTCGGTTTCCGGTGTGCCCGCGATGCGTAAACATTCAATCCATGGCAATCCATGGGGACGGAGGCGTTGTGAATCGTATTCATAAGCGTATTTATGGGGACGGAGGCGTATTCAGCCGCGCGCTGAGGCTGATGTGCCTGCTAATACTGTGGTTGGTGTCCGCCCCGGCCATGGCGGCTCAACCCAATATTGTGGTGATCCTGATTGATGATGCCGGTTTCACCGATCTGGGTGTGTATGGCAGCGAGATCAATACACCACACATTGATAGCCTGGCGGCGTCCGGTGTGATGTTCAGTAATTTCCATACCACGCCCACCTGCGCACCCTCGCGCGCCATGTTGATGACCGGTGTGCCCAGCCATCGGGCAGGTGTTGCGACGCTGGATCACCTGCGCCCGCCCGAGCAGGCGGACCACCCGTCGTACAGCGGCGAGTTGGCCAGTGATGTGCCGACCTTGGCGGAGCATCTGCGTGCAGCCGGGTATGCCAGCTACATCACCGGCAAGTGGCACCTTGGGCATTCGCCGGAAAGCCTGCCTGTTGCCCGTGGTTTTGATCGCAGCTTTATTCTCGACGCCTCCGGCGCGGATAACTGGGAACAACGATCGTACCTGCCGCAATATGACCAGGCCGACTGGTTTGAAGACGGGCAGCGCGGCACCTTGCCAGACGACTTCTATTCATCAGAGTTTCTGGTCGACAAGATGATTGAATTCATTGACCAGCGCGCGCCGGACCAACCGTTTTTTTCATACATCGGTTTCCAGGCTATTCACATCCCCGTGCAGGCGCCACGTGAATACATCGAGCGTTACAACGGTGTTTACGACGAAGGTTGGGAAGTTCAGCGCCAACGCCGCCATGCAGCCGCGATCGCGCGCGGGCTGATCCCGGCGGATGCCGAACTAGCACCCGTGCCCGAGGTGCTGCGCAAATGGGAAGATCTCTCGGAGTCCGAGCGCGAAAGCAGCATCCGCAGCATGCAGATCAACGCCGGAATGCTGGAAGCCATGGATTTCCACCTCGGGCGGCTGATTGATCACCTGAAGGCCACCGGTGCGTATGACAACAGTGTGTTTGTGGTGCTCTCGGATAACGGGCCGGAACACAATCATCCCACTGCGGATTCACGCTTCCGGCTCTGGTTGCGCCTCGAAGGTTATTCGCTGGCAAATGACACATTGGGCGAGCGCGGCACCTACGCGTCGATTGGCCCGGAATGGGCGTTGGCCGGTGGCGTTGCCGGGTCATTGTTCAAGTTTCATGCCTCGGAAGGCGGCACACGAGTGCCCTTGATCATGTCTGGCCCCGGTATCCCGGCTGCGGGTGTGTTGCACCCCTTCAGTTTTATGACAGACCTCGTCCCCACGCTTCTGGATCTGACGGGAACACCGGCGCTGACCACCGGGCCGGCGTTTACCGGGCGCAGCCTGTTTGATGTGCTGCAAGGCAGGCAGACAGCTGTCTATGGGCCAGAGGATGCGGTTTCGCTGGAAGCGTCAGGACAATCCGCGGTGTTCAAGGGTGACTATAAGCTGGTGCGTAATCTAGACTTCTACGGCGATGGTGTGTGGCGCTTGCACAATGTGGTGCGTGATCCCGGTGAAATTCGCGACCTCAGCGCAGAACAGCCGGAGCGTGTTGCCCAGATGCTGCAGGATTACGAGTCCTACGCTGCTGACGTCGGCGTGTTGCCCATGCCACCGGGATATTCGGGGCAACGCATGATCGCTGAGGCGTCGACACAGAAGATTATCGAGGAATATGGCCTGACATTGTTATCGGCTGTCATCGCTGCCTTGGTGGCATTACTGATTGTGTGTGTGTTGATTTACAGATATTTGCTCAGGCCCTGGCTCAGACCCTCATTCAGAAAGACTGGGAAGGCGCATCATGCTGGCCAGCCTTGATAGTCAGCAGATACACGCTGAACAACAGTACCATCAGGCCATCAGCCACAATGACCGGCGCGGCGGTCGCAGCAAACTCGCGACCCGGGCCGGCGATCAATATCAGCAACATCGCTTTACTCAATGCCGCGACCAGCAACACCAACGGCCGATACACCGGCCGGTAGGCGGCATAAATCAACATGGCACCCACCAGTGTCACCAGCATGCCCCAGCTGCGCACCACCACCTCGGCCAACGGTCCTTCCAGCGTTGCGCCAAAGGTTCGTTGCAGGGCCAGTTGCGGCGCCACGATGGCCAACGCCATGGTGCAGGTGAGTACGCCACCGGCAAGCATGATCCACTTGATGTTGCTGCGTATAAAGTTCATGAATATTTCCTTGTGAAAATGGATCAATGGGTACAAATCAGTGAGTGCAATTTTGCACACGGATAAAAATTAATCAACAACGAGGTTAAGTGTGATCATGACACCTGTCATCAAAAAATTTCTCGTCACACTATGCCTGTTAGCACCCGGCATTGTGTCTTCACAAACGGCAGAAAACTTTTTTAAAGTGACACATGTTGCCGGTAATGTGCACATGCTGGAAGCGCCCGACACCGATGGCAATATCGGTGTGTTCTCGGGGCCAGATGGTGTGCTGCTGATTGATGACCGTTATGACCGTGACACTGAAAATTTGCTGACGGCGGTGCGCTCCATCAGTGATGCGGAAATACGTTTTGTGGTCAACACGCACGTGCACCCGGATCACATCGGTGGCAACAATAATCTGGCTGCCTATGGCGTGACCATTCTGGCACACGACGATGTGCGCGTGCGCATGCTCACCGAACTGCGGATACCCCGACGCGGTGGTATTACCTTTCCGCAGCCGCCAGCGGGTGCGCTGCCGGTGATCACCTACAGCGACGCCATCAGTTTTCATCTGAACGGTGAGGAAGTGCGTGTGTTTATTGCACCACCCGCGCACACAGATGGTGACAGTTTTGTGCACTTTCGCGGCTCCGATGTCATGCATCTGGGTGACGTGTTCCGCACCAATATGTATCCCATTATTGATGTCTACAACGGCGGCAGTTTTCTGGGCATGATTGCAGCAATGGAACTGGCGATTGAGCTGGCGGGCCCCGACACCAAAGTGATTCCGGGTCACGGCAGTGGCGTCAGCAATCGCGAAGGTATGCAGGAAGTACTGGCCATGCTTTACGATATCCGCGAGCGTATTTCAGCGCTGGTTGCACAGGGACTGACGCTGGAACAAACCATCGCTGCCGCGCCCCTGGCGATTCACGATGCGCGCTGGGGGCAGGTGCCATCATGGACCGCCGCCGACTTTGTGCCGATTGTGTATGAAGAATTGCGCGCACTGGGCAATTAATGTCTGCAAAATAATTAAATCCTGAATGATCAAAAAATGAGTAAACCAAGATGACCAGCACAGTGGATAACCGCGGGGATAGTGATCCGGTAACCGAGTCAGCCCGGATTGCAGCCATGTTGCGCAGCGCGCTCGATGCTCAGCGCGAAGACTACCTTCAGCAGGGCGCGGTCAGCGCCGCCACGCGCATTGATCGGATCGATCGTGGTATTGATGTATTGCTGAAGTTTCAACACAAACTGGTCGATGCCCTGAATACCGACTTCAGTTGCCGCTCGCGTCAGGTAACCCTGCTGACCGATATCGCTGCGTCACTGACACCGCTGAAACATGCGCGTAAACATCTGCACAAGTGGATGAAACCGCAGCGCAGGCCAAGCTCTTTTCCCTTTAATCTGCTCGGTGGTCGCTCACACATTGAATATCAGCCGCTGGGTGTTGTGGGTGTGATTTCTCCGTGGAATTTTCCGGTGAATCTGACCTTTGGTCCTCTGGCGGGAATCCTGGCGGCAGGCAACCGCGTGATGATCAAGCCGTCGGAGTTCACGCCAGCCACGTCAGAGGTGATGAGTGAGATGGTCAGCGCTGCCTGGGACAAAAAAGAAGTGGCCTTGTTTACCGGCGGCCCGGACGTGGGTCAAGCCTTCAGTGCGTTGCCCTTTGACCATTTGCTGTTCACCGGCGCAACGTCAGTGGCCCGCCACATCATGGCTGCTGCCGCGCGCAATCTGGTGCCCGTGACGCTGGAGCTGGGCGGCAAGTCGCCGGTGATTGTGTCGCGCACGGCCAACATCGAGCAAAGCCTTGAGCGCATCATGCTGGGTAAAACGCTCAATGCCGGTCAGATCTGTCTGGCGCCGGATTATCTGCTGGTGCCTGAGGAACAGCTTGAAGCCGTCATCAGCGCTGCACAAAAAGTAACCAGTGCCATGTACCCCACAATGCTCGACAACCCGGAATACACCGCCATTGTTAATGACCGACACTACGCACGGCTGAATGGATATCTGCAGGAAGCTGCCCAGCGCGGTGTCAGGACTGTTGCCATTAATCCTGCCGGTGAAGATTTCGCCGCGCACGCACAGCGCCGGAAAATTCCACCAACGCTAATCATCAATCCGCCTGATGATCTGCAGGTGATGGAAGAAGAATTGTTTGGCCCCTTGCTGCCGGTCCGCACCTACAAAGACTTCAATGACACCATTCACTACGTCAATGCTCATCCGCGCCCATTGGCGGCCTACTATTTTGGCAGCAACAAACAGGAAGAGCAGGCGGTGCTGACGCGCACCACCTCCGGGGGTGTGTGCATCAACGATGTGATCATGCACATCATGCAGGAAGAGTTGCCATTTGGCGGTGTCGGCCCCAGTGGCATGGGCGCCTATCATGGATTGGACGGGTTCCGTACCTTCAGTCATGCCAAGAGTGTGTTCCGCCAAACGGGCCTGAATATCGGCAAACTGGGGGGCATGTTGCCGCCTTATAACAAGGCGACCGAGCAAACCATCAAGATGCAGGTCAAACGATGAGTACCACACAGAAGACGCAGGGTTTCAAGGCACGTATCAGCAGATCACCCCTTGCGCGGGTGCTGATCGGGCTGATCATAGTGCTGGTGGTGATGGCGGTGTCTGCACGCATTTTTCAAGCGCAACTGGGGCAGCAGGTGTTTAAACGCCTGGCGACGGAACGCGCGCAACAGGACCGCATGGCAACGCTGGCGCCGGGTCTGCATGTGGCGTTCTGCGGAACGGGTTCACCGATGCCGGATGCGTCGCGCGCCGAGTCCTGTGCCGTAGTGGTGGCTGGCGAAAACCTGTTTGTGATTGATTCGGGCAGCGGATCGACCACCAATATCGCATTGATGGGTTTGCCAGCGGATAGAATCAAGGCGGTGTTTCTGACCCACTATCATTCGGATCATATTGCCGATCTGGGCAATCTGGCCTTGCAGCGCTGGGTCAACGGCGCTCATCAATCTCCGTTGACGGTGATTGGTGCCACGGGTGTAGAACAGGTGGTGGCCGGTTTTAATCAAGCCTATGCGATGGATCAGATTTTCCGGCCAGCGCATCACGGCGAGAGCATTGTGCCATCATCCGGCGGCGGGCTGCTGGCCTCGCCCTTTGAACTGCCGCCACGGGTTGCTCCGCCTGCCAAAGAGCGTCCGGTTACCGTTTACGACGCTGATGGCGTGTCAGTGACCGCGATGCGTGTTGATCACGCGCCAGCCGATCCGGCAGTGGCCTACCGTTTTGAATACGCCGGTCGCGCCGTGGTGTTCAGTGGTGATCTGATTGTGTCGCGAACCCCCGGATTTGAAGACTTTGCACGAGGCGCCGATCTGCTGGTGGTAGAAGGACTGCAACCCGAGATGCTGGGCGTACTTGAGGAAAACGTTATCGCCCGCGGCGATCCCAACCTAGGCACCATCATGCGTGACGTGCTGGACTATCACACCACACCGGCAGAGGCCGCCGATGTTGCACAGCTTGCCAATGCCAGCGCGCTGATTCTGAATCACGTGGTACCGCCGCTGCCCAGCCGCTTTCTGGAGCCAGCGTTTCTGCGTGATGCACCGTCGCGATTTGACGGCCCGGTGCGCGTGGCGCGCGATGGTATGGCGGTGTCATTGCCGCAGGGCAACGATGACATTCGCTTTGAAAACTGGTTCTAACCACTCACTCTGCTGTTGCAGCAACATCAGCAGCAACATCAGCAGCGACAGTCACTGACATAAAACTGTCCTCAAACTGTCATGCTGCCGTCTAACCACTGACACATAGTGGTCGCACACTCGCTGGGCACTCCGCCCGCATGAGCAATGACTCGTGTGGGGCGACGAGCGCGCTGCTGCGCAACTGCGCCAGCAGCCTACTCAATCTTCGGAGATCTACCCATGAACAATATAAATCCCGCGGTACGCTTCCCACAAAAGCCTGCTGCAAACCGACTGTCACTTGCCATCGCCGCCAGCGTTGTTGCGATCAATGGCCTGTGTGTTGGCATGGCGCACGCTCAGCCGGCGCCCGAGATTCAGGAAATCAGTGTATTCGGTCAGGGTGAAGTGCGTCAGGTACAAAGCCTGACAGCCACGCAGCTGGACCAGTTTGCTGCCGGCACCAGCCCATTAAAAGCCATTGAAAAATTGCCCGGTGTTAACTTCCAGTCAGCGGACCCTTACGGTTCGTATGAATGGTCCACGCGCATCGTTGTTCGCGGTTTTAACCAGAATCAGATGGGTTTTACCCTGGATGAAGTGCCGTTGGGCGATATGTCCTACGCCAACCATAACGGACTGCACATCAGCCGCGCAGTGATGTCAGAGAACATTGGCGGCGTGTCGCTGTCACAAGGTGCTGGCGCATTGGCAACCGCATCCACCAGCAACCTGGGTGGCACACTGGAATTTACCACGGCGCGCCCGAATGAAGAGTTCGGCATCAACACCAACGTCAGCTTTGGCAGCGACGCAGCACAGCGCTTGTTCCTGCGCCTGGACAGCGGTGAACTGAGCACGGGTACCCGCTTTTTTGTCAGCGCCGCTTCGCAGGGCACTGATAAGTGGAAAGGCGGCGGCTCTCAGGAGCAGGACTACGTCAATCTCAAATTAGAGCAGCCACTGGGCAACGCCCTGGTGACAGCATATTTCAGTGACTCTGACCGCGCTGAAAATGATTATCAGGATATGTCTAAAGACATGATCCGTCGTCTGGGCAGTGACTGGGACAACTACTACCCCGATTGGGATCGCGCCGTGGCTGCGGCACGTGGCAACTTCACCGGCGGCGTGACCAGCCTGGATGATGCCTACTGGAATGCAGCTGGTCTGCGTAAGGACACCTTGTCCTACGTCGCATTGGATCTGCCAATCACAGAGAACATCGACTGGAAAACCACAGCCTATTTCCACGACAACGAAGGTCAGGGCTTGTGGGGCACACCGTATCTGGCAACGCCCGGCGGTGCTCCGTTGACGATCCGCACCACTGAATACCAGATCGACCGTAGTGGCATTATCTCCAACATAAATGTGACCGCTGGCGCGCACACCCTGAGCCTTGGTCTGTGGACTGAAGATAACGATTTCGAGCAGGCGCGTCGCTTTTATGGCGAACCTTCAGCAGTTGCGCCAACCCGCAACTTCCTCGAGTTTCAGCGCAATCCCCTGTTGACCCAGTGGGAATACGCCTTTAACACTGAAACCACGCAGATCCATGTGAAAGACACCTGGCAGGCCACTGATGCCCTGCGTCTGGAATTCGGATTCAAGAGCGTGCAGGTAGATGTTGCAGCGCGCACTATTGTTGGCGACAACAAAACCGGCAAGATCGACACTGACGAAGGTTTCCTGCCGCAGGCTGGATTCGTATACGACCTGGGTAATCAGGGTGAAGTCTTTGGTGCGTATTCCAAGAATGTGCGTGCCCTGATCGGATCAGCCACAGGCACCTCGCCATTCTCCGCAACACAGGCCGGCTTTAACGCCATCAAAGACACCATCGAACCTGAAACCTCGACAACCTTTGAACTCGGCTGGCGCTTCCGCGTCGATGGTATTGAAGGTGTGGTCAGCGCGTATAACGTCAATTTTGATGACCGTTTGCTGGCGATTCAGCAGGGCTCCGCCATTATCGGTGCCTTCAACGCACTGGCTAACGTCGGCAGCGTAACATCCCGTGGGGTGGAAACCGGCGTTATCTGGAACCTCACTGACAGTATCAGCTGGTACAACTCTGCCAGCTACAACCAGTCCAAAATTGATGACGATTACTTCACCGGCACCACACGTGTGAACACCGCTGGCAAGACCGTGGTGGATTCACCCGAGTGGATGTACAACTCCGAGTTGGGTTACGAAATGGAGCGCGTGTTTACCAAAGTCCACCTCAAGTACACCGGTGAGCGCGAGTACACCTTCCTGAATCAGGGCAGCGTGGAAAGCTCAACCATCATCAACGTCAGCGCAGGTTACCGTTTTGGTGATCTGGGTATGTTCAAAGAGTTGACCGCACAGGTGGACGTGACCAACCTGATCGACAGAGATTACATCTCTACCGTTGGCAGTGGTGGTTTTGGCAACTCCGACGTGAACGGCACTGCAATGACATTGCTGCCTGGCGCTCCGCGTCAGTTGTTCCTGTCGTTGAAAGCAGCGTTCTGATTGACTGATTGACGCAAAAAAGCTGTAGACAAAAAAAGGGCCGGCAACTCTGAGCAGTTGCCGGCCTTTTTTACAGCCGGCAACCTGA
>JBFZEG010000124.1:0-8882 GCA_041306975.1 Gammaproteobacteria bacterium | reverse complement strand
GTTAGAGCATAAAATCTCGTCACAGGTCATGAGACTGTAGTTGGTGTACAGCAAAGAATTTTTGCGATGATAGTTGCCTGTGCCCAGATGCACATGGCGTTTCAGACGACCATTTTAACGTCGGACAATCAGAACCATTTTGGCGTGAGTTTTTTAACCCATGACACCATAAACTACTACCGCGCCTGCTTCCTGCAGAAGACTGGCAAACTGAATATTCTCTTCCGCGTCAAATCGCGCCCTGAATTCAATAACAACGGTAACTTCTTTGCCATTTCGCGCCGCCTCAGACAGTGCCTCTACGAGTTCTTATGACTCATTAGTCCGGTAAAGTGTTTTTTTCATAGAGATCACGCCGGGATTCCTTGCCGCCTGACGCACCCAGTCGATGACAGGTATAAACGATTGATATGGGTAAAGAAGAAACTGGTCTTCGCGAATGACAGCCGTGAAAATGCAGCTCCCTTCCTCCAGGGCCGGAGGTGTGCCAGGCGAAAATGGCGGAAACCGCAGATCTGGGCGATTGATCATGCTGAATAACGCCATCAGTCTTTGCAGATTTACCGGGCCATCGAGCCTGAATAACTCTTCTTTGGTCAGATTAAAGCGTTCAAGCGAAAAATCTGTCAGATACGCGGGACACCCGGCGCCCACCTCAAGTTTGGCAGCTGCGCCAAAACGCCGCAGATGCAATTCCCCTTATAATGCGCTGGCGACCACCTCGACTGGGTTCTACCCCGATTACACGAATTTCATAGAACTCATCAAGATTGGAACTGAAGATCAGCAGAAACATCAGCCTTTCGAGCAGAGGGTGTTGTTTGTTGCGCACCTGAACAAGTACGCGCAGATTAAACTGCATGTAACTGAGTTCACGTTTCAGGTAGTAGTTACTGTCATTCAGGTCAACATCGGCAGCAATCGCCGCGCACCCGATGGACTCAAGAGAGTTTGGCAACACCTGATGCAAGTTTTCTGTGGGATGTGCTTGAGTGTTGCTCGTAGGGACTGCCGGGGGCGAGGAGAGACTTCATTCTAGCCTAGAGTAAACGGATTGACATGTACCCGATCCAACTGTGGCAAAATTGTCGTATTTCTGTCATATACTGATACTAACCTAGCGCTAATTTTTGAGGGATTCGCAATTATGAAAACTGATGCAGGTGTTCACAGCCATCATATTTCCCAGCAATTTAATATTGAACTGGAAGAGATAAAAAGCAGCCTGCTTGAAATGGGGGGCTTGGTTGAGAAACAAATGACCGATGCTATTGCTGCACTGATTAATGCAGACAGTGAACTGGGCAGTACCGTGCGAGCAAATGATGCCAGCGTCAATAAGATGGAACTTATTATCGATGACGCCTGCAATCGTATTCTGGCGCGAAGGCAGCCTGCAGCAAGTGACCTGCGGCTGGTATTGGGTATCATCAAAGCTGTCAATGATCTGGAGCGCATCGGAGATGAGGCGGCAAAAATTGCTCGCTTGGCCGTAGAATTGGCCAGCCAGGGAGACTCATCCAAGGGGTACATCGAAATCAGGCATATCGGTGAACGTGTGCGCCATATGATCAATATGGCCCTGGATGCATTTGCCCGTTATGACGAAGAAGCCGCGCTATCGGTGGCAAAGGAGGACGTTAACGTAGACATGGAATACGCCAGTGCGATGCGGGAAATGATCACATATATGATCGAAGATCCACGTAGCATCACGCGGGTGATGAATATAGTCTGGGCTCTTCGCTCACTGGAGCGCGCCGGAGATCATGCAAAAAACATCGCTGAGCATGTTGTCTATATGGTCATGGGGCGAGATGTCCGACATGCCGGATTATCCAGTATGGAAATGCAGGTCAAATCCGGAAATGAATAGGTCGGAGCAAACTGGCTGATCAGGATTCAACAGGGACTTCGGGTTGCACTGTATCAGGCGATTTTGCTTCAACAAGCCGTTCGGTGGGCAACTGGCAGGTAAATTGACTGCCTTTGCCTGGCTGGCTGCTGATGTCAAGTTTACCGTTATGGCGTGCCAGAACATGTTTCACGATCGCCAGTCCCAGCCCGGTACCTCCTGTGTCCGCAGACCGGCTTTCATCCACACGGTAGAAACGTTCCGTCAGTCTTGGAATATGATGCGGAGCGATCCCGGGGCCATTATCGCTGACAACAATTGAGAGCCCTTGCGGATTTCGGGTAGCGGTCAGGTCTATCGCACCTTGGGGCTGAGTGTATTTGCAGGCGTTTAGCGCTAGGTTGGATATGGCGCTATAGAGTTCGCTGAGATTGCCATTGATGTAAATATCATCAGCGCAATCGATTTTAATGCTCTGTTGCTTGTCAGCAAACACTTGTTCAGCATCTTGTTTTACTTCTCGTAGCAAAGAACCTAACTGGATTGCACTCTGCTGTTTGGAACTGGCGCGTGTCTCCAATTGCGAAAGGGTTAACAGATCGCGGATGATATTCTCCATTCGATGCGACTGTTGGGCCATTTGCTCTATCGGTTTGATCCATCGTGTTGGCAGATTTTTTTTGTCATCCAGCATTGTTTCAAGGTAGCCCGTTATCACGGTAATAGGCGTGCGTAGTTCGTGTGATACATTGCCAACAAAATCCTTGCGCATCATCTCCAGCCTGTGAAGCTGAGAGATGTCTCTGACCAGCATTAAACGTTCGCCCTCACCAAACGTGGTTATTTGAAATTCCAGTGTATTGGCTGGGTTTACAGGCGAATTCAGCTTGAGGGGTCTATTGAACTTTGCCTTGTTAAAATAATCTATAAATGTGGGTTCCCTGATCAGGTTGATCACCAGTTGCTGCTTATCCTTGGGGGTTTTCAGGCCAATCAACTGCTCTGCTGCCGGATTCCACCACTCCAGCCCGCCGCGGTTATTGATCATGACTACTGCAAGTTCCAGTGCTGCTGTTGATTCCTGAGCTTTGTCGATGATACTTTTTAATTCGATAAGTGCCTGTCGCTCGCGATGTTGCAGCAGATAAATGCCATCGAGAATATAGCCCCAAATGCCTTTACTTTCGGGTGGCGGGGAGGGCTCTGAAAAATCGGCATCGCGCAACCAGTTGTAAAGCTTGCGTAATTGTATGAGGTGGTAAATGAGGTAGGACAAGGTTCCTGCCAGTACAACCAGCGCAGGTTCACCGACAAGCCATCCTGTCAGTAGCAATACCAAAAACGAAATCAGAATTCGCTTGATTGCATCATGCCAATTTGAGAACAAGCCGCCAGCCTTTAAACTTTTGCAGGGAGAACGAATGGGTTGAAGAATATAACGTAAAGCGGGTGCGCTCAACAGAGGTTGTTGTGGCCGGCAACTATTGATTTCAGCAAGTTAGTTGTGGCGGGTTGAGAATCGATACCCTGCACCCCGAACAGTCTGTATCAACGCTGAATAGTTGATGCCCGTCTTTGATGCCGCGCTCAGTGCCTTGCGCAACCTGCCGATATGCACATCCACTGTCCGCTCCTCCAGGTACACATTGGCTCCCCAGACCTGATCCTGGATATGATCGCGCGAGTACACCTTTTCTGGATGAGTCATAAAGAAGTTCAACAGGCGGTACTCCGTGGGGCCCATTTCCACGGCCCGATCTTCGACCATCACCCGATGACTGGCCGGATCCATCTCGAGGTCAAACACCCGGATGGGCTTGTCTTTAAGGTTGCCAGTACTTCTGCGCAACACCGCTTTGATCCGTGCAACCAGCTCCCTGGGTGAAAATGGTTTGGTGACATAATCATCCACGCCCACATCAAGACCCTGGACTTTATTGTCCTCGCTGGTTTTGGCTGTCAGCATGATGATCGGGATACTGGCTGTTAACTCGTCGCGCTTCAGACGCCGCGCCAATTCTATTCCGCTACCACCGGGCAGCATCCAGTCGAGCAGAATCAGATCAGGACGCTGATCGATAATGTTGACGTGTGCATCCAGTGCGGTTGACGCGGTGGTGCTTCTAAATCCTGCGGTATCCAGTGCAATACCTATCATGTCTCGAATTGCTGCTTCATCATCAACGATCAAAATGTTTGGTTCCGGCGTCATCCCGTCTATCCTGTTTACGTGTAAGCTGATGAAATTCAAGCTGTCCTGTATTTAAACAATGCAATGTTACATTTTGATGACAAATAATGACCATAAATCAGGTGCAAGTTAGTCCTAATGAATATTTTGATAGGGGCTGTGCCTGCAATCTCAAAGCAACTGTGCTAAACGCACGTGCCTTTTGTCATATTAGGGTATAATCCCGCCCTCAAAACCCACATAACGCAATAAACTGCATAACGCTATTGGCCGAAGAGGCCTGGCGTGAGGAGATACCATGGATAGTAAAACTTTCAAGGCCCTGTCTTTGGCACTGGCAATTGGCACAACCGGCTTGGTAGCAACTGTGTCGAGTGCAGACGAAGGTCGTTTTTATATAGCCCCTGGTGTTCAATGGATAGATTTTGACAGCGATCGTCAATCCCGAGATGAAACCGGTTACAACCTTGGTTTCGGTTACGGCTTGTCCGACAATTTGTCGACAGAACTAACGTACAGCAGAATCAGCATGAATACTCTGGCGGGTCGCGATCGCTTGCGCGCGCTCCGACTAGACCTGCTGTACAAGTTTGACAACAGCATTGGCACGTTGTCACCCTACTTTGTGGGCGGCCTTGGTGATGTTGATCTGCAGTCCGGCAAAGATACTACTCTGAATCTTGGCGCTGGTTTCAGCTACCGTCTGAATGATATCGCTGAGTGGCGCACAGCTGCCCGCACATTCTATGGTATTGCGGACCGGACCTTCGATCTGGGAATAGAAACAGGCTTTGTGTTCCATCTGGGCGCCTCTGCACCTGCAGAACGAGTTGAGCCCTCAGTAGCGCCGGCACCTGCTGCCGTCATCGCTGATGCTGATGGTGATGGTGTACCAGATAGTCGTGATGCCTGCCCGGATACGCCACGTAACTACGCTGTAGATGAGCGCGGATGTCCAATAATGCTGGATGAAGTTGCACGCATTGATCTAACTGTGCAGTTTGACTTTGACCAGTCGGTAGTTAAGCCTGAGTTCTTTGAAGATATCCGTCGCGTCGCCGACTTCCTGGCAGCAAACGATGACGTTGTTGCAGTTGTTGAAGGCCACACAGACAGCGCCGGTTCTGATGAATATAACCAGGATTTGTCCGAGCGTCGTGCAGCCGCAGTTCGCCAGGTGCTGATTGAGCGTTTTGGTGTGAGCGCCGCGCGCGTGACCTCGGTAGGGTTTGGTGAATCGCGTCCTGTTACTTCTAACGCAAATGCCGAAGGCCGTGCCCAGAATCGACGCGTTGTCGGGGCAATGACAGCGACCATGCAAAGACCGCAACTTCGCAATTGATTCGCGGAAGCGAAGTGCTAAAGAACTCCCTGCCAGCCTGGTGCTGCCAGGGAGTTTTTTTATAGCCGCTGTTATCTCGGGTTGATCATTGGGAACGCAGGTAGACATTCGAGTGCTGAGAGAGAGAGATTTTGTGAATTGTGATGCGGATGCGCCCGTAAACTGGCGAAGCATAAAGCAGCAGTTTCCCAGGCCAAATGCCCTCTACACACATTGGCTGATGGCGCCTGGTTCGCTGACCAAGAAACTTCAATTAGTCAGTGATGGGACATTTTTTGTTCGGGTGTTGTCCGAGGGCTGGGCATATCATAGTGTCTCGCCATCCTCAGGATTAACTCAGGCTGGGTCAGGCAAACTGCTCATGTGGTCACGACGGGTTCTACTTGGCGGGCATGGAGAGAATTGGGTGGCTGCGCACTCTCTTATACCGGTTACTACGCTCAGAGGCGCAAACCGTCAGTTGATTCATTTAGGCAATAAACCTTTGGGGGGGTTCTTGTTTAAACAGCGAGGCCTGTCGCGAGGCGACACTCAAATTTGCCAGTGTGACGACTATTGGGGGCGTCGCTCGCTGTTTTTTCTGGATAAACGATCGTTATTGGTGGCAGAGTTTTTTCTTCCGGATTTAATCGGCCGCATGCAGACCACACTTATTAATGGAAATGGGCATGTCCAACAAAACTGAACACAGTGCTTTGTCTGGTTTAAAAATTGTCGATCTGACGCGGGTGCTGGGCGGACCCTACTGTACACAGGTGCTTGCAGATCATGGTGCGGATGTGATCAAGATAGAACCGCCACAGGGCGATGAAGTCAGGGATTGGGGGCCTCCTTTCCACGAAGGCGATGCCGCGTACTTCATCGGTGTTAACAGGAATAAACGCGGCATGGCGCTTGATCTGACGCGCAGTGAAGGCCGGGAAGTATTGATGCGACTGCTTGAAGACGCTGATCTGTTGATCGAGAACTACAAGCCGGGAACCCTCGAGAAGTGGGATATCGGTTATCACCAAGTGCTGAGGCAACGATTCCCGCGCCTGATACATTGTCGGATCAGCGGTTTTGGCAGTGATGGTCCCTTGGGAGGATACCCAGGCTACGACGCCATTGTGCAAGCGATGGCGGGTTGGTTCAGCGTGAATGGTGAACGCGGGGGCGAGCCTACTCGGCTGGGTGTCGCCATGGTGGATATGGGGACCGGGCTTTACTCAGCCGTTGCCCTGCTGATGGCTTTGTATGAGCGGCAGCGATCAGGACTTGGGCAGTATATTGATATGACACTTTATGATTGTGCGGTGTCCCTGATGCATCCTCATATCATTAACTACAACATGACCGGTAATATCCCGGTAGCCACGGGTAATGCACACCCCAATATCAGCCCATACGAAACATTCCGCACACGCACCGTCGATATTTTTATCGGTGCAGGAAATAACCGCGCGTTCGCAAAACTGTGCCATGAATTGGCGGCACCAGAGCTCATCGAGGATGTGCGCTTTTTAACGAATGCTAACCGGGTACTAAATCGCGAACCGTTAAAGGCTGAGATCGAGTCCCGCCTGATGCGCATTGATGGAGCAACGTTTGCCGAGCGTTTGTTGGCGGCAGGGCTCCCCTCAGGCCCAATCTACAACACGGCTCAGGTAGTGGCGCATCCGCATACATTGCATAGAGAGATGATCGTCAACAAAGACTGGTACAAGATGACCGGGATTCCAATCAAATTTTCAAGGACTCCAGGCTCAATCCGAAGTCTGCCACCCAAGTTTGCTGAGCACACAAAAGAGATTCTGGCGCAGGCTGGCGTGGCACAAGAGCAGATAGATCAGCTGGTAGACAGCGGGGTTACGCCACTGCAACGTGCCTGAACCCCGCATGCTCAGCCAGATTCAAGGCTGAAAAGTGTAAGCGATACCGAGCCGGATCTGACTGGGCGGCCATCGCGCAAGGCGGGTCTGAACTGCAGGGTCTCAAGTGCAGTTTTGCCCTGAATTCTGGAACTGACGTTATCTGGCAGGGATGCCGTGATGTCTATTCTGTCGGCCTGGCCATTCATGCCAATGTTAAACATCAAGGTTGCCATCGTGCCGTCAGCCGTTGCTATCCGGCCAGTCTCCGGCAGATTCTCATACCTTAAACCAGGAACACCATCGCGAACCACCGCAATATCCGGAAGCAGCAGCTCTCCGCTTTGCTCGTCTGTAGTACATTTTTTGGGTATCCCGGTCAGGCGTACGTCGAAATTGCCGGCAGGGAGAAGTGCAGGGCATGAAAAGTAGTCATTCAGCGCTTGCTCGGTATACCCCGCCTCTAACAACAGTGTCCATGCAGTGCGATAGTAACCGGCTGCGGAACCTGCGGCGCTGCTGCCTCGTTGTGGGCCGGTATGGGAGCCCATGCGCAGTTCATACTGCTGGCGCAATAAAACTGAATCCCCAATATACAATTGAATCATGGCTGCCTGTTCAGGATCGGATTCGGCAAGCGCTTCAAGCGCCTCATCGGCATCAGTGCCCGAACTGTCAGCGAGTGACTGTATCATCTGTTGATGACGGCTCATCGCTGTGCGGTGAGCTCTCTCAATGACTGTACTGGTGCGTGAGCCGAATGCGGTCTCAATGTCACTGACCGTAGTCAGAACCTGGTTACGCCTGTAATCAGACGTATGAATGCCTTCACTGCGGCTCATCAGCTCTCGGCTTGTGTCTGTGGTTGCGACAATCCCCAATGCGATGTAAAGCTCAGCCAGAGATCGTTCATAAATCAACTGCTGAAGCTCGGGTCCTGGTGCCATGCTCTCTTTGCCCAGTTCAAGCGCCATATCCTCAAGCGCCTGAAGTTGCAGCAGATAACTTGGCTCCTGGATTCTTGGTCCGCGGGCCAGCAATAGACGAGACCAGTTTCTCAGCTCTTTAAGATGAGCAAGTCTGTCAGTCACGGCCATGCTGTCACTGCGCTCAAGTATCAGTGTCAAGTAAGACATCCTGTCAAATATCTGATCCCAGTCTTTTTCTAACGCCAGAACATCCAGTTGTTGTTTGACCAGTTCTATCTGTGATGGGGTGTACAGCCCGTCATTGATTCGCAAAACCTGGATTTGTTGCTCTATCAGTGCGTTGGCTTCCGCATAACCCTCAACGGAGATTAAAGCCTCTGTCAGATTGCTCATCGGCTGCAGGAGTTCTGTGTCGTAGGCGCCTGACGTTTCAAGACTGCTGTTGAGGACGTCGCGCAAGCGCTCTAGCTCGCTGAGTTGTGTCTGCGGATCCGCTTCTTCTGCAGGTTGGTTATCAGCGGAGGATGTCGATGAAAGTGCAATGCAAATGCTCATCACGCTGCACAATGTCAGGACGCGCAGAACAAGCCGTCCTCCAGTATCGCCGGAGTCAGATGCCATGGAGTTCCCCCTCAGGATTAGAGCCCTCGTTGTTGAGCCGCAGTCGCCATTTCCGAAACGCACGTTCCGATGTCAGTATATACAAAACCGGGTG
>JBFZEG010000101.1:0-17517 GCA_041306975.1 Gammaproteobacteria bacterium | reverse complement strand
ATACGTTTACATTTGAAAAGTCAGGTGAAGGTGAACGATTTAAAGCAACGCTCGATTGTTTCGGACAAAAGCTCTCTATAAACGGTCAGGGAGATGGCGTGATGGACGCTTTTGTTGAAGCAATCAAAAAAGCTACTCATATTGAGTTTGAGATCATGGAGTATGGTGAACATGCCTTAAGTCAGGGCGCCGATGCGGATGCCGTGACTTATATTCAGCTGAAGAGTGGTATGCAGCGCTATACCGGCGTCGCCATCAGCCGCGATATTGTTACCTCATCCCTCAACGCGCTGCTGCGCGCCGCGAGCCAGCTCATCCATGAGGCCCAACAAAAAACCGCCTGAACTATGCCCGTTTGTTCAACTATATCAGGCATTGCCGCCCTCAGCGGGAAGAGAGCGAGGCACAATCAGGCGCGTAGCGCCGTGCCGAGGAACTTCCCGCTGAGGGCGGCAATGCCATGAGTCGTGATGTCGAGGCACAATCAGGCGCGCAGCGCCGTGCCGAGGAACTTCCCGCCGGGGACGGCAATGCCATGAGTCGTGATGTCGAGGCACAATCAGGCGCGTAGCGCCGTGCCGAGGAACTTCCCGCTGAGGGCGGCATTGCCGAGCATTCCATTCTGTGAACTAAAAGGGCAAACTCACTCAAACTATTCTTGTGTCTTTATCGACAAAACCCTCGAGTAACATGGACCAAACCGACAATCAGTTGATTGCTGCCGCGCTTGGCGGCTCTTTGCCCGCTTGGGATGCGTTAGTGCGTCGCCATGAAAGACGTGTATACAACCTCGGATTGCGGCTACTGAACAATCCCGATGATGCAATGGATCTTGTGCAAGATGTTTTTTTAGGGGTCTACCGCAACTTGTACAGGTTTCGGGCAGAATCTCAGTTTAGTACCTGGTTGTTTCGAATAGTGCATAACAAAGCAGTGGACCTTATTAGACGAAGACAGACTGGGCCAGAGATTGAATACTGGTTCGAAGAGGGAACTCCCGAACCTGCAAACGATTTACCTGGCCCTCTGGATTCATACCTGGAAACTGAAATGAACCAGCGGATCAGTCAGCTAATGTCGAGACTTCCTCCTGCCCAACGTTTGATTGTGGAGCTAAAAGTGTTTCAGGCGCTGACATTTGAAGAGATTGCACCCTTGCAGGATATCCCGGTAAATACCGCCAAAACCCGGTTTTACACAGCCCTTAAAAATCTTAAAGCCATGATCGAGGCACAAACATGAGCTGTCCCCATACACCAGAAATAATTGCTGATCATTGTGACCCTGATGTTTCTGCCGAGGTACTTCAGAGGCATCGTGTGCATTTGGAAACCTGCAAAGTTTGTCAGCAGGAATTGTTAACCCTGCGCAGTGTTCCCGGACAATTGTTGCGCTGGCAGTCTATTCCTGTGCCGCACTGGGATCGCTCTGGCATGGTCAAAGCAACAAGCGAAAGAAAGCCATTACCCAATCGTTTTCACCAGTGGCCAGCGATCCGTCAGTGGCTGCCGTTGGTGGCCAGTCTGGTGTTGGCTGTTGCAGTGATTGCTCAGACCAGTATGTCGGTAGGTCCGCAGGGTTGGTCAGTCAGTTTTGGTGTTCAGTCACCGGGTTTGAGCGCGGAGCAGTTGGATGAATATCTGACTGCTCATGCCAATGCCCAGCAAGCAGAGACGCGGGAGTGGGTAGAGGCTGCATTGCAAACGCACGGCCAAACTACTGCGGACAGTATCTATCAGTGGATGACCTACATCGAACAGCAACGAGCTCTGGATGTGCAGCGGATGGATGCGGGTTTTGAACAGCTGATGAATCGTGATTTTCAAACGGTGGATTCTGTCAAGCAGCTTGCCAGTTATGTCATGTATCAGGTGGCACCATGAGCTACCTCAGTCGACCATGCCTGTTGTTGTCGGGTCTTGTCATGGCAGCGTTTGTCGCATCTGTTAATGCGCAGACTGTAGATGATGAGATGCAGATCATGCGGCAGAATATCAATCTGCTGAGTTCAACGCTGGCAGATGGTTTGGGTTTGAATGAGCGCCGCGGTGTTTTCAGCCCAAGGGCTGGCGAAATCAGAGGGCGATACCTGCAAGGATTTGGTGTGATGCTTGAGGTGAGCAGTAACTGGCAACCTTCTGATTTTCCAATCATGGATTCTTTTGGTGGTTCTCTGGAGCAGCTCAGTAGTCAGTTGGACGGCTTGATCCTGCAAGGAGTTGTTCAACGCCCTGACTTTGAAGCCATGCGCGATCAATTGGCGCTGTCCATGCGTGCCGATGAGGTCGCCGTCTTTTATCGTGAAATGATGCAGCAGATTTCTTCGATACAAGAAATTCCAGCGATCGAGCGTGGTCTTGCACTGGCAGCGAGCTCAGTTCAGACCTTGCAATCCATGGGGCAGATAGATGAAAGCACACGGATAGCGATCAGCAATGAGGTGCAAAGTATCCGATTGGAACTCGATCAACAGTTGCAGGCATTGAGTGATCTCAGAGAGCAGATACGGCAACAGGCGGTGTCTTCTGAAACCTTACCGGATCAGACTACCCAGGAGCGTTGGCTGACATTGAGAGAAGAGTTGAGTCTGAGCTTGCAAGCATTGCAAGCAAGAATGAATGAGCAGTCTGCTCTGTTACAAAATGAACGCGAAAATGCTGAACAACTAAGTCGTGAACAGGCGCAGCGCGCACTTGAAATTTTTCAGGGCAGGCTATTCGAATTGTTGTGTGACTACAGCGCAGGTTTGCGTGGTTTACCGACAGATGAGTCCGTCAACGTGGTTCTGCTGGGAGCGGGAGATGCCATGGCAGATGCGTCAAGGCGCGATATTGTGTTCAGCATCGACAGAGAATCCCTGCTCTCCTGTCAACAGGGCAGGTCAACTCCACAGCAATTACAGGTGTCTGCTATGCGTTATCAGTATTAGTCAATTGCCGCATAGATTAACAATAAGGTTCGATTTTGAATTTATGGGTGATATTAAAAAAAGCACACGCTGTCATGCTTGCGCTTTATCCAATAGAATGATGGTTTGCCGCGGGTCTTGATTGATTCTGTTTTTGAATCAGATGGCTGCGATTGAAGCTGCGATGATAATTTCAAGTCTGGTGCTGATCACTAAGATTCAGATTCAGCAAGGAGATAAGCATGGATTGCCCTAAATGTAATGCAAAAATGAATGAACGCTCAGTGGAAGTACTGCATGGTACAGTGGTGATCGATCAGTGTTCAGGTTGTCAGGGGCTGTGGTTTGACAATGGCGAAGCTGAACAGCTCAAAGATTCCTGGATGTCCGATTTTCTTGATGGCGGTGACCCGCGCATAGGCAAGACTTACAATCGCGTACGCGATATTCAGTGTCCCCGCTGCCACAAACCGATGCAAAAAATAAATGATTCCCGTCAGCCACATCTTGAATACGAAGCCTGCGCTGAACACGGCATGTTTATGGACGCGGGCGAGTTTACCGATTACAAACACGAAACCTTGATGGATATTTTCAAGGGCTTGGTCGCGTCGTTAAAGCGTCGTCGTTGATACGTCTTCTGATGTGATTACCTATGCACTGCAGGCACATTTGCCGGCAGTGCAATGTTCCATCGCGGGTGATACCAGATGGCTCGCTCTGCACAATCGGCTGGAAGCTGCCGTATCCGCCCCAGATCCATCCAGTTGTTGGATGGTGAATGAAAATCCGATCCCACTGACGCCCAGAGTCCTGCCTGTAATGTTTGTTGCGCCAGTGCTGACATTTTTTCCGGGTGTAAATTTGAGTAACTGACTTCAACAGCATCGCCGCCAGATTCCGCAAAGGTCGCCATCAGTCTTTTTAGTCTTGCTCTGTTAAAGTCATATCGGTCCGGGTGTGCCAGCACTGACAAGCCGCCCGCCTGCCTCACAATGTTTGTTGCCTGTTGCAGATCGCACCACGGAATACTGGCTTGAAATTTTCCCCCTTTGCCAAGGTATTTAGTAAAAGCCAATTGTTTAGAGCCAACATATCCGGCATCGACCAGGAAGGACGCGATATGGCTTCTGCCAACAGATTCACATGGCAGTTTATCGAGATAATCCTGTAGTCCACTGATGCCGGCGCGCTGCATCTGGTTAGCTATATTTTCTGCACGTGTCTTTCTCAGGCTCTGCTGATGGAGTAGAAGTGTTTTGAGAGCCGGATTATCTATATCTAACAACAGACCGACCACATGAACTTCACGGCCCTCCCAGTTGGTAGAAATTTCAACACCCGTAATGAGTTGCAAATTGATATCACTAAACTGCCGCAGTTGGTGATGAGCGCCAGTGGTGTCATGATCAGTGATTGCAAGTTGTCTGATTCCCAGCGCAAGTGCTCTTGCACAGAGTTCCTCCGGAGCAAGATCTCCGTCGGACAACCAAGTATGTGAGTGCAAATCAATCATGGCACGCAGCCTACGTCAGCGGGCAAGCCTTGTAAACCCGCGATACTTTTTGAGCAGGGTGAATAGTTGATTAAATTACTTTGGTATTTCATAATCCCTCACAAATTTTGAGGGTATGACAGATGAGACTCACGACCAAGGGGCGCTACGCAGTCACCGCGATGCTTGATCTGGCAATACATGCGGATCGGGAACCAGTGACGCTTTCTGATATTTCGGTTCGCCAGGATATTTCCTTGTCATACCTGGAACAATTGTTTGCGCGTTTGCGTCGTAGTGAACTCGTTCAGAGCGTCAGAGGGCCGGGCGGTGGTTATCGTCTGGGTAAGGCAACAAGTCAAATCGCGATTGTTGATATCATTGATGCGGTAGATGAATCGGTTGATGCTACAAGGTGCCACGGACGCGGCAATTGCCAACATGGTGAAACGTGTCTGACTCACTATTTATGGGAAGATCTGAGTCAGCAGATTCACGATTTCTTGCGGGGTATCAGCCTCGAAGATCTGATGGCTCGGCAGGATGTTCGCAGGATTTCCAGTTATCAGGATGAGCGGCGAGAGCTTATTGTCAAGGATCTGCGCCTGATATCCTGATTGTCGGGGGAAGTAGCAAGTATGCAGTTGCCAATTTATCTAGATTACGCTGCAACCACTCCGGTCGATCCGCAGGTGGCGAAGCGTATGTCGGAATGCCTTTCTCTCGGCGGTGTTTTTGCCAATCCCGCGTCGAGGTCACATATTTATGGGTGGCAGGCGGAGCAGGAGGTAGAGACCGCACGCCGCCATGTTGCTGATCTGCTGAGGTGTGACCCCAGAGAAATTGTTTGGACCTCAGGGGCGACAGAGGCTGATAATCTTGCGATCAAGGGCGTCGCTGAATTTTATTCCGATCGAGGGCGCCATATTGTTACCTCATGTATTGAGCACAAAGCGGTACTGGACAGTTGTCGTTACCTGGAGTCTCGTGGCTTTGAGGTGAGTTATCTGCGCCCCGATGCGAGTGGCTTGATCAGCGCGGGGCAGCTCGACCAGGCGATACGCGCCGATACCATTCTTGTGTCGTTAATGCATGTAAACAATGAAATCGGATCCGCGCATGATCTTCACGCGCTTGGTGCGGTAACGCGTGCACGAGGGGTTCTGTTTCATGTCGATGCAGCACAGAGTGTAGGCAAACTTCCTATTGACTTGTCTGCAACAAACATTGATTTGATGTCACTATCGGCGCATAAAGTTTATGGCCCAAAGGGCGTGGGTGCGTTGTTTGTCCGTCGTGTGCCCAGAGTTGATCTGGTTGCGCAGATCCATGGCGGTGGGCACGAACGAGGAATGCGCTCGGGAACATTGCCGACTCACCAGTTGGTCGGGATGGGCGAAGCGTTCCGGTTGGCCGGTGAACTGATCAGTGAAGAGTCTGTGCGATTAAACCAACTGCGCAGCCTTTTACTGGATGGTCTGGCGGTGTTGCCGGGTTGGCAGTTGCATGGGCATAAAACGCAGTGCGCGCCAGGCATCATGAATCTGGGATTTTCGGGGGTTGATGGGGAGTCACTTCTGATGTCTTTACGACAGTTGGCAGTCTCCTCGGGTTCCGCATGTATGTCTGCAACGCTGGAACCTTCGTTTGTACTGCGCGGTATAGGTGTATCAGATGAATTCGCGCAAAGCGCACTCAGAGTATCGATAGGCCGTTATACAACCGGGGCTGATATCGAAACAGCTGTCATTGCAATCATTAACAACGTAAGGCAGCTCCGCAAGGTAACTGCTGCCGTTTGATAAATAGTCAGAAAATACTGCACTGGCGCATCGTTACGGTGCGTTGCTATAGAATTACTTGACCATAAGTCAGTATAATGCGCGCCTTTTCAGACCAGTAACAGGCTTTGGAGCTTAATAATGGCAATTGAACGTACCTTATCGATTATCAAACCGGACGCAGTCGGCAAAAATGTGATCGGTGATATCTATACACGATTTGAAAAAGCTGGCCTGCGCATTGTCGCAGCCAAAATGCTGCAACTCACTGATCAGACCGCGGGCGGTTTTTATGCTGAGCATAAAGAGCGAGGCTTTTTCAAGGATCTGATTTCTTTTATGACCTCTGGCCCGGTGATAGTGCAGGTGTTGGAAGGTGAAAACGCCGTTGCTCTGCATCGTGACCTGATGGGTGCAACCAATCCGAAAGATGCTGCTGCCGGCACAATCCGGGCTGACTTCGCGGTATCAATCGATGCGAATGCAGTTCATGGCTCAGACTCCGCAACGTCTGCGGCACGTGAAATTGCTTATTTCTTCAAAAATGATGAGATTTGCGCGCGCAGCTGAAGTCTTGCTGCTTGAGCGGGGAGTCCGGTGATGAACCAGACGGCTGAAAAAACAAACCTGTTGGGGATGAGCCTGCCTATGTTGCAGGCTTATTTTCAAGCAATGGGTGAAAAGCCGTTTCGCGCTGTGCAAGTGATGAAGTGGATACATCAGCGCGGCGTTACGGATTTCTCTGCGATGACTGATATCAGTCACAGTCTTCAGCAACAGCTGCTTGTTCAGGCTGAGGTCAGGCCGCCCATCATCGTAGAGGAGTTTCTGGCCGCTGATGGCTGTTACAAGTGGATCGTAGAAGTCGCCAGCGGTAGTCGGGTAGAAACGGTGTTTATACCTGAGGACGATCGTGGAACTTTGTGCATCTCTTCTCAGGCTGGATGTACGCTGGATTGCAGTTTTTGTGCAACCGGCAAACAGGGCTTTAACAGTAATTTGACAGCGGCCGAGATTATCGGTCAATTGTGGTGGGCTAACCATCGTTTGGGTGGCTTTGCGCCGGCCCGACCCCATGCAGGAAAAACCGCACGCTCTGTGAGTAATGTGGTGATGATGGGTATGGGTGAACCCTTACTGAATTTTGATAATGTGATGGCGTCATTGAGTCTGATGATGGACGACAATGCTTATGGGTTGTCCAAGCGGCGTGTCACCATTAGTACAGCGGGTGTGGTGCCAGCGATTGATAAATTGCGGTTCCATACGGATGCATCACTTGCCGTGTCCTTGCACGCACCTAACGATGAATTACGAAACCAGATTGTGCCGATCAACCGCAAGTATCCAATTAAGGAACTTCTTCGCAGTGTTGCTGACTACATGGATAGTCTGCCGGACAAGCGTGTTCCGGTCATCGAATACACTCTGATCTCAGGTGTTAACGATCAGAAGCAGCATGCGCAGGAATTAGCCGCGTTGTTACGCGATTTTCCGTGTAAGATCAATCTGATTCCTTTTAATCCATTTTCGCAGTCTGATTACCGCAGACCGAGCAATAATGCGATCAGTAATTTTCGGCAGATTTTGCAGGAGGCTCGATTTACCGTCACAGTGAGGACCACCCGGGGTGACGATATTGGTGCAGCATGCGGACAGTTGGTAGGAGAGGTCGCTGATCAGACCCGCCGCAGCGAGCGTTATCGTCGCGCGTCAGTTGAGGCTGGCAGCGCTGAAAAGGGCAATGTTCGTGTTTTTACCAGTGCCGATAATCTGGCAATTTCCATCGATTCGGCTCGCCGCGTTTGACTGCGGACACCAGGCAGACCTTTTTGAAAGTAGATATGAACACATCAGGTAATCAGGCAGTTAAATTAGATCCTGTAGAAGAGTTGACTGAGCAGCCATCAGGTTCTGGCCGCCGCTCGCCGGGTGCAATGCTGTCCGCACAACGTGAAACACTTGAGCTCAGTATTCAACAGGTTGCGGATCAGCTGAACCTTACAATGCATTTTGTGAAGGCGTTAGAAGCTGATAGCTATGACAAGCTTCCGGGCGACGTTTTTGTTCGTGGGTACATCCGTGCCTACAGTAATTTGATGCGGCTTGATCCAGTGCAGGTGTTGGCGATTTTTGACGAATTTACCTCCCAGAAAATCGCCCTCAAGGAAGAGGCGATAAAACGCAGGCGACGTCGCAGGCAGGACAAGAATCGTCCTTGGATTATTTTTTCTGGTTTTGCATTTGTAGCGGTAGCCCTTGGGTTGTGGTATCTGAATCCGGCAGCGCCCGTCGCGGTCGACTCAACGGCATCTGACACCTCAGGCACTGAGGATTTATCGGTGCTTGGTGCTGCACCGTTGCCAACGCCAGCGTCATCAGCAAGTGTGGCTGTCGTTTCAGTCAATTCCAGCTCCCAGACACAGGTGACTCAACGCGAAAGTCCCAATGCGTTACAGCTAACTGCTGTTAGCGCTGAAGATTTACTATCCGCGCAGACCGAGACGCATCAGTGGTCAGGTTCAGATGAGTTGACCCTTGAATTAAGCGCTGATTGCTGGGTAGAAGTCGAGCACCAGGGAGGAGAGGAGAGTTACAGAAATCAAATCAGTGCCGGCGATACCCTGGTTATTAAAGGCACTGCACCTTTTTCAGTCTTGCTAGGCAATGCGAATAATGTTGCGCTGACATTTAATGGTCGCAGCATCGATATAAGCAGCAATGTCCGGGCAGATAACACCGCACGACTCAGTATTGGTATGTAGATAAAATGATGAGCGCCTCTCCGATAATTCGTCGTCAAAGCCGCCGTATCATGGTGGGAAATGTCCCTGTTGGTGGCGGTGCCCCGATTTCAGTTCAAAGTATGACCAACACTGAGACGTGTGATGTCGCCGCGACAGTCGCGCAGATCAAGCGACTTGAAGCTGTGGGTGCGGATATTGTCAGAGTATCAGTGCCATCGATGGAGGCTGCAGATGCGTTCAGACTGATTCGTCAGCAGGTAACCGTTCCGCTGGTAGCTGATATCCATTTTGATTATCTGATCGCGTTAAAAGTGGCTGAATATGGCGTGGATTGTCTGCGCATAAATCCAGGCAATATTGGCAGTGAAAAACGTATACGAGCGGTGATTGACGCAGCAAAAGATAAAGGTATTCCGCTACGAATTGGCGTAAATGCAGGTTCATTGGGCAAGACGCTGCTACGAAAATACAAAGAACCTTCCGCAGAAGCGATGGTTGAGTCAGCCCTGACGCAAATCAGTATTCTGGACAAACTGAACTTTCAGAACTTCAAAGTAAGCCTGAAAGCCTCAGAAATATTTATGACGATAAAAGCCTACCGTGCGCTGGCAACACAAATTGATCAGCCCCTGCACCTTGGAATCACTGAAGCGGGTGGCTTGCGCTCGGGCACCGTCAAATCGGCAATTGGGCTTGGCGCTCTGTTAATGGATGGTATTGGCGATACGATCCGGATTTCACTGGCTGCCGATCCCGTTGAAGAGATCAAGGTAGGGTTTGATATCCTGAAAAGTCTGGGATTGCGAAGCAAAGGGGTGAACTTGGTTGCTTGCCCAAGTTGTTCACGTCAGAACTTTGATGTCATCAGTGTTGTTAACGCACTTGAGGCGCGGCTGGAGGATGTCATTACTCCAGTGGACGTGGCGGTGATTGGATGTATTGTTAATGGGCCCGGTGAGGCAAAAGTCGCTGAAATAGGGCTGACAGGTGCCTCTCCACACAATCTGGCCTACATTGATGGCAAGCCTCATCACAAAATTGATAATGAAAGACTTGTAGACGAGCTGGAATCCATGGTCCGAGCCAGAGTGGCAGCAAAACTGAAGGCTGAGGCTGCAATTGCGCCTAGTGGGATAATCGCCAGAGGCTGATCAAACCACGCAGCACAACGTCAACTCTTTCAGACAGTACCGGTATGGGGCCAGAAGTTATGAACAAGATCCAGGCTGTACGAGGCATGAACGACATATTGCCTGACGAAACCCCGGTTTGGCAGTACCTTGAGCGAGTCATCAGTGACGTTGTGCACAGCTACGGCTATCGTGAGATCCGCTTTCCGATTCTCGAGCAGACGCAGTTGTTTAAACGTTCGATTGGCGAAGTTACGGATATCGTTGAAAAGGAAATGTACAGTTTCACCGACCGGAACGGTGATGATTTAAGTCTTCGGCCTGAAGGCACCGCTTGTTGTGTACGAGCAGCCGAACAACATGGCCTGCTTTACAACCAGCAACAACGGCTATGGTATCGCGGACCGATGTTTCGTCATGAGCGACCCCAAAAAGGTCGTTATCGCCAATTTCACCAGGTCGGTGTTGAAAGTTTTGGGATGGCCGGTCCAGACATTGATGCTGAAATCATATTGATTTCTGTGGCTTTATGGCGCTCGCTTGGCCTGATTGACAGTGTGCGGCTGGAAATCAATAACATTGGAACTGCCGACGACAGGAGAGCCTACGGTCAGGCCCTGAGTGCATATCTGAAAGCGCATGAAGCGCAACTCGATGAAGATAGTCGACGTCGGTTGATGAGTAATCCACTACGGGTTCTCGACAGTAAAGTGCCCGAAACTCAAGCGTTATTGGCGGATGCGCCGTCTTTGTCTGAGTTTGTAAGTCCACATACCGCCTTGCATTATCAACAGCTAAAGGCCTTGCTAACCGCAAATGATGTCGGCTTTACAGAAAATCAACGCCTTGTGCGGGGCCTGGATTATTACAATAACCTTGTGTTTGAGTGGATTACTGACGCGCTTGGTTCGCAGGGTACTGTGTGTGCCGGTGGCCGATATGACTCATTGGTGGCTCAATTGGGTGGTCGCGGCACTCCGGCGGTTGGCCTCGCATTTGGCATGGAGCGACTAGTGTTGTTGTTGCAGGAGACCGGAAAGGTTCCTGATGCAGTCAGTCAGGTATTGGATGTGTACATGTTGTACTCAGAAGATTCGGAACTGGGGCGTGCCATCCATCTGGCGGAGGAGCTTCGCAGACAGATTTCGGGATTACGTGTTCAGTGCCATGGTGGTGGGGGGAAGTTTGCAAATCAGCTCAAGAGAGCGTTTGCCAGTGGAGCATCTGTGGCGGTGATTGTTGATGCTGATGGTCTGCGATGGAGGCAGTTGTCAGATGACGCCGCGGCTGAGTCTGTTGAGTGGCAAGTTTTGATCGAGCGCCTGCGGACATTGGTGGTCTGATGGGTCGCGTGTCCTGATGCCAGCGACACTCTTTCTTGACACTTTGATGATGGTGAGACAGGATGCCTGCTCACTGAAACAACCAGTTTTGTTTGAAGATATTGATAAAAAGACAGGAGTAATCTGTGGCAATCAGTGCTGAAGAAGAAGAGACCCTTGAAGCGTTAAAACGCTGGTGGAATGACAGTGGTAAACAGATCGCCATGGGTATTGCTGTGGTCGCAGTTGTTTATTTTGGTTGGCAATTCTGGAATCGCAGTCAGACCAACGTCAGTGCAGAAGCGTCTGCGCTATACGATCAATTGACGGGTCTTGCGGCGATAGCTCCAGACGCAACTCTGGCGGATGAAGACCGGGTAAGAGCCAATGAACTTGTCCAGCAGATCAGATCAGAATACGACTCCAGTGTTTATGCACTGTACGCAGCGCTATTTGGGGCAAAACTGTCGGTTGACGTCAATGATCTGGATGGCGCCAAGGAACATCTTGAGTGGCTGTTGGCAAACACCCGTTCTGGATTTTTTGGGTCCACAGATCCTACCCTGATAGCAGTTGCCAGCCTTAGACTGGGACGGATACTTCTCGCACTGGGTCAGGGAGCACAAGCCTTGACCGTGATCAGCAGCGCGGAGCCAGGTGCGCTGGCAGCAGATTTTCATGAATTGCGCGGTGATATATACCTGAGTCAGGGGCAGCGCGATGAAGCATTGGCTGCCTTCGAGTCTGCTTTTGATACAGGCAATCCCAGCCCGGTATTGCAACTGAAATTGGATGAACTGCAGAGCGGTCGTTGATAGCGACGCAAAGCGCGGGTTTATGAATATGAGTTATCTGCTGAAACGAATTGGGTTGTTGCTGGCACTGTTAGCACTGGGTGCCTGTAGTCTTTTCTCTGACGATGAGTCTGAGCAACCGGCTGAGTTGCAGCGGTTTGACCAGGAGATAGACCTCAGACAAGTCTGGTCTGAGAGTATTGGTGACGGGCAGGGGCGGCACTACAACCGTTTGGCACCGGCGATCGATGGTTCAATGATCTTTGCTGCCTCAGCAGACGGAACAGTCGTTGCGCTGGATAAAGTGTCTGGAGATGTTCGCTGGCGCCAGCGGACAGGTGAAGAAATTACCGGAGGTGTGGGGGCTGCCGGGGGAATGGTGGTTTTTGGTACTCGTGACGCGCAAGTAATCGCGTTGAGCCAGACAGACGGCGAGCGTTTGTGGGCGACTGCGGTCAGCAGCGAAGTGCTTGCGGCGCCTCAAACAGATGGTCGAGTTGTTGCTGCTCAGTCTGTCGATGGTCGTTTGACGGCGTTGAATGCCAGCGATGGAGTTCAGCGCTGGGTGTATGACAGCACTGTGCCGGCCTTGTCTCTTCGTGGGACCAGTAAGCCACTTATCAGTGGCAATACCGTTGTGGCCGGATTTGCCAGTGGAATTGTTGCTGCTATTGATGCAACCAATGGTCTGTTGATCTGGGAAGAGCGGGTTGCTGTTCCGCAAGGTCGCTATGATATTGATCGCATCATCGATATCGATGGTGATCCAGTATTGTCTGGACAGACTGTGTTCATTTCAAGCTTCCAGGGCAACCTCCTCGGGCTTGATCTGGCGAGTGGCCGCATCGTTTGGGGTATGCCCGGTTCCAGTTACAACTCGCTTGCGCTTGGCTTGGGAAATATCTATTGGGTCGACAATTTCAGCCACGTGCTGGCTGTACAGAACAACACTGAACGTACAGTCTGGGAGAATGAGGACCTGCGATTACGGCGTGTTAATTCGCCAGTGACGATTAATAATTACGTGGCTGTCGCTGATTTTGAAGGCTACCTGCATTTGTTGTCTCAGATTGATGGCCGGATAATCAGTCGTGTCAGAGTTGATCGCTCAGGTGTCCGTGCAAATATACTCAGCGAAGGCGACACTCTTTACGTTTACGGTAACAACGGCCGCTTAGTGGCCCTGCGTTTACCCTGACGAATCATCGCGGCCAGCTTGGCCGCAGATATTTTCTGGAACCTATCATTGTATGAAACCGGTACTCGCTCTTGTTGGGCGCCCTAATGTTGGCAAATCAACACTGTTTAACCGACTCACAAGAAGCCGTGATGCTTTGGTCGCTGACTTTCCGGGATTAACCCGTGATCGGCAGTATGGCGAGGGTAAAGGTGGTGACAAGCCTTATATTGTGATTGACACCGGGGGCCTTGAAGGTGGCGAGGTTGGTATCAACTTTGAAATGGCATCCCAGTCGTTGTTGGCGATAGAAGAAGCCGATGTTGTCTTGCTGATGGTTGACGGACGTGCAGGTTTGAATCCTGCCGATACTCAGATCGTCGAGCATCTGCGCAAGATAGGAAAACTTGCCTGTCTGGTCGTAAACAAGGTAGATGGTATTGATGAAGACGTTGCCATGGGCGATTTTTACGGCCTTGGTTTTGAAAAAATATTTCCGATTACCGCGAGTCAGGGGCGCGGAATCACAAAGTTGCTGGCCCACGTCCTTGCTGGTTTTCCTGAGCCTGAAGAAGAACAGGACAGAGAAGATCAAGGAATACGCATCGCAATAGCAGGGCGGCCCAACGTCGGGAAATCGACCCTTGTCAATCGTATGCTGGGTGAAGAGCGTGTGGTAGTTTTTGATGAGGGTGGAACTACCCGGGACAGTATCTATATTCCTTTCGAGCGCCATGGCCAACGTTACACGCTGATAGACACTGCGGGTATACGGCGGCGAGGAAAAACCACCGAAACGGTTGAAAAATTTTCTGTTGTTAAATCACTGACATCTATTCAGGACGCCAATGTGGTAGTTCTGGTTGTTGATGCCCGCGACGGCATTGTTGAGCAGGATTTGCACCTGCTGGGTTATGTTCTTGACGCAGGCCGCGCGCTGGTGATCGCTCTCAACAAGTGGGATGGCATGGAGCAGGAACAGAAAGATCGCATCAAGTCTGATATACGACGTCGTTTTTCATTTGTTGATTTTGCTGCCATCCACTTTATTTCAGCCAAATATGGCACCGGAGTGGGCGATCTCTACAAGTCTATTCATGCCGCATATGATTCTGCCAAGCGTCAGCTCAGCACCAACGTGTTGACGCGGGTGCTACAGGATGCCTGTGTTGATCACTCTCCACCGATGGTCAACAATCGCCGCATCAAGTTACGTTATGCGCACGCGGGGGGCCAGAATCCGCCAATCATCGTCATTCATGGAAAACAAACAGAAAAATTACCCGAGAGTTACAAGCGATATCTTGAGAAAACTTTCAGAACCGTGTTGAAACTCGAAGGGACTCCAATCCGTATTGAACTCAGAAGTGACGATAATCCTTTTATCGAGCATGAAAAGGGCATGGATTATGGTCAGGTGGCTGTCAAACGCCGTATCGCCAAAAATCGTAAAGTGACCAGATCCAAGGGATAACAGGGGACAGGTAGTGAACGTGACAGGTCTTGGCAGACTGACTGCAAACTACCTTCGACTCATTTCTATTGCCTTATGTCTACTGATGTTAGGCGCTTGCAGCGACATACCTGACCACTTAAGCCCGTCCGGCTATGCGATAAAGGCGCCGGCTGCTTCCCCAGCGTTCCAGGATTATATTGCTGACACCCGTGAGCAGTTGCGTCAGGCGCTGGAAGTTGTTTACCAGCGAGTTCAGTCATCACCCTTTGGTGAAAACTATCCGCTATCACGCACCCTTGAGATGCGCTCACCGTTTGAGATAAGCGAATCACCTTTGTGCCCCCAAGATAGTCCCCGCACCGGCTATCTGTTGCTGCACGGCTTAACTGATTCGCCATATCTGCTGACAGCCGTTGCCCGATCACTGGCCGTTCGTTCACCGTGCACGGTCGTCCGGTCAGTGCTGTTGCCAGGACACGGTACTGTGCCGGGCGATAGTCTCGATGTGCATCGAGATGAATGGCGAGAAATTACCCGCTATGGTGTAAACAGTTTTCAGGGGCGGGTGGATAAGTTGTATCTGGTAGGTTACTCAGCAGGTGCAAGCTTGGCGGTAGAGTATGCTGATCAGCACCGCGATGAATCCTTGCTTGCAGGCTTGATACTGTTGTCGCCAGCCTTTGGTTTTCCTGATGCCAGCGTGGCGTTATCACCCTATCTCCGATGGTTTGCCCGCTGGTTGGGGCCTCAACAGGAGCAGGATGCTGCCAAGTATGAAACGCTGGCGATCAATGCCGGCGCAGAGTTTTATCTGCTGGTACAAGAAATGAACCTGCCAGCCATGCCAGCGTTGAATCTGCCGGTGTTTATGGTGGTTAGCGGTGCAGACTCTACCGTTGATGTGGCGGCTGCGGAACAGTTCTTTTGTGAAAAAGTGACTGAGGGGCAGCGTCAGCTTGTTTGGTATAGCTCGATCAATGATGGGCACTTACCCGTTGTGGGTTGCAGCGGCACTTACGTCGAGTCGGTGAATGATGAGCGTTATCGTCTGGTCAGTTTGTCGCACGTAGGACTGACAATGCCTGCCAACGATCCTCATTACGGCGCTGATGCGGGGTATCGGCAATGTTTGCATTATTCGGATAATCCGGAGCAAATGCTGGCGTGCAAAAACGATGATTCAGGGACTGTGTACGGTGAGCGCAGCTTATTAGACGACGGCTTGTATGATGGCCTGCTGATGCGCCGAGCCACCTTTAACCCCCTGTTTACTGCGATGATGGAGCGGGTAGATTGCTTTTTTTCTGCGACTTGCGAACCTTAGGTCACTGATGAATACACACGCGAAATGGATAGACTACGAGCATGGTGTCAGTTGTATAGATACCGAGCTTTTCCGCTCGGGATTGGCATCTTGTTATCTCATCAGGCAGGGAGATCATGCGGCCTTTGTTGATGCCGGGACCAGCAACAGTCTGCCTTTGCTTTTGCAGGTCCTTGATGCTCATGGTCTGGCCCGAGAGCAGGTGCGCTGGGTTATGCCGACACATGTTCATCTGGACCACGCCGGTGGCGCAGGTGCTTTGATGGAGGTCTTGCCCAACGCACAGTTGTTGGTTCATGAGCGTGGAGCTACGCATATGATTGCTCCGCAAAAACTGCAGGCCGGGTCGATGGCCGTTTACGGTGAAGATCGATACAACTCGGTTTTTGGTAACCTGCAGCCCGTCCCTGAGCACAGAGTCACCATTGTTAGAGATGGCGATGTGGTTTCGCTGGGCAGCCGGCAGTTGCAGTTTATAGACACACCCGGACATGCCAGACATCACTATGTTGTGTGGGATAGTTTGAGCCGCGGATTGTTTTGTGGTGACAGTTTTGGGGTAAGTTATCCTGAACTCAACCAGGGTGCCAATCGCTTCATTTTTCCGCCAACAACGCCTGTGCAGTTTGATCCTGTTGCCTGGCATAACACCATCGATCGGTTATTGGAGTTTTCGCCGCAGTACGTCTATTTGACTCACTTTGGCAGGCACAATTGTGTCGGTCAGTTTGCAATTGAACTCCATCAGCAGATAGAAGCATATGTGGCGATTGCCGAGAAATTTGCAGAAGCTGCGCAAGGCGGTGCAGGGGCGTTGGCTGAATTGCTGATGCAGCACAGTTGTAATGAACTGCTTCAACGTCACCAAAGTAACATGCCGGCCGATGAAATCCGCCGGCTGTTGTTGGGTGATATGGAGTTAAATGCGCAGGGGCTGGTTCACTGGCTGCAACGCAGATGATGATCTTTCAAAATACATAGCCGCCAACTCGCCGTCATTGAGGGTTGGAAAGCAGCCCTGGTAAGCGGCCAACATGCATTTCTTGACCCCGTAACGCGGCATCATGGACTTGCAATCGAGCCTGCGTTACTCTTTTCTCTTCTAAACCACCATACTGATCAGGTCAATGGCTGAACTAATAAGACGATTAATTGCGCCTCGTTTTGATTTGCGACCCCAAGAGCGAAGCCTTGCGTGGCGCCTTCATATTGACCTGCCTTTGTTGGCGGGGCTGGTAACCGTGTGTCTTGTGAGTTTGCTCGTTCTTTACAGTGCAAGTGGTGAAAGCACCACCATTGTTGCCAATCAGGCGGTGCGCTTTGCCGTGGGTTTTGCAGTACTTTTTGTGTTTGCGCAAATTCCTCCGCGCACCGTCAATCGAT
>JBFZEG010000065.1:0-47729 GCA_041306975.1 Gammaproteobacteria bacterium | reverse complement strand
CCCTGCCCCGTGGATTTGCTTCCTGGCTTCAGAGAGGGGTCTGCGAGCGTGCAGGATGAAGCGTCGCAACTGCTACCCTCTCTGTTAGCCCCGGCAAGCGGACACCGTGTCCTTGATGCCTGCGCTGCGCCCGGCGGAAAAACCTGCCATTTGTTGGAAGCTGAGCCAAATATTGCGCAGATTATCGCTCTGGACATTGAGGCTCGCCGCCTTGATCGATTACAGGAAAACCTTGAGCGATTAAAACTGTCAAGTGCGCGAGTCAAGGTTATTGCGGCGGATGCAACCCTGACAGAGGACTGGTGGGACGGAGAGTACTTCGATCGCATTTTATTGGACGCACCGTGCTCTGCGACCGGTATCATCCGCCGACAACCTGACATCAAGCTGTTGAGAAAGTCCGCGGATATTGCCCGTCTCTGCGAGTTGCAAGGCCGCCTGTTAGATCGCTTATGGCGCTGTCTTAAGCCCGGTGGTTTTATGGTTTATTCCACCTGCTCAATTCTTCCCGCTGAAAACAGCCGGCAAATAGCGGCCTTTCTCAACAGAACTTCAGACGCTGAATCAAAAGCCATGCCTGAGCATTGGGGTGTTTTATGTCGTTATGGGAGACAACTTCTGCCTCATGACAATAGTACTGATGGGTTTTATTTTGCCTTGCTCCAAAAAAATGCTTGCCCCAGATAAACAAGGCCTTAGCCTTGTAAGCCCGTTATGATGGGCGGATAATTCTTCAGCCGAGCTTTCAGGATCGACGCCAGCACGGCGTCCACGCAGGAGCCAGAACGTCTAGATGAAAATAATAATTCTGGGTTGTAACCCGGTCGGTGTCTCACTGGCTGAGAACCTGTCCAGTGAAGCAAATGACATCACCCTGGTAGATCCAGACGCAGACAAGCTGCGGGAACTAAAAGACCGGCTGGACGTAGGGATCGCTCAGGGTTGGCCATCACACCCGGACGTACTGCGCGCCGCCGGCGCGGACGATGCCGATATGATCATCGCGGTGACTGAAAATGACGAAGTCAACATGGTTGCCTGCCAGATCGCCTACTCTATTTTCAAAACACCAAAAAAAATCTGCCGCCTGCGTTCAGCATCCTATATCGCGCAAGAGGATTTGTTTTGTAATGAAGCGATTCCACTGGACGTCGTTATCAGCCCGGAGCTTTTGGTCTCTAACTACATCAAACGTCTGATCGAGCTGCCCGGCTCATTGCAAGTGTTGGATTTTGCAGACGGAAACGCCCAGCTGGTCGCTGTTCGTGCCTATTATGGTGGCCCTCTGGTAGGCCAGGAAATTCGCTTTTTACGCGAACATATGCCTAATGTTGACGCGCGGGTTGCGGCCATTTTTCGGCGTAATCGCGCCATAACACCTGAAGGCTCCACCGTCATTGAGGCCGATGACGAAGTGTTTTTTATTGCTGCTGCAAAAAATATTCGGGCTGTCATCGGTGAGCTGCGTCGACTAGATAAACCATACAAACGACTGATCATTGCCGGTGGCGGTAATATCGGTATGCGACTGGCCGAAGCTCTTGAACAGCGGTATCAGGTAAAGGTGATTGAATTTAATGCCGAGCGCTGTGCATTCCTGTCGGAATACCTCACCCGGGCAATCGTGCTAAACGGGATGTCTTCTGATAAACAAATGCTGCTGGAAGAAGGCATTGAAGATACGGATGTGTTCCTGGCGCTAACCAATGACGATGAAGCCAACATCATGTCTTCAATGTTAGCCAAACGGCTTGGTGCACGCAAAGTAATGTGCCTGATCAACAATCCTGCTTACGTGGATCTTGTCCAGGGCGGAGAAATCGATATAGCAATCTCGCCGCAACAAGCATCTATCGGAAGCCTGTTAACACACGTGCGTCGGGGCGATATTGTGAACGTGCACTCCTTGCGACGGGGTGCTGCTGAAGCATTGGAAGCAATCGCCCACGGTGACAGCCACTCCTCCAAGGTTGTCGGGCGTGCGATTGAAGACATTGATCTGCCGGCAGGAACAACCATCGGGGCAATTGTCCGAAATCATGAAGTGCTCATTGCACACGATGATATCGTGATAGAACCTGAGGATCATGTGATTCTGTTTTTGACTGACAAGAAGCGCATTCCTGAAGTGGAACGCTTGTTTGCCGTAGGATTTACTTTCTTTTAACGCCGCAGGCCTGCCTGCGTCCATGCTGGAATAAACCAACAACATGCACATTTCTGTTGTGTCACGAATACTTGGCGTGTTGCTGATGCTGTTCAGCCTGCTGGCGTATTTGCCCTCGATGCTGGTGTCGTTGATTTACGGTGACGGGGAGTTAACGTCATTTGGATTCGCCTTGATGTTGACCTTTGGGACAGGGCTGATTTTCTGGATACTCACCTGGCGATCCAGGCAGCAGATGCGAACACGCGACGGGTTCCTGGTTGTTACCATGTTCTGGACGGTTCTCAGCACATTCGGATCGCTTCCCTTTCTGTTTTCGCCTGATATGGGCATGACCATTACTGATGCGGTATTCGAGTCGTTTTCAGGCCTGACCACCACAGGTGCAACGGTTCTCACTGGATTGGACTATATGCCCAAGTCCATTCTTTTTTACCGACAACAACTGCAATGGCTGGGAGGCATGGGTATCGTAGCGCTCGCCGTTGCCGTGCTTCCGATGCTTGGAATCGGAGGGATGCAGTTGTATAGGGCTGAGAGTCCGGGACCCGTAAAAAATGACAATCTGGTACCACGGCTTGCAGAAACGGCAAAAGCACTTTGGTATATCTATCTTGGGCTTACCGTATTATGTGCGCTGGCCTACTGGGCTGCCGGCATGAATTTGTTCGATGCGATCTGTCACAGTTTTGCAACCGTGGCCATTGGCGGTTTCTCGACTTATGACGCCAGCATTGGCCACTTTGACAGCGATACCATCAACATGATCGCGGTGCTTTTTATGTTTCTTGCCGGGATGAATTTTGCTCTGCATTTCACTGCATGGAGGCATCGCAGTGTTACACAATATCTGAAAGACCCTGAAACCCGCTTTTATACCGCCATCTTGTTTGCGCTTGCTGTGTTTACAATTTCAGTTCTGTTTCTCACTGAGACATACAACTTTAAAGATGCTTTTATCCACGGCCTTTTTCAGACAGTTTCGATCACGACAACCACGGGCTTTTCAACGGCAGATTTCAGTGCCTGGCCCTTAGCCCTGCCTTATCTGTTGATATACGCCTCCATTGTTGGTGCCTGTGCAGGATCCACTGGCGGAGGCATGAAAGTCATCCGTATCCTTCTGATTTTCAAGCAGGGTTTACGCGAGATAAAGCGACTCATTCACCCCAATGCTGTTATTACCGTAAAGCTTGGCAGAAAACTGGTTCCTGATCGCATTATTGAATCTGTCTGGGGATTTTTTGCGGTGTATGTACTTGTTTACCTTATTCTGCTGATCGTCTTGCTGGCAATGGGGATGGACGTAGTGACCGCATTCAGTGCTGTCGGCGCGTGCCTGAACAATCTTGGACCCGGACTTGAAGGCGTCGCTGCAAACTACGCGGACATCTCTGATCCGGCAAAGTGGGTTTTATGTCTCGCGATGCTGCTTGGCCGCTTGGAAATATTTACTTTGCTGGTCCTGTTCATGCCAATGTTCTGGCGGCGTTGATACATTCATCTGTTGCTAAGATTAGTACAGCGGAGTGGAATCATCATCCGGTCGCTTCCTGAAGCGCTTGTACTCCCATTGATACTGTGACGGAGCCGCCAGCACACATCTCTCAACGCACTTGTTCATGGCTGTTGCCGATATAACCGGATCAGCATGATAAATCGCAGAATCCGCCGGACTGAATACTATGTCAAATCCAGCCCCATCAGATCTTCGTTGCGCGTAAGTGAAGATAACTGTCGACTTTGTTTTTAAAGCTAGTTTTGGCAGAAGCGTCATGGTAAATGCCTGTATCCCGAAAAAAGAGGCAAATACACCACCGTCGTTGCGTGGTTGCTGATCCGGAAGAATCCCCGTCATACCACCTTCTTGCAATCTTTTACTCAGGCGAATCACCCCGTGCCGGTCCGTTGGAACAAGTTCGGCGCCAGGCCTGGAGCGAGAGGCCACAATCAACCGCTCGAGGCCCTTAATTTTTGGCGGCTTGTACAGCGTTGTCATCGGCCCGATTTGACCAATGTATACTCCCACCATCTCCCAATTCCCGAGGTGGGGAGCTGCAAATATGATCCCCCGACCTGTCTCTCGCGCCTGTTTCACCAGTTCCAGACCATAAACATCCTTGATCATGGCTTGAACACGATCAAGACTGTTGTGCCAGATATGGCCGAGTTCAAGGAATCCTTTTAACGTTTGACGAATACTTTGTAACGCCAGTTCCCGGGTTGCAGACTCAGTCATGGTCGGGAACACCAGGCGCAGATTTATCAGCGTAATGCGCCGGGTTTCAGTTGGCAGCAGGTAAGTGACGTAACCAAGCCCATCCGCGATTTTGTACAATAATTTTAGAGGAATCCATGACAACAACCTTAAAACGGCGGTCAGTACTACTGTTTTTAGCGTGTCTATGATGTGACCTCTCTTCGGCTTTAGGCTATGTTTGTGCATTCTAGCGCAGTGGATATTAACAGCCTAATCCCGCATAATTGCGCCTTTTCGACTGTATATGCGCATTCCGCGCATGATATTGAGGTGTGTCTTGGCGTTACCAACACCGGCTGCTGCTGATGTAAAAACTTTTCAGGGTCTCATTCTCGCTCTCCAGAGTTTCTGGGCAAAGCAGGGCTGCGTTGTGCTTCAGCCCCTTGATATGGAAGTAGGTGCTGGGACATTTCATCCGGCGACTTTTCTGCGCGCTATTGGCCCTGAGAGCTGGCGAACAGCGTACGTGCAGCCCAGCCGAAGGCCGACCGACGGACGTTACGGCAAAAACCCAAATCGACTTCAGCACTATTACCAGTTTCAGGTAATCCTTAAGCCCTCTCCGCCAGATATCCAGGATCTATACATTGAATCCTTGCGCCATCTGGGTATTGACCCTCAGATCCATGATATTCGATTTGTTGAGGATAACTGGGAGTCACCTACTCTCGGCGCCTGGGGTCTGGGATGGGAAGTGTGGCTGAATGGTATGGAAGTGACACAGTTTACATATTTTCAACAAGTCGGCGGGCTTGAATGTTTCCCGGTCAGTGGTGAAATCACCTATGGCCTTGAGCGTATCGCCATGTATCTGCAAGGAGTGGACAGTCTTTATGACCTTGTCTGGGCTGAAGGCCCTGACGGCGCAGTTACCTATGGCGATGTTTTTCATCAGAATGAAGTGGAAATGTCGGCTTTCAATTTTGAGCATGCCAACGTTGAGGCCCTGTTCCGCTACTTTGATGATTGCGAATCACAATGTACACAGCTGATAAATTTGGGCCTTGCTTTACCTGCATACGAGCAGGTATTAAAAGCCTCGCATTTCTTTAATCTGCTTGATGCTCGACAGGCAATATCAGTCACTGAGCGACAGAGATTCATTCTCCGGGTTCGTGCGCTGTCACGCCAAGTCGCTGAGGCTTACTACGAAAGCCGGCGTAAACTTGGTTTTCCGCTAGCCCCTGAACACATGCGTCAGGCTGCATTAAATCCCTAATTTTCGAGACAGGCGGCATGTACCGTTAACACCATGAGCGAAAAAGATTTTTTAGTTGAAATTGGCTGTGCAGAGCTCCCTCCAAAGGCATTGAAGGGTCTCTCCGACGCATTTATTTCAGGTTTAACGGCGGGCCTCAGCGCGGCGGGACTTTCCTTTAAGGCGATCAAGGCATTTACCAGCCCACGGCGCTTGGCTGCGCGCGTTGAAGGTCTGGTCACCGCACAGGCGGATAGCAATATTGAGCGTGTCGGGCCGGCAGTATCTGCTGCATATGATAAAGCAGGTCTTCCGACACCGGCGGCGCTTGGATTTGCACGCTCGTGTAGCGTTGAGCTTTCGTCACTGGGACACGCTCAAAAGGATGGCGTAGATAAACTGGTGTTCCGTGCCATACGAAAGGGTGAGGATACCATTAACCTGTTGCCCGACATCGTATTGGGCTCACTTCAAAAATTACCAATCCCCCGAAAAATGCGTTGGGGAAGTACTCGTGATGAGTTTGTAAGACCCGTTTATTGGTTGGTGATGCTGTTTGGTGACACCGTCATCGACACTGAGTTGTTTGGCATACGCAGTGGCCGTGTAACACGCGGTCATCGTTTTCAGTGTGAAAGCCCTATCACCATCATCAGCCCTTCAGAGTATGAAACCCGTTTGCTGAATCCGGGATTTGTAATTGCCGATTATGAATCAAGAAAGGCTCGTGTACGGGAGTTGATACTGGAGCAGGGCGCTTTGCTTGGCGCTGTTGTGCATATTGACGAAGACTTGCTGGAAGAAGTAACCAGCATGGTTGAGTGGCCCGTAGCGCTGACCGGAAGATTTGATGAACACTTCCTTGCAGTGCCCGCTGAAGCCTTGATTTCATCAATGAAAAATCACCAAAAGACTTTTTATCTTACTGATAAATCAGGAAAAATGCTGGCAAACTTCATTGCTGTAGCTAACCTTGCAAGTAAAGACCCTGCACAGGTTATCGCGGGTAACGAGCGAGTTATTAGACCTCGGTTAGCGGATGCTGCTTTCTTTTTTGATTCAGACCGGAAAACCACTCTTGCCTCGCGCTTACCCTTACTAGGCAAAATAGTATTTCAGCAACAACTCGGCACCGTAGAGCAAAAGTCTCTGCGCGTCGCTGAACTGTGTGCGTTTATTGCACAAAGCACATCCGTGGATGAGCAGACATGCAGAAGAGCCGCGCTGCTTGCCAAGTGTGATCTGCTGACCAATATGGTGTCAGAATTCCCAGAACTGCAAGGGATTATGGGCAGTTATTACGCACGGCATGATGGCGAAGCCGAGGCTGTTGCCCTGGCGATTACTGAACAGTATTTGCCAAAATTCGCTGGTGATAATGTCCCGTCCAGCGATGCCGGTGCTATCCTGGCCATTGCAGAAAAGATCGATACCATTTGCGGACTGTTCGCTATCGGGCAACCTCCTACAGGTTCCAAAGACCCCTTTGCGCTACGAAGAGCCGCGCTGGGCGCGCTGCGTATCTTGGTCGAGAAGGCAATTGGTCTTGATTTGCTGTCTGCTATAGAAAAGTCTTTGGCGTTGTACACGAGCCAAGGCGTAGCGGTCACTATGACTACACAGGCCGATGTTTTTGGTTTCATGCTGGAGCGTTTCCGCGCCTGGTACCAAGGCGAAGGCATAAAAGCAGAAGTTTTTCAGTCAGTTATGGAGCTCAAGCCTTCAAGGCCGCTGGATTTCGCAAACAGAGTCTCTGCCGTCAACCGATTTAGTCAGCTTGCAGAAAGTGCATCGTTGGCCGCCGCTAATAAACGCGTATCAAACATTCTGTCCAAACACGACGGTGTCATTCCAGCGACATTTGATATGAGTAAACTGGCAGAGCCGGCTGAGCTGGTTCTCGGTGAGAAAGTTTCTCAGCTTCTTCATGAAGTGGGACCTTTGTTTGATCGCTCCGAATATGCTTTGGGTCTGGAAAAGCTGTCCGTTCTTAAACCGGTCGTGGACGCGTTTTTTGAGGATGTGATGGTCATGGTGGATGATGAGTTGCTCCGCGATAATCGCTTAGCCTTGCTGAATGCGTTACGACAACTTTTCCTGCGCGTTGCAGATATTTCTTGCCTGCATACATCCTGATGTCAAAGTTTTTGATATTGGACAGGGATGGTGTGATCAACGAGGACTCAGACAGATTTATCAAATCCGTTGATGAGCTGCAGTTGATTCCAGGAAGTATTGACGCCATCGCACGTTTGACCGCCTGTGGATATCGGATCTTTGTGGCAAGCAACCAGTCCGGGATAGCGCGAGGATTGCTGGATGAATACGCTTTGGCAAAGATCCACCAACGCCTAACTGCGATGATCGAAGATGGTGGTGGCTTTATCGAGGGGTGGGTTTACTGTCCCCACGGCCCCCTTGATGGTTGTGACTGCCGTAAGCCAAAGCCCGGGCTTTTATATAAAATCTCATCAGAGTTTGACGTTCCGTTAACTGGTACACCCTATATAGGAGACAGTTTGAGAGATCTTCAAGCCGCTAAAACCGCCGGTTGCGAGCCTGTGTTGGTGCTGACGGGAAAAGGCAAGAGTACATTGGCAGAAGGTTTTCCAGCAGAAGTAGGGGAAGCTCGCGTATACGAGAACCTCGCGGCGTTTGCTGATGCGCAATTACGTACAGGTGCAGTGTGATAAGTAAAGTTCGTTCTGGTTTGTTTTCCGTCGGTTACGGCGCTCTTACCCTTGTGATTTCAGTTTCCGTAACCTTGGTATTCTGGATACTTCCTCCGCTCAAGCGTTTTTTCTTGTATGCGCTTTGGTGCAAGCTGGTTTTATGGTGGTTAAGAATTACCTGTGGAATCAGCTATACCATCGAGGGCCTTGAAAATATCCCAGATCAGCCTGTTGTGGTTATGAGCAATCACCAAAGCACTTGGGAAACAATTTTTTTATATCACCTGTTTTCGCCAGCATGTCCGATTCTCAAAAAAGAGCTTTTGGATATCCCGTTCTGGGGCTGGGCAATGCGGCTGCAGAATCCAATTGCTATCGACAGAAGCAAGCCCAGGGAAGCAGGTAGATCATTGCTGACTCAGGGCGCACAAAGAATAGCGCAAGGGCTGTCCATCCTGGTATTCCCTGAAGGGACGCGTGCGTCTGCCGGAACAATAGGAAAGATCTCCCGAGGCGGGGCTCAGCTGGCAGTTGCTACCTCCACTCCTGCAATCCCTGTGCTGCATAATGCGGGGCTGTTTTGGCCAGCAGGCACACAAAGAAAAAGCTCAGGGACTATTCGCGTGCTGATTGGCAAACCACTTAGTCCTGAGGGGAAAACCGCCAAGGAGTTAGCTGCCGAGTTTGAAGACTGGATTATGGCAAACAAACATCTGCTCGGGATTGTTTAACGCAGGATTACCCGAGCGTAATGTTTTTGCCGCTATTACGCTCGGTTAGCCCCCCTTGGCCTCAGTCAGTACCCGAGTTACCTTAGATATCCAGATTCTGCACAGCCAGTGCATTTGACTCAATAAACTCCCGCCGCGGATCCACCTGATCACCCATTAAGGTAGTGAAAAGCTGATCAGCACCTATAGCATCTTCAATAGTTACTTGCAGCATGCGGCGACCTTCGGGATCCATGGTTGTTTCCCAAAGTTGCTCGGGGTTCATTTCGCCTAGTCCTTTATATCGCTGTAAGTAATGCCCCTTCATGGCATCTTCGGTAAGCCAGACCAAGGCTTGGCTAAAACTACTGATTTCCTGTATTTTCTCGCCGCGCTGAACAAATGCACCGGGCTCTATTAGTCCCTGTAACATTTCACCTAGTTTTATAAGCGCCCGATACTCACCTGAACCAAAGAAGTCTTTGTTAAATTTGAATTCCCGGCTCAAGCCATGCAGAGCATGAGTAACATAGGGCAGGTATATATTTCTCTCTGCATCTCTGTACTGCCCCAAATTGTAGGCAGGTGCTGATTTTGGATACTGCCGCTGAAGTTCGTCAGACAGCGTTTGTACCCATTTACTGATACTTTCTTCACTGAAGTCGTCTTGCAGCGGCGATACAAAAATCATCGCCTCAAGAATTTCTGACGGGTATAACCGTTCTAGCCGCTTTATCATGGCATACGTACTATTATATTGTCGGACCATTGCTTCCAGAGTTTCTCCGGTAATCGCTGGAGCACCTGCGTTAACATGCAGACTTGACCCATCCAAAGCAACTTGTGTCTGATACTTTGCAAGCTCGTCGTTATCCTTTAGATACTGTTCGTTTTTACCTTTTCTTATCTTATATAGCGGCGGCTGTGCGATGTATATGTATCCACGCTCAACCAGCTCACGCATTTGTCTGAAGAAAAAGGTCAGCAACAACGTCCGGATATGTGACCCGTCGACATCCGCATCCGTCATGATGATGATACGATGGTATCTTAGATGGGCAACAGAAAAGTCATCCTTGCCTATGCCGCAACCCAGTGCCTTGATAAGAGTGCCTATTTCTGCAGAGCCAAGCATCTTGTCGAAACGAGCCTTTTCAACATTCAGAATTTTTCCTTTTAATGGAAGAATTGCCTGATTTTTTCTGTTTCGACCCTGTTTTGCTGATCCACCGGCTGAATCTCCCTCTACGATGTAGAGCTCTGAAAGCGCCGGATCTTTTTCCTGACAGTCCGCTAGTTTGCCAGGCAAACCAGCCATATCCAGAGCGCCTTTTCGGCGAGTCATTTCTCTGGCTTTTCGCGCAGCTTCGCGGGCGCGTGCCGCATCTATCATTTTGCTGACGATTTGCTTGGCCTCCAGAGGATTCTCAAGCAGAAAGTCAGTGAAATGGCTTACCATTTCTTGCTCTACAGCAGTTTTAACCTCGGAAGACACCAGCTTGTCTTTTGTTTGAGACGAGAACTTTGGATCTGGCACTTTTACGGAAATAACTGCCGTTAAACCTTCACGCGCGTCATCCCCCGTTGTTGCAACCTCTTTGCCTTTTTTTGCCGCTACCTCTTTATCAATATAGGTTTTGAGCACACGCGTCAGAGCGCTTCTGAATCCCGCAATGTGAGTACCGCCATCTCGCTGTGGAATATTATTGGTGTATGGAAAAATATTCTCTTGATAGGTGTCGTTCCATTGCAAGGCTATTTCAACCGTTATGCCGTCTTCCTCTCTTTGGGCGATAAAGTGGAAAATCTTGTTGATAGGCGTTTTATTGGTATTGAGATAATCAACAAATGCTTTTAGTCCGCCTTCATATCTATACGTATCTTGTTTGCCTGAACGCTCATCTTTGAGATGAATCGTGACGCCCGCATTTAGAAAGGCCAACTCCCTTAACTTCTTCGCGAGGATGTCATAGTGAAATTCAATGTTTTTGAAGGTAAGTGGGGATGGCTTAAAAAAAGTTTCAGTTCCGTTTGCTGTTGTCTCACCGACAACCGCCAAGGGTGCTTGTGGAACGCCGTGTTTATAAAACTGTTCGTGTACCTTGCCCCCGCGCCTGATAGTCAGCTTAAGATCTTCTGATAATGCGTTCACCACGGATACGCCAACACCGTGTAGACCACCCGAAACCTTATAGCTATTATCGTCGAATTTTCCGCCCGCATGGAGAACGGTCATGATTACTTCAGCGGCTGAAACTCCTTCCGCATGCATATCTGTTGGGATACCTCGGCCATTGTCTGTTACAGACACACCTTCTCCGACATGCACAACAACTAAGATCTCATCACAATGCCCTGCTAATGCCTCATCAATTGAGTTGTCTACCAGCTCAAAAACCATATGATGCAGACCGGTTCCATCCTCTGTATCACCGATATACATACCCGGTCTCTTTCGTACTGCATCTAATCCTTTGAGAACCTTAATGCTCGACGAGTCGTAGGTTGATTCCGTAGTCATACATTTCTCCAATTAGACGGCCGGTTTAACAGCGCGTATTTTACCATGTTCCACGTGGAACTTCCCTGACGTCTCTGTTAAATCTGAGATCCTTGTGAGATCGCCACCAGTGATTGCCGTAAAGACGCACTGGTTTTTTGAAGAAAGTAACGCATGAAGGACCGCTGCGCTACTATTTGCATCTAACTCCGACGCGAGATCATCGATCAGAAAAGTTATTGTATAGGCAGCATTTCCCTGATCTGCTTTTGTCTGAGTCAGATATCTGCTCATGGATATCTTTAGCGCGCACGCGACAAGTTTTATCTGCCCCCTGCTCAAGACCTCACTAACAGGAAGCCCGGCGCTTGATATTGCAACATCCGCTCGATGTGGTCCCAGTGACGTTGCTCTATATTTGGCATCTTTGGTCCTTGAATCAAACAGGGCTTGATGAAGAGGCACTCCTCGAGGCCACCCCTTTTTGTAGTCTACGGAGATATCGATTGCGGGCAGGAACTCAGAAATCGTTTTTAGCAACACTGGAATATAAGATTTCAGCAATTGCTTACGAAGAAAATGAATCTCCTCTCCACATTTTGCGAGCTCCTCATCCCAAACAGAAAGCTGGGTAAGAATGTTGCGGGGGTTTTGTTTTAGCAATGCATTACGCTGTTGCACAAGGCGCCGGTAATTTCTCCAGCGCCCCAGGTATGAATGTTCCACGTGGAACATCGCCCAGTCTACAAACCTCCTTTTTACTCCGGCCCCGCCGTCGACAAGCAAAAAACTATCGGAATTTATAACCTGTATTGGGATAAGCGGCGCGACATCCTTCCAGCCAGCCTGAGACTCTGAGTTCAATCGAAGCGTAGGCGTAGTCGACAAGTCCCGCTGCAAACCAATACGGTCGCCTGAAAAGAGTTCAGCAAAAACCAAAAACTTATGCTGGCCATCCGCTAGCAGTGGGTCGATTCTTGCTGTTCTGAACGATTTACCTACGCTCACTACATGAATCGCCTCCAGAAAACTGGTTTTGCCGCTCCCGTTGTCACCAACAAGAAGATTGACCTCTGGCCGAAGCTCAAGATCAATATTCTTCAGGTTCCTGAAATTATCAATCTTGATGCGTTTAATCGCGGACATTAGGGCTATACATCAGCACAGCAATCGGAGCATATTGATAGCTATCATCAAAGCCGCATCGGCATGACAACGTAAACAGCATCCGACGCAGACACTGCTTCAACCAAGGCGCTACTGTTTGAATCAGAAAGAGTGAATCTCACCTTGTCACTATCAAGGACATTTAACACATCCATTAGATAGCTAACGTTAAATCCAATTTCCAAAGGATCGCCCTGGTAATCTACAGATATCTGATCCTCTGCCTCTTCTTGCTCGGGATTGTTGGCAACCACCTTGAGCTCATCAGTCGCTAGTATTAAATGTACACCGCGGTACTTTTCATTTGACAGGATGGAGGCGCGACCAAAAGCAATCTTGAGGCTATTTTTTTCTCCAATAACAAATTTGTTACCGCCTTTCGGAAGCACTCTCTGGTAGTCAGGAAACTTACCATCTACAAGCTTGGACGTAAATGTAAAGTCTTCAAGCTTCGCCCTTATATGACCCATACAAAAAACCAATGACAAAGAACCATCACCAGGCTCAGCCAATAATCGCGACAGCTCCAAAACGCCCTTACGAGGAACGATAACCTGCAAAGTTTCAGAGACACCTGTCTCAATTCCGGTTGTATGCATGGCCAATCGATGGCCATCTGTCGCAACGACTCTGAACCATGATTTTCCAATTTCAAACAACATTCCATTTAAATAATACCGCACATCTTGCTGCGCCATCGCAAACGAACAAGAATCAACAAGCTTCTTCAGCTCTGTTCGATTGATCTGCAGCTCATGAGTGCCCGTCTCATCAACGGTGACAGGAAAATCTGTTGCTGGTAACGTAGCCAGAGTAAAACGGCTGCGGCCAGATTTAATGAGACACTTTCCATCTTCAACAGACAAGGAGAGGAGAGACCCGTCAGCAAGAGACTTGCATATATCCATTAGCTTTCTTCCTGGTACAGTTATCTCACCAGGAAGGGATCCCTCGTTAACTTTAACTCTGCCAAGCAACTCAACTTCAAGGTCGGTGCCTGTAATTTCCAGAACGTCGCCTTTCAGGTTCAGCAGCACATTGGCAAGCACCGGCAAGGTATGCCTGCGCTCCACCACACCAGACGCCAACTGCAGAGGTTTCAAAATAGCATCTCTGGAAATAGAAAATTGCATGATTCGATCTCGAATAATTTCTTATCTTATTGAAAAACCGTTGTTAAACACGGTTGCCGGAATAGTCCGCTAGCTATTGCATGCTTTAAAGATCAGGTAGCTAATGCTCTCAGGAGATTATTATAGTCTTCAGCCAAATCTTGAGAACTACCCCTGAGCTTTTTAATCTGCTTGCACGCGTGCAATACCGTTGTATGGTCACGACCACCAAAGGCATCACCAATTTCAGGTAAGCTATGATTTGTCAGCTCTTTGGACAATGACATCGCGACCTGACGAGGCCTTGCAACAGATCTGTTTCTCCGCTTGGAGAGCATATCAGCCATCTTGATCTTATAATACTCTGCAACTGTTCTCTGTATGTTATCTATAGAAACCAGTTTTTCATGCAAGGCAAACAGATCGCGTAAAGCCTCTCTTACCAATTCAAGGTCAATACGGCGGCCAACAAAATTTGCGTGAATGATGACCTTCTTCAGCGCACCCTCTAGCTCTCTCACGTGAGAGCGCAGCCTCTGTGCGATAAACATTGCCGCGTCACCGGGCAACTCTATGTTACTTTGTGCCGCCTTATTGATAAGGATCGCAGCTCGGGTTTCAAGCTCAGGGGGTTCAACAGCAACACTGAGACCCCAGCCGAATCTCGATTTCAGCCGCTCTTCCAGACCGTTTATTTCTTTGTGATATTTGTCGCTGGTAAGAATAATTTGTTGACCGCCTTCAAGCAGGGCGTTAAACGTATGGAAAAACTCTTCTTGCGAACGCTCTTTTCCTGCAAAAAACTGAATGTCATCAATTAACAAGGCATCAACCGAGCGATAGTACCTTTTAAACTCGTTTATCGCGTTTAACTGAAGTGCCGTCACCATGGTTGCAACAAAGGTTTCAGAGTGCAGATAAACAACTCTTGCGTTAGGTTTTCTCGCAAGCATTTGATTACCGATAGCATGCATCAAGTGCGTTTTACCAAGGCCCACACCACCATATATAAACAGCGGGTTATACGCGCCCCCCGGATTATCAGCAACCTGAATAGCTGCAGCCCTGGCTAACTGGTTAGACTTGCCTTCAATAAAATTTCCAAAAGTGTTCTCGGGATTAAGCGATCCTTTGTGGCGCAACTTGCCTTCAATAATCAGCTCCATGCTTTTTGCGCCACTCCCTCGCCTGGTTGAGGCCGTAACGCTTTGTAGCTGAGCCTCCGCATTATCGATAGACCTTGATTCGGTCTCTGATAAAGTTCGAAGTGATTTAGATACCTCGCCATCCAGTCTTTTTGCAGTCAAACCCTGTTGAGCTTTATCAAATGAACGGCGAGTCTCGCCATGAGCATCAGAATTCGCGGCAATTGGAGTACTTACTGCTAGCCGTTGCACAGCTTGCCTTTTCCCGACCTCAAGGAAAACGTCAAAGTTCTCTCCGCCCGACTGGCGTTGAATGAGCTCGCAAATTCTTGAGTAGAATTTATCTTTAACCCAATCCTGAACGAATCTGTTGGGGGCAAATAGAGTTAGTCCCTCGGCTGAAAACTCAGCCTCTAACGGTCTTATCCACGTATTAAACTGTTGAGAAGGAAGTTCTTCCTTTAGATGATCTACACACTGCTGCCAATTTGCCAAAAGCACGACTTTACACTGCCCTGTAGTCTTTTATTTTTAAGACGAACTTGAATGAATGAATCCGAATCATAGCGCGCAGCTTTAGACTTATCCACATCAAGACACATATTTTTAAGGCAAATTGCGCTGATGTTTTTTATAAATATTTTAATTGGTTAGCGTAGTTATACACATTTTTTCCGAACAATTTTGCTTAGAAATTCTGGCAAATAAAAGCCGCTCGAGGCATAACAAGCTGTGGATAACTTGTGACTAAGCAGGTATAAGCGACACGTGCCTTACCACCACTGAAATGAAAGATAACCCGCCTAAAAGACTTTGTGAATCCTTGCATAAGAGGTTTAAACCATCTAGAATTCGCGCTCCTTGAATTTTCTGAACAAGTGGACAGCCAAAAGCAAATTCCTTTGTTTCAGATTTTTTAGATTCATTTTATTAGATTCTCTTTGGACAGTTATTATGAAAAGAACCTTCCAGCCAAGCTTGATAAAGCGCGCGCGAACTCATGGATTCCGTGCACGCATGGCGACCAGGGGTGGTCGTTTAGTAATCAAGCGTCGTCGCGCACGTGGTCGCGCCAAGCTGACAGCCTGATAGCTTCATCAAGTCGCCAGTGGCCGATCAAAGTTTTGGCCGGAAACTGCGGCTACTGACTGCCTCTGACTACAAGGCAGTTTTTGGCAAGGCCGAATTCAAAGTATCCTGTCCCCAGCTGCTGATTCTTGCCATTAAAAGTGGTTATACGGATCCGCGGTTGGGTTTAGTTATTGCAAAAAAAAATATTCGACTGGCTGTAGAGCGCAACCGCGTAAAACGGCTGATTCGCGAGTCGTTTCGTAAACATCAGCAATTGCTCATTGAAATGGATATCGTTATTCTGGCTCGGTCCGGGGCAGATAAAATGGATAACAAGGACTTCGTCACGTTAATAGAAAAATTGTGGCAAGATCTGATGCGACGACAAAAGCGCCTGAGTGATAGATAACTGGTAAGCCAATATGCTCGCCAAATTTGCAATTAAAATAATCTACGTATACCAGCTTACGCTAAGTCTGTTAATTGGGAATCAATGTCGCTTTTTTCCCTCTTGCTCGCACTATACTCAAGAAGCTATTGAGCTTCATGGTGTCGTGAAGGGCTGCTGTCTTGGAGGAAAACGAATTCTTCGTTGTCATCCATGGCATGAAGGAGGATTCGATCCGGTCCCGGGTAGTCAAATCCACTCAGACGTAGACACGTCTTTAAACCAAAAGTAGTAATTTCACATGGACTATATCAAGTACTCAATTCTGGCCGGCCTGGCTGTTGTTAGCTATCTGTTATTGCTCGCATGGCAGGAAGATTATCCTGCCGTTGGTCCGGTAGCTGTGAATGAGTCTGTTTTGTCTGCGGAGCAATCAAGCGACATTCCTGTTTCAATTACATCTCAAGTCTCAGTTCAGGATATCCCGGTCGTAAACGCCACAAGCCCCGTTATCACCGAATCTCCGGGCTCAGCCGCCAACACACTGATCACTGTTCGCACGGATGTGCTAAATGTGACGATTGATCGCCTCGGTGGTGACATCGTTTATGTTTCTTTGCCTGAGCATCTGACCCAACTTGAGAGGCCGGGTGAGCCATTTGTTTTACTTGAAACCACTGGCAACCGTACATATGTTGCGCAAAGTGGCTTAATTGGTGCAAATGGTATTGATGGCACACAGCGGCCATTGTATTCGACTTCTGCCGCTAGTTATGAGTTAAGCGAAAATCAAGATAACCTCGAGGTTGATCTCAGTTATTTAGATGCCTCTGGCGTCCAGGTCATCAAGCGCTTTACTTTTCAACGCAACGATTATCTTATCAATATCAGTTTTAACGTTAACAACACCAGTGGCGCTCCGTGGAGTGCTAATTTATTCGGCCAGATCAAGCGTGGAACCTACGCAGATCCTACTCAGGCCAGTGGTTTCGGAATGGCGAGCTTTCTTGGGTTTTCAACTCGTTCGCCCAACGACAACTATTTGAAAATCCCTTTCGCTGATATCAATGACACGTCTCTTTCGCATGATATCGATGGTGGCTGGGTTGCACTGAGTCAACACTATTTTATTTCAGTTTTTGTGCCTCCCTCGGGTTCCAGAAACTCATTTTCTTTCCGGCGTAACAACCTGAATGAGTACATTGGCGGCTTCACAACGTCAGCCTTTACTGTTGAACCCGGTAGTACTGGGTCACAAGAAATAGGTTTTTATGCAGGCCCCAAAGACCAATACCGTCTTGGAGAAATAGCACCCTGGTTGGACAGAACCATCGATTATGGTTGGTTGTGGTTTGTCGCTTCTCCAATTTATTGGTTATTAGTACAGATAAACAGCGTTGTTGATAATTTTGGCTGGTCGATTCTAATCCTGACCGTCATTGTCAAAGCTGTGTTTTTCAAGCTTTCTGCTACCAGCTACCGCTCTATGGCAAATATGCGTCGTGTTATGCCGAAAATGAATCAGCTCAAAGAGCGATATGGCGACGACAAAATGAAGCTGCAAAAAGCAACCATGGAGTTGTATAAAAAGGAAAAAATAAATCCTTTTGGTGGTTGTTTGCCTATGCTTGTTCAAATGCCTGTATTTATTGCCCTTTATTGGGTTCTGCTGGAGGGCGTAGAGTTGCGTCATGCGCCTTGGCTGCTCTGGATCAATGATTTGTCCGTTATGGATCCCTATTTTGTGCTGCCATTGCTGATGGGAGCTTCCATGTATGTTCAGTTTATGCTGAACCCAGTGCCACAAGACCCGATGCAAGCCAAAATCATGAAGTTCATGCCGGTGGTAATGACGGTATTCTTCTTGTGGTTCCCCGCTGGTTTGGTTTTGTACTGGCTCGCTAACAGTGTGTTGGGTATCGCTCAGCAGTGGTACATCACGCGCAATATTGAAGCTGAGTACGAGGCCAAGGAAGCTGCTAAAAGCTGATCACAACTATGTCCATATCAACGCTGTCAGCATCCGACTCGGATACGATTTGCGCGATAACCACGCCGCCTGGGCGCAGCGGCGTGGGTATAATAAGAGTATCCGGTCCCGCTGTTGCACGTATCGCCAACCAATTGCTTCACTTTGATCCTAAGCCTCGCTTCGCACATTACTGTCCTTTTTTTGAATCAGCTGAACATGTACTGGATCAAGGGATCGCCTTGTTTTTCCAGGGCCCTAATTCATTCACGGGTGAGGATGTCCTCGAATTACAAGGGCACGGAGGATATTTTGTGCTTGATAACCTCCTTCAAACGGTGATGGCTGCTGGTGCCAGAATTGCACGACCCGGTGAATTCACTGAGCGTGCTTTCCTGAATAACAAAATAGATCTTGCTCAGGCTGAAGCGATTGCTGACCTTATTGACAGTGGGTCACGTGAGGCGGCTCGCAGTGCGATGAGAACACTTCAAGGCGAATTCTCTCGGCTCATTGAAAGGCTCGCTGATTCAATAGTTCAACTGAGGGTGTATCTCGAAGCCGCTATTGATTTCACAGATGAAGAGATCGATTTCCTTAGCGAAGGCCGGATATCAGAGAAGATAAAAGATGTCATCAATCAACTTGATGACGTCTTGGCCCAGGCAAGGCAGGGTGCTTTGATCCGCGAGGGAATGTCTGTTGTAATCGCCGGTAAACCCAATGCCGGAAAATCCAGTCTTTTAAATGCACTAGCAGGAAAAGACTCAGCGATTGTGACGGATATAGCGGGCACCACGAGGGATTTGCTGAATGAACAGATTAACCTGGACGGTATGCCTTTGCATGTTACAGATACGGCTGGATTGCGTGAAAGCAATGATATTGTGGAACAAGAAGGAATTCGCCGCGCCTTGTCTGCAATAAAGGACGCTGATCGAATTTTGTTATTGGTTGACTCGAGTAAAGAGAACGTTGACCAGAATAATTTCATTGCCTATCTGTCGAGTCCTGGTTTTGGTGAACTGGCTAACAATATAGATACTTCAAGAGTCACCATTATTCAAAATAAGGCAGATCTGACCGGAGATGAAGCGTCATTTATAGCATCTGCCAAATCGTCAGAACCTGCTGTCATCAAACTCTCCGCCAAACATAGTTCCGGTATTGGATTGTTAACACAGCACCTGAAAGACTGTATGGGGTTTCAGGCAACACGGGAGGGCGGCTTCATCGCCAGGCGACGTCATCTTGACGCTTTGGCTAAGGCCAGGCAATGTCTGTTACAGGCTGCATTTCAATTGGATCAACATGGGGCGGCTGAGCTGGTTGCCGAAGATTTACGTCACGCACACAGATATTTAGGCGAGATAACAGGACAGTTTTCCACAGATGAACTACTGGGCAGGATTTTTTCCAGCTTTTGTATCGGAAAATAGCTGTGTTTAATATGGTCAAAAACTGTGCATAAACACAGTCAATCTGTGCATAACTTTACACAAGAAAAACCGATTATTTTCAACTGTGGACAACTATGACTTCTGCACACAGCTTGCACGCAGCTTGAAAGCAGTTTCACAAGAGCTTTTACACGACTTTATACATGTTATAACTATATGTTTTTATTTATAAATTTTAAGTTCTCTACAGAAATCCAGTTAACCATTAGTAATAACATCATTAAGTCTTTATCTTTATTTATATAAAAATATTAATTACTTAATCTATTCTTTCAATCCTTTTGACTTGTGGATATTTTCCATATTTGTGCTTTAAATTTACGTCTCTGCGCTTATACTTGAGCACCTTTAAAAATCTGATTAATTCTGAAGAAGTTGTGCTATGGACTACGCCAAACATTACGAGGTCATTGTTGTTGGAGGTGGACATGCCGGCACGGAGGCTGCGCTGGCGGCCGCGCGGATGGGTGTAAAAACCCTTCTGCTGACACACAACATTGAAACACTGGGTCAGATGTCCTGTAATCCGGCTATAGGCGGCATTGGTAAAAGCCATTTGGTCAGAGAAATCGATGCGCTTGGCGGCGCCATGGCCAAAGCTGCAGATTTGGCAGGTATACAGTTTAGAATTCTAAACAGCAGCAAAGGGCCTGCTGTCAGAGCAACACGGGCTCAGGCAGACAGAATTTTGTATAAGGCTGCTATTCGTAACATGTTGGAAAATCAGGTTAATCTGGATATTTTTCAACAAGCTGCTGATGATCTCATCATTGAAGAAGACAGAGTTTCTGGTGTAATCACGCAAATGGGCGTGCGATTTTTTGCGTCCAGAGTTGTTTTAACCACCGGGACGTTCCTGGGTGGAAAAATACATATCGGTCTTGAGAATTCAGCCGGTGGCAGGGCGGGTGACCCACCATCAATAAAACTTGCTCAGCGTTTGCGTGAGTTGCCCTTCAATGTAGGACGCCTAAAAACAGGGACACCACCCCGCATTGATGCGCGCTCTGTGGATTTTTCAGTCATGCAGGAGCAGTTGGGTGATACCCCTCTTCCGGTAATGTCCTTCCTTGGGAAAGTAGAACACCATCCGCGGCAAGTGCCTTGCTACATCACTAGCACAAATGAAAAAGTACATGAAATCATCAGGGGTGGACTGGATAGATCGCCCATGTACACCGGGGTTATTGAAGGTTTGGGCCCACGATATTGCCCGTCTATTGAAGACAAAGTAATGCGTTTCGCCGATAAGAATTCTCATCAGATTTTTGTAGAACCCGAAGGTTTAACGACTCACGAACTCTACCCAAATGGGATATCTACAAGCTTGCCGTTTGATGTTCAGATTGAATTGGTTCGTCAGATCAAAGGTTTTGAAAACGCACATATCACTCGTCCAGGTTATGCCATCGAGTATGATTTCTTTGATCCCCGCGAATTGCATTATTCGCTGGAAACACGATTTATCAAAGGCTTGTATTTTGCGGGTCAGATTAATGGCACCACGGGTTACGAAGAGGCTGCCGCACAAGGACTTCTTGCCGGCATAAATGCAGCACTTGCAGTAAAAGAGCTTGAAAGCTGGTGTCCACGTCGTGATCAGGCCTACATCGGTGTTCTGGTTGATGACCTGATAAGCCTGGGAACCAACGAACCATATCGAATGTTTACCAGTCGGGCTGAATATCGTTTGTTATTGAGGGAAGATAACGCGGATATTCGTTTGACCAGTCTGGGTCGAGACATGGGCTTGGTTGACGATCACCGATGGGATGTTTTTTGCAGAAAACAGGAAAACATCTCTACAGAACTTCAACGCATCAAAACGACCTGGGTACAGCCCGGCACAGATCGTGCAGACGCAATGAACCCATTGTTAGACAAGCCTGTTACCCGCGAATACAGTCTTGCCGATCTGCTGTCGCGGCCAAACGTCAATTACCTGCAAATGGAGGCTGCCTTGAAAGGTACCTCCGGCGAATTGCCTGAAATAGATCCGCTTGTTTCTGAACAGATTGAGATTCAACTTAAGTATCAGGGGTATATCAACCGTCAGGAAGAAGATATACAAAAGCTGAAACGTCAGGAAAACACGGCATTGCCAGAGGATTTTGATTATCAGCACATCGACGGTCTGTCCAACGAACTAAAACAGAAATTGATGAAGGCCAGACCGGTGTCAATTGCAAAAGCCTCAAGAATTCCGGGTATTACACCTGCTGCCGTGTCTTTATTATTGATTTATATAAAAAAATATCAGGCTGTGCGGGAACAGAAATCAGCCTGATATGTCAGAAACACAACTGAAAGCCTCAACGTTTTTGCCAGACTTGTCTCAGGGTGCAGCGAAAATCGGTGCAGATTTAACAGAGCAGCAAAGTCTGCTCTTGCTCCAGTTTTTAGCACTTCTGTACAAGTGGAATAAAGCGTTTAATCTGACCGCGGTACGTGATCCGAAAGAGATGTTAGGCAGGCATCTGCTAGACAGCTTGAGTATGCTGCCAGTGCTCATGAAAAAACGGTCAAAGACACAATCAAACGCGTTTACAGTCCTTGATGTAGGTACAGGGCCTGGGTTGCCCGGAATCCCTTTGGCGATCTGTATGCCAGATACGAACTTTGTATTGTTGGATAGTAACGGTAAAAAGACGCGCTTTGTTTTTCAGGCCTGTGTAGAACTGGGTTTAAAAAACGTTGAGGTACAGACGACTCGTATCGAAAACTACCAAAGAGTTCATCAAGTTGATATTGTCGTGAGCCGGGCATTTGCCTCACTTAAAGATTTTGTTGAAGGCTGCCATGCTGTTGTAGGTCCGAATACCCGATTAATAGCAATGAAGGGATTGTATCCGACCGAAGAAATCGCTGCTCTTCCGTCAATCTGGACGGTCGTAGATTCGCAGGAAGTCCATATTCCCGGGTCAGAAGGTGCAAGACATTTCATAGAATTGGCAATAAAAAAAGCTGAAAAAAACGTACGCAATGCTGACGAGAAATAGCTTAGGTGGATCAGGTGACACGAATTATCGCTATAGCCAATCAGAAAGGAGGAGTCGGTAAAACCACGACGTCTGTCAATCTGGCTGCTTCGCTGCAGGCAACCAAACGGCGCATCTTGTTGGTTGATATGGATCCACAAGGCAATGCCACCATGGGCAGCGGCATAGATAAGAGCGAATTAAACTTCTCAGTCTATGACGTGCTGATGGGCGAATGCGGCTTTGATGATGCAAAAGTAACAGCACCTGAAGCCGGATTCGACATGTTACCCGCCAACGGTGACTTGGTTGCTGCAGAAATTGAGTTACTTGATGTACAAAATCGCGAGAGAGTTTTAAAGACTATTCTGGCGTCGATTGCTAACAGATATGACTTTATTGTGATTGATTGCCCCCCATCGCTAAACATGCTCACCCTCAATGCACTTGTTGCGGCTCAGGGGGTGATCATACCGATGCAATGTGAATATTACGCACTTGAGGGTTTATCCGCGTTGGTTGATACCATTTCAGCCGTGAGTGCCACGCATAATCCTCAACTGAAAATAGAAGGGATATTGCGCACCATGTATGATCCGCGTAATAAACTTACCGTTGAAGTATCAAGCCAGCTTTTTAATCATTTTGGTGACCGGGTTTACCGGACGGTGGTGCCCAGAAATGTCAGATTGGCTGAAGCACCTAGTTATGGATTGCCGGTATTGCAATACGACAGGCAATCTCGCGGCGCCTTAGCGTATTTGGCGTTGGCTGGAGAGATGATCAGACGTCAGGAACAGCGCAAGGGCGCGTAACATCAGCAAAAAAATAAGGCAACACCATGTCAGGAAAGAAAAAACTGGGGCGCGGTCTGGACAAACTGCTTGGCGGGATAGCTGCTAAAGCGACGGCAGCTGAGGCATTGGCATCTGCACAAACCTCGAAATCAGGATTGGTAGATAGCGAGTTACGTCATATCCCGATAGATCTCATTCAGCGTGGTAAATACCAGCCGCGTACGGATATGCATGAGGAAGCGCTTCAGGAGCTCGCAGATTCCATCAAGGTCCAGGGCGTGATGCAGCCCATTGTTGTCCGACCTCTTGAGGGTGGTAATCGTTTTGAAATCATCGCGGGAGAGCGGAGATGGAGAGCTACCCAAATTGCAGGGCTTGATACTATCCCGGCGGTTATCCGGATCGTTGGTGATGAATCTGCTATCGCAATGGCGCTGATAGAAAACATTCAGCGAGAAAACCTAAACCCGATTGAAGAAGCCATGGCGCTTAAGCGACTTCAGGAAGAATTCAGCCTCACACAACAGGAGGTCGCTGAGGCCGTTGGCAAATCCAGAACTACAATCACTAACTTACTCCGGCTGATGTCATTGAATCATGATGTCAGAGTAATGCTGGAGCGTGGTGACATTGAAATGGGGCACGCCAAAGCATTGCTTGGACTGCAGCCAGAGCAACAAAGTGACGCATCAAAAGCAGTAGCCGGTAAAGGCTTGTCGGTGAGACAGACAGAAGCCCTGGTTCGCAAACTGCTGGAGAACACACCCCTGCAACAACAGAAACCTGTTCGCGAAGATCCGGATATTGTCAGACTACAGGAATCATTGTCAGAGCGAATAGGTGCCAAGGTTGAGATACAACATTCTAACAAAGGCTCGGGTAAGCTCACGCTCCGGTATAACAGCCTGGATGAATTAGATGGAATACTTGCTCATATCAAGTAATGTGAACGAATTATCAAGTTGATCGGCTGCTATTTAATCCATATAATGCCCTTCTCGAGAAAGGAAACAAAAGCCAAAAACAAGAGAGCTTTTGACGACAAATCAAACCGATGTCAACGATCAAAGCTCCTCCCATATATAAAATTGCTGCCTATCAGTTGATTTTAATAGTGGCTACATGTGCAGCACTATTGATACTGTCAGGCCGAGTCAGCGCGTACTCTCTGCTGATTGGTGGTTTGCTGTCAGCATTGCCCGGCGCGTTGTTTGCAAGCCGTGTGTTTAAATACCGGGGCGCCAGGGCGGCACACAAAATAGTTAAAGAGTTATACACCGGCCAGGCATTAAAGCTGGTGTTAATGAGTGCGGGTTTCGCACTTAGTTTTTATTACGTTAAACCGTTGAATGTTGTAGCTTTGTTTTCAGGATTTATTCTGGTTCATATTACAGGGCTCATCGTACTTGCCTGCGTAACTCGCGGATGAAAGTAATAGTCGTTAACTTTGGCAACCTTAATAGAACGAATTGACTCATGGCAGACGCAAATTCTCCTCTTTATGAAACGGCCACCGATTACGTCAGGCACCACCTGGGGTTCATGAAGTTCGGTCAACGACCTGACGGCAGTTGGGGTATAGCACATTCTCAGGAAGAAGCAGCACAGATGGGCTTCTGGGCCTTCCATGTAGACTCTATGCTGATGTCGCTGTTGCTGGGTGTCATTTTTATGGGCATCTTTTTCACAGTCAGTCGCAAAGCAACCAGCGGAGTCCCCGGTCCTTTACAGAATTTCTGCGAAGCCATCATTGAGATGGTTCAGACCAATATCAAACAAAGCTTTTTTGCGAAAAACGACCTTATAGGCCCCCTATCACTGACCATATTCTGCTGGATTTTCATGATGAACCTCATGGATCTGGTGCCAGTGGACTGGATTCCACTGCTGGCTCAGACGGTGGCAGGTGACCCCCACCTGTACTTTAAGGCTGTGCCGACCACGGACTTGAACATTACCTTAGGTTTTGCGGTCAGCGTGTTTTTCCTGATCATTTTTTACAGTATTAAAGTCAAAGGACTAGGTGGTTTTCTAGGCGAATTTGCTTTCCACCCCTTCGGCAAATGGGCTCTGCCCTTGAACCTGATTCTGGAGTTGCCGGGTTTCCTGGCGAAGCCGGTTTCGCTGGCACTGCGACTCTACGGCAATATGTTTGCTGGCGAGGTAATTTTCCTGGTGATAGCGCTGATTGGTTACTTCCAGTTGCCACTGCATTTTGCGTGGGCAGTGTTTCACATCCTGATTATTACGCTTCAGGCGTATCTGTTCATGATGTTGACCATTGTGTACCTGAATCAGGCGCACACAGTGCCGCATGAGGCTCATTAACCGTTAACCCTTAATTGTTCGACCCTTTGTAAATTTTGGAGATAAACATGGAAACTATTCAGGCTTTTTCTTTGATCGCTGCTGCCATCATTTTTGGTGTATGTGGTGCAGGCACTGCGATTGCATTCGGTAATCTGGGTGGCAAACTGATCGAAAGCTCAGCCCGTCAGCCAGAACTTGCGCCGAAACTGCAAACCCAGTTCTTCCTGGTAGCTGCGTTCGTAGACGTTATCTCCATCATCGGTGTAGGTATGTCGTTCCTGTTTATCTTCGCAAATCCTTTCGTCGGCTAACTCGAGGCGCCTGATCCTGTTATCGGGCCAAGCGAAAAACCCAACGCAGAGGTGTAATTATGGATTTAAATGCAACCATAATCGGTCAGTCGATTGCTTTCTTTATATTCGTCTGGTTCTGCATGAAGTATGTATTTCCTCCGGTAAACGCAATACTGGAAGAAAGACAGAAAAAAATTGCAGATGGATTAGAAGCGGCCGATCGTGCGCAACGCGACTTGAATCTTGCCCAGAACAAGGCGGCAGAAGAGCTTCGTGAAGCAAAAATTAAAAGCTCTGAAATTATTGAGCTGGCAAACAAAAGAGCCAGTCAGATTGTTGATGACGCCAAGGATAAAGCAAGAGAAGAAGGACTGCGCCTGATTAACGGGGCAAAAGCCGAAATTGATATGGAAATTCAGCGTGCACGTGAAGTTTTGCGGGCGCAAGTCGCGGCTATTGCAATCGCTGGCGCCGAGAAAATCCTTGAGACATCCATTGATCAGGCAGCAAACGAAGAGCTGGTGAAAAAACTCGCTTCTGAGTTATAGGCAAACATACGATGGCAGAGTCAATAACATTAGCGCGGCCTTACGCAAACGCAGCTTTTGAAGTCGCTGCGGCAGATAACGCCCTGGCTCAGTGGTCACAGATGCTGAAAACACTGGCGGCGGTTTCGTCGCAGGCGAAAATAAGCGAGCTGTTGAAGAGTCCGGCCCTGACTGCCCAACAGCAGTCTGACGCACTGCTGTTGATTTGCGGAGATTCTGTCTCAGGCAAAGGCAGCAACATGGTGCGATTGCTGGCAGACAACCGCCGGCTAGCCCTGCTTCCCCAGATATCAGAACTTTTTGACACATTAAAAGATGCCCGTGAAAAAAGCATTGATGTCGAAATGTCTACGGCGTACGCGCTCAGTGATGCCGTGGTAGCAAGTTTGACCGCTGCGCTGGAAAAGCGTCTGGACCGCACAGTCAAGCTGCATAGTACGGTGAACAAGCAGCTTATCGGGGGCGTAGTCATTCGAGCAGGAGATACTGTCATCGACAATTCTGTTCGCGGAAAACTGAACAAATTAGCCGAATCATTGAGTTCCTAGACCATCTGGGAATGAGGGAAAAAGCATGCAACAACTGAATCCGTCAGAAATCAGTGAAATTATTAAGCAGAGAATCGATAGTCTCGACGTGTCTGTGCAGGCAAAAAATGAAGGTACTATCGTCAGCGTTTCTGACGGTATCGTTCGTATTCATGGCCTTGCTGACGTTATGTACGGTGAGATGATCGAGTTTGAAGGTGGCCTGTTCGGTATGGCACTAAACCTGGAGCGAGACTCCGTAGGTGCTGTGGTATTGGGTGACTATAAAGGTCTGGCAGAAGGTCAGTCTTGCCGTTGCACCAGCCGCATTCTCGAAGTGCCTGTTGGCCCCGAGCTTGAAGGCCGTGTAATTGACGCGCTAGGCAACCCCATTGATGGCAAAGGCGCTATCAATGCCAAACTGACCTCCCCGGTTGAGAAAGTAGCTCCCGGCGTAATTGCACGTAAGTCAGTTGACCAGCCATTACAAACAGGTATCAAAGCAATCGACGCAATGGTGCCGATTGGTCGTGGTCAGCGTGAGCTGATCATTGGTGACCGCCAAGTTGGTAAAACAGCCGTTGCTATTGATGCCATCATCAACCAGAAAGGCAAGGGCGTTAAGTGCGTTTATGTAGCGATTGGACAAAAGCAATCTTCTATCGCCAACGTGGTAAGTAAACTGGAAGAGCACGGCGCGATGGAATACACCATTGTAGTTGCTGCAAGTGCGTCAGATCCTGCATCCATGCAATACCTCGCACCTTACTCAGGCTGCTCAATGGGTGAGTACTACCGCGACCGCGGTCAGGACGCCCTGATCATATATGACGACTTAACGAAACAAGCATGGGCTTATCGCCAAATTTCTTTGCTGTTGCGTCGTCCGCCGGGCCGTGAAGCCTACCCTGGCGACGTGTTCTATTTGCACTCACGCCTGCTGGAGCGCGCATCACGCGTAAGCGCGGATTACGTTGAACAGTTCACCAACGGGGAAGTAAAAGGCCAGACCGGCTCACTGACCGCACTGCCAATTATCGAAACCCAGGCAGGAGACGTCTCTGCGTTTGTGCCAACAAACGTGATTTCCATTACCGACGGTCAGATATTCCTTGAAACCAACCTGTTCAACGCCGGTATCCGTCCAGCAATCAACGCAGGTCTGTCGGTGTCTCGCGTCGGTGGTGCAGCACAAACCAAGATCGTCAAAAAGCTCGGTGGAGGTATTCGTATCGCACTGGCGCAGTATCGGGAACTGGCAGCATTTGCCCAGTTCGCTTCCGACCTCGATGAAGCTACACGTGCTCAGCTTGAACACGGTCAGCGTGTGACCGAGTTGATGAAACAAGGTCAGTACTCCCCGATGTCAGTCGCCGAAATGGCACTGGTGTTGTTTGCTGCCAACGAAGGCTTCCTGAAAGATGTCGAGTTGACAAAAATTGTCGCATTTGAAAAAGCGCTGCTGTCCTACGCTAGGAGCCAGAATGCTGAGCTGCTGGCCAGTGTGAATGCCAAGCCGGACTACAATGATGATATCGCCTCGAAAATCAGGGCCTTGATTCAGCAGTTCAAAGCAACACAAACCTGGTAATTTTTGGTAGGCGGTGAATTATGGCTGGTGGTAAAGAGATTCGGGGCAAGATCTCCAGCATCAATAACACGCGGAAAATAACCAGTGCCATGGAAATGGTATCTGCGTCCAAGATGCGTAAATCTCAGGAGCGTATGGCGCTGGGGAAACCTTACGCCACACATATCCGTAAGGTGATAGGACATGTGGCAAATGCGAATCCAGAGTATCGCCACGTGTACTTCAATAAGCGAGAGGTGAAACGCGTTGCTTATATCGTGGTGTCCACAGACCGAGGACTTTGCGGTGGTCTGAATATCAATGCCTTCAAGACCGCAGTAAAAGAAATTGCTGTATGGCGTAAGCAGGACGTAGCAGTTGAGTTTTGTGCGATCGGTGCCAAAGCAGCAACGTTTTTTAACAGCTATGGCGGTAAAGTAGTAGCGTCAATCAGGGGAATGGGTGATGCGCCGGAGATGAGTCAAGTTATCGGTGCAGTCAAGGTCATGTTGGACAAGTTTACAGCCGGTGAAATCGATCGTTTGTACCTGGTCAATAACACGTTTGTGAATACCATGACTCAAAAACCGGTAGTCGCGCAGCTTTTGCCGTTGCAACCTTCCGATGACAAGTCGTTAAAGCACCATTGGGACTACATCTATGAACCGAGGCCAGAGTCACTGCTGGATGGTTTGTTGAACCGATTTATTGAAACGCAAGTTTATCAGGGCGTTGTTGAAAACATCGCATGTGAGCAGGCAGCACGAATGCTGGCGATGAAAAACGCAACAGACAATGCCGGTGAACTAATAGAAAAGCTTGGTCTGATTTATAACAAAGCACGTCAGGCATCTATCACACAAGAGCTTTCAGAGATTGTTAGCGGTGCGGCCGCGGTTTAAGTGCTCACGGCAGACATTGAATTTAACCAGATTGAAGATCAGGAATACTAAAGAGGAACCGGACATGAGTAGCGGTCGTATCGTACAAATTATCGGTGCAGTAATTGACGTACAATTCCCGCGGGAAGAAGTACCTCGTGTATACAGTGCACTGTCCGTCGAAGGCGGTAAAATTACACTCGAAGTTCAGCAGCAGCTGGGTGACGGCGTTGTGCGAACCATCGCGATGGGTAGCACCGAAGGTCTTCGTCGTGGACTGGTTGTGACTAACACCAATTCACCGGTTTCTGTTCCAGTGGGTAGAGAAACCCTGGGACGTATTATGGACGTTCTGGGTAACCCGATTGATGAGCGCGGCCCAATCGGCGAGCAGGAGCGCATGCCAATTCACCGTAAAGCTCCGGCTTACGATGAGCTGTCAGCGTCCAACGAACTGCTGGAAACCGGCATCAAGGTTATCGACCTGATCTGCCCGTTCGCCAAAGGCGGTAAAGTAGGTCTGTTCGGTGGTGCGGGTGTAGGCAAAACCGTCAATATGATGGAACTGATTAACAACATCGCAAAAGCACACAGCGGTCTGTCCGTATTCGCCGGTGTAGGTGAACGTACCCGCGAAGGTAATGATTTCTATCACGAAATGGCGGAGTCAGGCGTAATCAATCTGGAGAATCTGCCAGAGTCAAAAGTAGCGATGGTGTACGGCCAGATGAATGAGCCACCAGGAAACCGTCTGCGCGTGGCACTAACCGGTCTGACGATGGCTGAAAAATTCCGTGACGAAGGCCGTGACGTACTGTTCTTCGTAGACAACATTTACCGTTACACACTGGCCGGTACCGAAGTATCAGCACTGCTGGGCCGTATGCCATCAGCGGTAGGTTACCAGCCAACACTGGCGGAAGAGATGGGTGTACTGCAAGAGCGTATTACCTCCACTAAGACCGGTTCCATCACTTCAATCCAGGCGGTATACGTACCAGCGGACGACTTGACCGATCCGTCACCGGCAACCACATTTGCTCACCTTGACGCGACGGTTGTATTGTCACGTTCTATCGCTGAACTGGGTATTTATCCTGCGATCGACCCGCTGGACTCCACGTCACGACAGCTGGATCCACTGGTTATTGGTCAGGATCACTACGACGTAGCACGTGGTGTGCAATCAGTACTGCAGCGTTATAAAGAACTGAAGGACATCATCGCGATTCTGGGTATGGACGAATTGTCTGAAGAAGACAAGCAGATCGTAGCTCGCGCGCGGAAGATTCAGCGTTTCCTGTCACAGCCATTCTTTGTGGCAGAAGTATTTACCAATACGCCAGGTAAATATGTATCCCTGAAAGATACCATCGCTGGCTTCAAGGGCATTCTGGCTGGTGACTACGACCACATCCCGGAACAAGCCTTTAACATGGTGGGAACAATTGAAGAAGCTGTCGAAAAAGCAACCAAGCTTAAGTAAACAGCCAGATTTACGTAAACAGAGAGTATTGATATGGCGATGACAATGCAGTGTGACATCGTAAGTGCCGAGAAGCATATTTTCTCCGGCATGGTCGAAATGGTTGTGGCCACCGGAACACTGGGAGACCTTGGTGTAGTCTATGGACACGCACCTCTGTTGACCAAGTTGATTCCGGGTCCTGTGCGTTGTGTATTAAGTGGCGGTGAGGAAGAGATTTACTACGTTTCTGGTGGGTATCTAGAAGTTCAAAGCACAACAGTCACCGTGTTGGCGGATACTGCGCGACGTGCGTCAGACCTTGATGAAGCTGCTGCACAACAGGCGATTGATGATGTGCAGAAGGCAATTGCCAACAAAGATGCCGAATTCGAGTACTCCCGTGCAGCGGTTCAACTGGCCGAAGCTGTTGCTCAGTTGCGCGCGCTAAAACAACTGAGAAAGTAAAATTTTGTCAGTGAAATAGCTGTCAAAAAAGGGTAGCCTTGAGGCTGCCCTTTTTTTATGGCGCAACCATCGGGTCAACCTATGCACATAGAAGTTGTTGTATTAGCAGCGGGAAAAGGCACCCGCATGCACTCCGACATCCCAAAAGTTCTGCATCCATTGGCGGGTAAACCAATGCTCACCCATGTGCTGGATGCAGCACTGACGCTTGCGCCCGACAAACTCCACGTGGTCACCGGATTTCAGTCTGATTTGGTCAGACAGCATTATGCCAACAGTTCTTTTGTTAACACGCTTAACTGGGTTGAACAATCTCAGCAGCTTGGTACAGGCCATGCCGTAATGCAGGCAGCACCTGCCATTGATAATGGCGCAATGGTGCTGGTGTTGTATGGAGATGTTCCGTTGATCAACCCCAAAACCTTAGCTGCATTACTCGCAAAGGCTGAGAAGTCCGGTTTTGCGGTTTTAACATTGGTGACAGATAAGCCGGCTGGGCTAGGCCGCATAATACGCAACAAAAACCAGCAGATTATCGCTATTGTTGAAGAAAAGGATGCCAATCACGAGCAGCTTGCTATTAATGAAGTAAATACGGGAATCATGGCTTTTAAAGCAGATCGTTTGAAGACATGGTTGGCTCAGCTGAATACCAACAATGCTCAAGGTGAATATTACCTGACAGATACCGTCGCAATTGCACATACAGAAGGTACGGAAGTCTGTAATACACAAACCTTTGACATCAACGAAGTACAAGGGGTAAATGATCGTTTGCAGCTCACAGAACTGGAGCGCAGCTATCAGTTAAGACGCTCTCGCGAGCTGGCAAAGAGCGGAGTAACCATCGCAGATACTGCACGACTGGATATCCGCGGAGATTTGCAGACAGGCCGCGATATCAGTCTCGACATCAATGTCATTTTTGAAGGCACTAACAAGATTGGCAATCGAGTGACAATTGGCCCCAACGTGGTGCTGATCAACTGCGAGATCGGTGACGATTGCGAGATTCTTGCCAATAGTCATCTTGAAAATGTTGTAGTACAAAACAAATGTACAGTTGGACCGTTTGCTCGACTCAGACCAGGCACCTTGCTAAAAACCGGTGCAAAAATAGGCAATTTTGTAGAAACCAAAAAGGCAGTAGTTGGCGCTGGGAGCAAAATTAATCACCTGAGTTATGTGGGTGACGCGGAACTTGGTGCTCATGTCAATGTAGGTGCGGGTACCATCACCTGCAACTATGATGGTGTGAACAAATTCAAAACCACGATCAAAGACGGTGTGTTTGTAGGCTCTAATACGGCGCTGGTTGCGCCTGTGACTCTGGGTATGAATGCAACCATTGGCGCCGGTTCGGTTATTACAACCGACGTACCTGATCAGGATCTTGCAGTCGCGCGCGGCAAACAAAAAAACATAAGTGGCTGGAAACGACCCGTCAAGATAAAGACAGAATAAGGGACTGAATTTATGTGTGGAATAGTGGGAGCAGTCGCACAGCGCGATGTGATCGGCATTCTTCTTGAAGGATTAAAAAGACTCGAGTATCGAGGGTACGACTCTGCCGGTCTTGCGGTCATCAATCAGAAAACCTCAGACATCAACAGTGTCAGGGCAGTTGGCAAAGTCAAAGAGCTGGTCGACAAAGTTGCTGCAGATCCTGTGCACGGCAGAACCGGAATTGCCCATACCCGTTGGGCAACCCACGGCGTACCCAGTGAACGCAACGCTCACCCGCATATGTCAGGAGCCGAGTTTGCCCTTGTCCACAATGGCATTATCGAAAATCACGAGGACTTGCGTCGAAATCTGATTGCCGACGGTTACCAGTTCTTATCTGATACGGATACCGAAGTGGTTGTGCATATGCTCCATCAGGAGTGCACAAAAAGCCAGCTTGATACCCTCACGGCTGTGCGCAACATCGTTCCGCGCTTGCATGGTGCTTACGGTTTGTGTGTCATCAGAAGATCCGAGCCTGAAAAAATTGTTGTGGCACGCAGCGGCAGCCCACTGGTGATAGGGGTAGGTATCGGTGAAAACTTTATAGCCTCCGACCCGTTGGCGCTGGGACAAGTAACCGACCGATTTATTTATCTTGAAGAAGGCGATGTTGCAGAGATCAGCCTGGACAGCATCAGAATATTCTCCGGCGACACCCCGGTTGAGCGTCAGACCACACGCATCAAAAGCGAAATTGATGAGATAGAAAAAGGTGAGTACGGCCACTTTATGCTCAAAGAAATTTATGAGCAGGCCAAGGCCATCAAGAACACCCTGAGCGGACGCATCAGCGACAAACATGTGTTGGAAGAAGCCTTTGGTATTAAGGCCAAAGCTATTTTTGATCAGGTCACCAATGTGCAGATTGTGGCCTGTGGTACTAGCTTCCACGCTGGCATGATCACCAAGTATTGGCTGGAAAACATTGCAAAAATGCCTTGCCAGGTTGATATCGCTAGCGACTATCGTTACCGCAACATCATCGTTCAACCGGGTTCGTTATTTGTGACCATTTCCCAATCTGGCGAAACGGCGGACACATTGGCGGCGCTGCGGTATGCAGCCGAGTCAGGTTATGTCGGCCGACTGGCTATTTGTAATGTGGCAACCAGCTCGTTGGTTCGCGAATCAGACTTTTCATTGCTGACCATCGCCGGTCGCGAGATAGGTGTGGCGTCCACCAAAGCGTTTACGACACAGCTGACGGCGCTGTTGTTACTGGCACTGGTCCTTGGCCGACGTAATGGCATGAGAGTCGAAGACGAAGAGCAGCACGTCAGGGATCTGCATCGATTGCCCGATCTGGTTAATCAGGTGCTCAAACAGGATAAGGCCATTCAGAAGCTGTCGATCAGCCTCGCGGACAAACACCACGCGCTGTTTCTTGGCCGCGGGATTCAATATCCGGTCGCCAAAGAAGGTGCGCTCAAGCTCAAGGAAATTTCCTATATCCATGCCGAAGCCTATCCGGCAGGTGAGCTCAAACATGGCCCCTTGGCCTTGGTCGACGACAAGATGCCGGTGATTGCAGTTGCGCCGAATGATGAGTTGTTAGGCAAGCTCAAAGGCAATCTGGCCGAGGTAAGTGCCCGTGGCGGCAAGCTGTTTGTTATTGCAGATGAGTCAGCAGGTTTTGACGACGAAGGCGACTATCAATTGATTCGTATACCGCCGGTTCCGGATGTTCTGGCACCGATTCTGTATACGATTCCCTTGCAGCTGCTGTCTTATCATGTCGCAATTCTAAAGGGCACCGATGTAGACCACCCGAGGAATCTGGCAAAGTCGGTGACGGTGGAATAGACACACAAGTGCGGGAGTTGGCCTTATCCGCCGGCTTCCCGCTCTAAGCCGGGCGTCTTCTTACGCACCCATGCATCAGCACATTGATCAGGGTGTCTGCATATCGGTCAATTTTGACAGGATCTGCTGAGTAATCACCCACCACGGCATGTCTAACCGCGCTGTTGGCAAACGGCGCGCTTGCAGCGTGTGTTGCTATCAGAAATATAAAGTCCGGTTCAAAATCAACCAGCAAACCCTGAGCAACAGCTTCGCGGAAAGGGGCGAGGGATAACTCCTGAAGCGGTTTTACATATTTCTCGACAATATACAAAAAGTTTTCCCCACCATTCAGCCCGGCCTGCACCAGAAATGCTGCCATGAAAGGCAACTTGGCAGACATGTGCACAAACGAGCGAATCTGAGACTGCAGGTGCTTGATAGGATCGGCCGAGGATTCACCGGCCGCGGCCTGCTGCAAGACAGTAAATACCTGACCAAACAAATAGTCCGCTGCGCATCGGAACAATTCATCCTTGCTCTGGAAATAATGCCGGATCAGGCCGTGAGCAACACCTGCCTCCTGGGCAATGGTACGCACCGAGGCGCCGGTAAACCCTTTGACAGAGAACTCAGCCAGTGCCGCACGCAGAATGTTCTCGCGCTGCACCTCTGGATTGGCATTTATCGGACGCCCGGCGCGGGTTTTGATTTTCAGTGATTCGGTCATTTTTTCATCAAATAATGAAGAGTGGACAGCATAATCAACCAAAATTATACTCTTGGATAATTGTTTTGCCGACAACATCAGGGAATCACGCGCGGTCGCCGAGTCACGCTTTTTTGTTTGCACACATAAATGCGTTTAATTATGGCCGCATTGTAGCAGCATATGCGATCTTTGCTGGGGGCGCTCGTTGAAGGCTTGTATCATTGTGTGACACCGCCCCGCCGATTTACCATATTCCGGGGATACAGGAAAAACCAGCGCCATGACCAGATTAAAGAAACTCTTGATTATCACAGCGGCCATCCTGGTGTTGCCGCTTTCGGCAGTGCTGACAGTTGATCGCTGGATACTCTACGTTCCGGGGCTGTTGCTTGACCTGCGAAGTCCGACTGGCCCCAATCAACCCGTTGTGTGGCAACAGGGTCCTGACAGCCCTCGGCGCAGTAATCAGCCAAACATAGTGTTGATTGTTGCGGACGACCTCGGGTGGAACGACATCAGCTTTTACGGCGGCGGTGTCGCCAACGGCAGCGTGCCAACACTTAACATTGACAGCATCGCCAGGCAAGGCGTTGCCTTGAGCCAGGGGATGTCATCAAGCGCTGTATGCGCGCCGTCCAGGGCCGCGTTGCTAACCGGCCGTTATGCCACCCGATTTGGTTTTGAGTTCACACCGCTCCCAAACGGCATGGCCGACATGACTACGCGCCTCGACAGCACAATTCAGGCTGACTTCCGGCGCACGATGATCAGTCACCTCGGCGAACCAGGAGTCTTCCAAATCGACTTCAACAGCATGGGCATGCCGCAAAGTGAGGTCACGATAGCGGAATTGCTGAAGTCAGAAGGTTATAAAACGCTGCACATCGGCAAATGGCACCTTGGCAGCAATAATGGCTCTGAACCCACCGCGCAGGGTTTTGATGAAAGCCTGAATCTTGCCGGGTTGTTGTACCTTCCGGTTGATCACCCGGATGTGGTTAACGCACGTCAGGACTTCGATCCGATTGACAGGTTTTTCTGGTCGGTCGCACGTTATTCCATGAACTTCAATGAAGGTGAGCGGTTTGAGGCGGAAGGATATCTGACAGATTATCTGACCAGAGAGGCAGTCAGCGCGATTGAGACCAATAAGAACCAACCGTTCTTTTTATATCTCGCGCATTGGGCACCGCACTCGCCATTGCAGGCGCTAAGGTCCGATTATGATGAGCTTGCGCATATCGAAAACCCCACCGAACGTGTTTATGCAGCAATGATCAAGGCACTGGATCGCGGTGTAGGACAAGTAACCGACGCCTTACGTGCAAACGGTCTTGAAGACAATACCATTGTGATTTTTACCTCAGATAACGGTGGAGCACATTATCTGGGGTTGCCGAACATCAATCAGCCGTACCGTGGATGGAAAACCACATTTTTTGGTGGTGGAATCAGGGTTCCGTTTTTTATCAAATGGCCAGCCGCTATAAACCCCGGTACCGAGTTTATGCCCATTACCCATCATACGGACCTGTTGCCAACCTTGGTCAGTGCCGCGGGAGGGCGCTTGCCGGAGGACCGTGAAATCGATGGGGTTAACCTGCTGCCCTATATCAACGGAGACATTGCGGGTGAGCCGCACGATGCGCTGTTCTGGCGCAGCGGACACTATCAGGTCGTGATCGCGGATGGTTGGAAACTGCAACGCTCCGATCGTCCCGACAGAGATTGGTTGTTTAACCTGACGGTTGATCCGACAGAGCAAAATGAACTTTCGTCTCAGTATCCGGACAAGGTTGCCGAGTTAAACACATTGCTTGATCAACACAATGACAGTTTGCCTGACCCGATGTGGCCATCGGTGGTAGAGATGCCGGTCAGTATCGATAAGCCCTTGGGTGAAGAAGAGCGACCCGATGACGCACACATCTATTGGCCAAACTAAACTGTTGATGGCTTGAACGTCGACCGACAACAAGGATACTGAATTGAGCATGCTGACCTTTGACAAGCGTAAACCCTTTTCTGCATTGGCCGTATTGTTTTCTACATTTTTTGCGGCCTCTGCGCACGCTGCTGAAGTGTCCCCGGGCGTGTTGCGCACACCGGAATCCAGCTTTAATGGATTGGCAGATTACCCGTTTCAGGAAAATTATCTGCAAATAAACTCACTGCGGATGCACTACATTGATGAGGGCCCAAGGCAGGCAAAGGTTGTGCTTCTGCTTCATGGTGAGCCGTCGTGGAGTTACCTTTACAGACATATGATTCCAATATTATCAGCAGCCGGTTATCGCGTGATTGCGCCAGATCTTATTGGTTTCGGAAAGTCTGACAAGCCTGCATTGAAGTCAGCGCACAGCCATAGTGGCCATGTATCCCACATTAAGGAATTGATAGAAGAGTTGCAATTGCAAGACATTACCCTCTTTATTCAGGACTGGGGTGGTTTGATAGGACTGCGGGTGTTGGCTGAGATGCCAGAGCGCTTTGCGGGTGTTGTCGCAGGCAATACCGGCTTGCCTGCCGCCAGCGGTGTTCGTGGATGGATAGGTTATCCACTTTTTCGGATGGCATTGTGGTGGCAGGGAGATGTCACCTGGGAAGCGTTGCAGGCGGAACCCTCTTTCCTAAAGTGGGCGGCCTATTCCCAATCGGTTAACGATATGCCTGTTGGCCAGGTTGTGGCCGTTGATATCGCGGAATCCGATCCACAACGACAAGCAATTGTGGCTGCCTACGACGCTCCGTTTCCCGACCTCAGCTACAAAGCCGGACCTGTGGTTATGCCTAAACTGGTGCCATCTGAGCTCAGACTTAATGCTGCGGCATGGCAGGTACTTGAGCAGTGGCAGAAACCCTTTCTCACCGCCTTCAGCGATGGTGACCCCATTACTGCAGGTGGAGATCTGGCGTTTCAACAGCGCATTCCGGGGGCAAGGAATCAACCACACGTCACCATCAAAGGTGCCGGACACTTTTTGCAGGAAACACATGGCCCCGAGCTTGCGGAGCTGATGCTGAGATTTATGGCGTCGTACCCATCACCGGGCAACTGACAAGTGCGTTAATAGCGCGTATCAATCAGCCGGTGAGGTCAGCTTTGGGCGTGCGAAGTACCTTCAGACTTTTGTTGATTCGCTTCAGATAATCCTTGAGCAGATCTTTGCGCAGACGCGCGACACCCATCGCCAGCACATCAATCACCAACAGGTGAGCGATACGCGACGATACCGGGGTAAACACTTGTAGATCCTCTTCCATATTCACAAAAATCGGAATGGTGCTGAGTTTGCTCAGTGGAGTATCCTGGGGTGCCAGGCCAATCACAATGGCTCCCGCATCAAGGGCGAGCTCGACGCTCTGAATCAGCGCTTTGGTTCGCCCGGATTGGGAAATGGCAACAACTACATCCTGAGCGCTCAGGGAAATTGCCGACATCTGCTGAATGTGCGGGTCTATGTAGGCTGCACTGGAAAGTTGCAACCGGAAAAACTTGTGCTGCGCATCAGCAGCAACCGAGCCGGATGCACCAAAACCATAGAATTCGACGCGCTTGGCCTGATTGATGGCAGCAATTGCCTTTTCAAGCGCGACAGGGTCGAGCTCGTCACGAATAGTCAGCAAAGAGCCAATAGTGGAATCAAATACTTTATGGCTGAGGTCGGCGACGGTATCCGAATCATCAACAGAAAACTGTGAGTAGTTGCTGCTGGCCCCCAGATGCTGCGCCAGTTGCAACTTGAACACCTGAAAACCATCAACATCCAGGGCATGACAAAACCGCACCACCGTGGGCTCGCTGACTTTTGCGCCAGCGGCGACATCAACAATGCGCATGCCAAGCACAGCCTGCGCATGTTCAAGCACAAAGTCAGCAACTTTGCGCTCGGATTTTCGCAACTGATCGCGTCGTTCCTTGATTTTAATGATCAGATTCAGAGCTTCCATTGGTATGATCCCGTAACACTGCTTCGGATGAATATAACAGGAAGCCCTTAATCTTCACCACCGTCTGTCAGCAGATAACCATAACTCGCTACCAAGCCCAGGACATTTGACTTGAGAACAACAGCAGTCTTCCCCGTATCGGATTTTGAAATACAACTGGGGCTGGCCATCAATGACTTTGATGCCAGCGCCTGGAATGCGTTGGTTGTAGACCAAAGCCCATTCATTCAACATGGTTTTCTACTGGCGCTGGAACAAAGTGCTTCGGTTGCTGCAGAAACCGGATGGGAGCCCTGCCATCTCGGTGTATTTCGACAGGGTGAGCTGGTAGCTGCCATGCCGCTCTATCTGAAGCATCACTCGAACGGTGAATATGTGTTTGACTGGGGATGGGCGGATGCCTACCGCCGACATGGTCTTCAGTATTACCCCAAACTGTTGAGTGCAATTCCGTTTACGCCGAGCCAGTCAGCAAGACTGCTGACAGCAGACCCAAGCTTTCTGGCGGATCTGTTGCAACCCGTTGTTGAGGCAGTCAAACAGTTTGCAGAAAAAGTCGGTGCCAGTTCCTGGCATTTGCTGTTTCCGGATCAGGCAAGTTCTGTGCTGCTGGATCACACAACGCTGATTCGTCGCGAAGCGTGCCAGTTTCATTGGTACAACAACGCCTATGAGACATTTGATGACTTTCTGAACAAGTGCAGCTCGCGAAAACGAAAGACCCTTAAAAAGGAGCGCACTGATGTTGCCCGCCAGGGTTTTATGTTTGAGCGACTGGCAGGGGAGCAGCTGACCACGGACATCTGGGACCAGTTTTATGACTTTTACCAGAATACCTACCGGGTACGCGGACAGCATGGTTATCTGACCCGCGAGTTTTTTACTAGTATTCATCAGTTATTGGCGGACCAGGTATTTCTGATCATGGTTCGTCATGAAACACAACCGCGATACGTGGCCGGTGCGATGTTTCTCAAGGACAAGAACACCTTGTACGGGCGATATTGGGGTTGCGAACAGGACTATCAGAATCTGCATTTCGAAACGTGTTACTACCAAGGTATCGATATCTGTATTGCAGAGGGACTCGGGCGCTTTGATGCCGGCGCTCAGGGCGAGCATAAACTACGGCGCGGATTTGAACCGGTTACAACGCGGTCGTACCATTGGATAAAACATCCGCAGTTTTCTGATGCCATCAGAGACTTCTGCAGTGAAGAGAGGCAGCATAACCAGTCATACATCACAGATGCCGCCGCAAAGCTACCTTTCAAAAATTCCGCAAGGTTCTTTTCATCAGATATCTGACAAAAATCGCGTCAACACAGAAAAGAATACGGATGTTCATATCAAGCCTGTTTGCGCAGAAACACCGGGGATTCCGGGGTAGAGTCCCTGGCGCTGTATTGATAACCATCCGCGCAGAACTGTTTCAGATCATCGACGCTTTGTACGCGATTGCAGATCAGAAAAGCCGCCATTCTGCCGCGAGCCTTTTTGGCAAAAAAACTGATTATTTTAAATTGACCATTCTTGTAATCTTTAAAAACCGGGCTGATGACCGGGTAGCTCAAAGATTTTTCATCAACCGCGCGGAAATACTCCGTTGATGCCAGGTTGACTAGAAAGGGCTGTGGGTCAGCCCGCAGGCAATTCTGCAGGTTCTCTGCAAGCCGTGCTCCCCAGAAAGCGTACAGAGATTTGAGTTTGCCCTGTTGGAGTGCAGTTCCCATTTCAAGGCGATACGCCTGAATCAAATCCAGAGGCCGCAGCACACCATACAGACCCGACAAAATTCTCAGGTGTTGTTGAGCGTACTCCAGGTCTTGCTGACAGAAGGACTTCACATCCAGCCCCGTATAAACATCACCGGTGAATGCAAAAATTGCAGGTCGCGCATTGTGTGATGTAAAGGGCAATGACCAATTGAGATTGCGCTCAAAATTCAATTCGCCCAGATTGGCACTGATACTCATCAAAGCAGATAAATCGTCGGGTGAGAGTTTCCGCAGAGCCTGATTAAGAATCGAAGAGTCATCCAGAAACTGCGGTACAGTAGTCTCGACAGCGGGCAATGGACTATCAAAATCCAACGATTTTGCCGGGGATAAAACCAATAACATAAGCGCCTCAGAGACAGATAACAACTAGATGGATGCCGCAATCTCCAGCCACCAGTTCAACGGCGTAATACCGTCCTGGGGGTCATAAACATTGCCATAGTACCAAACTGTATCGGGAAAATTGCCGAGTACCTTATTAATGGTGTCCTCGATTTTCTGAAATCCGATTGAAACATGAATGGTAAAAACAAGCATTCGAGGGGACTTCAGATCCACGCTGCCGTCGATCATTTCAATCTCGGGGGTGAGCATCTGGTCAAGTTCGTCTGTGTTATGCTTGCTGAACACCCGTATACAAAGATTTCCACTATGCTCAATCAACTCCCAGCCCGCCTTGTCATCCGTCGGGTAGCGGATGCGATCGTGCGCAGCCAGCCCACGGATAAAGGCCGGCGATTTTTCTACACGAAACTCTTTGCGTCGGGCATCAATAACAACAGCACTGACTTGTTCAACGATAGCATCGCCTTGTGGGTTGTAGCCTGCAATCAGCGGAATTTGCACAGCGTCGGACATGGAGGCTCCAGGCAGATGAGTAATACACGTTCAGAGGCGGCATTGTACCCCGCGGAGTCTTATGCTGGAACTGTTTGAGAAATTCGCGCAGCGTCATCAGGCGTGGCGACAACCTTTGCTGTTGGCGCTGGTTATCTCCGGCGCGGTGTTTTTTGGCATTGTTACATTGGCATCGTCGGCAGATCTTGATAACTGGCTTATCCCCAGTATTTTGCTGGTGTTATGGTTGTTGCAGTTTTATTCCGGCCTGAATCTGTTTGCCGTTGTCCCGCCAAGAGTGGATCCCAGGCAGGCCTGGAGACACAGGATCAAGCGCAGTGCGCATCGTTTTTGTTACCACTTGTTTGCGTGGTTTATGCTGCTGGTCACGATAGCCTGGGCGTTGACCAGCCTGCAATTGATAGCTGCTTGGCTTCGAATCGCCTGAATCAGTTGTTTGAATGCTGCTAGTATATAGACCACGTTAAATGGCGCGGTAAAGAAGGAGCGTTCTGATGAGCCTGATCGACGATGACATGGACAAAGATCCTACCCCAACCGGGGAGTTGGCATTACAAACGCTGGCGATGCCGCGCGATACCAATGCTAACGGCGATATTTTTGGAGGCTGGCTGGTGTCGCAGATGGATCTGGCGGCAGGGATTGCAACCAAACAGATCACCCGAGGTCGCTCTGCCACCGTTGCAATCAAAAATGTCGAGTTTCTCGCTCCCGTCAGTGTTGGCTCGGTGGTCAGCTGTTACGCAGAGGTTCTGGAAATCGGTCGCAGCTCCATGCACATCAATATTGAAGTCTGGATATCCAATTCACTGATTCAAAAAGCGCAACGTAAAGTAGCCGAGGGTCTTTTTGTTTTTGTTGCAATTGATGAGAACGGGCGAACTCGGCGTATTAACGTGCAGTCATAAACGGCCGCCCGCACAGGCCTGCATGAAAACCGGTTAGGCAAAATTAAAAAGGGCGCCGCAGCGCCCTTTTTGTTCGTGACAGATCAGCCCTACACCCCGTCTTTGACAACCGTGCTGGTAATGACCCCGCTGGTCATCGCGCCGCTCACATTGAGTGCGGTGCGCCCCATATCAATCAGCGGTTCAATAGAGATCAGCAGCGCGACCAATGTAATTGGCAGACCCATCGCCGGCAGCACAATCAGTGCAGCAAAGGTTGCTCCGCCACCAACACCCGCAACACCAAACGAGCTGATGGTGATAATACCAATCAAGCTGAGGATAAATCCTGGTGCCAAGGGATCAATGCCTACAGTGGGTGCAGCCATCACTGCCAGCATGGCTGGATAGATTCCTGCGCAGCCGTTCTGTCCAATGGTAGCGCCGAACGAGGCTGACAAGCTGGCAATTGAGGGTGGCACTTTCAGCTCATCGACTTGTGTTTTGATATTAAGAGGAATGGTTGCGGCAGAGCTTCGCGTTGCAAACGCAAAGGTCAGCACAGGCCAGATCTTGCGGAAAAAGTCTATCGGGTTGTTGCCAGTCAGGGTCAGCAGTAAGCCATGAACGAGGAACATGATGGCGATGGCAACGTAGGACGCGATCACAAAACCTATCAGGTTGAGAATATCTGAACCATTGGAACTGGCCACAACGTAGGTCATTAACGAGAGAATGCCATAAGGCGTGAGCCCCATCACCAGCTTGACCAGGCGCATAATGACAGCCTGTATGGTGTCTGTGAAATCGCGGATTCTATCCGCCTGTTCAGGCTTTTCACGGCTGACCAGCAACGCAGCCAGGCCAAACAGCATGCCAAAAATGACCACAGCGATAATGGATGTATCCCGTGCCCCGGTCAGATCAGCAAAGATGTTGGTGGGTACAAAACGCACCAGGACTTCCGCTATGTTCAGATCAGCAACCACTTCCTGACGTGTTTCCAGAACAGTTGCGCGCGCATTCTCGCGATCGCCACCGGTCATACCTTCGGCGCTCAGGCCAAAAACATTTGTGACCAGAATTCCGACCAGCGCGGCGATCATGGTGGTAAAAACCAGAAGGCCAATCACGGAAGCACCGATTTTGCCGAGCGCCGCGACCTGATGGAGCTTGACCACGGCTGCAATCATGGTCACCAGGACCAGTGGCATGATGATCATGCGCAGTAAAGCGACGTAGATATCACCCGGCAGATCGGTCCAGGTCAGCGTCGGGGAGATAGCACTGAGATCTCCGCCGTGAACAATCTGCAGCAGAAATCCAAACACCACACCAAGGATTAGGGCAACAAACACCTGCTTGGCAAGGCTTGTTTCCGGTTTTTTGAGTTTGAACAAGGCAAAAAGCAGGGCAATAAAAATGAGGACGCCGGTGGCGGTCAGAAATGACATGAAGGTAACTCCTTTATTGTTGTGGCGCAGTTATAGCCGGATGCGCGAACGAGAGCAAACGCTTTTTATTCATAAGCTTATACGGTTGAGTCGCCGCGGCCGGAATCAAAGGCCACCAGATCAGACCGGCTCAAGTCGTGCGTAAGAAAGCACCAGCCATTTGCTGCCGACTTCTTTGAAATTTACCTGGACACGTGCACTCGGGCCACTGCCCTCGTAGTTCAATACAACGCCTTCGCCGAATTTGCCGTGCCGCACGCGTTGCCCCAATGTAATGCCGGTGTCAGGCACTTCAGCGCCAGCACGATAACCGGGCTGCCGCCCCGGGGAAACCATAGGTCTTTGTATCGTGGTCTTCATGCGAACCGGTTCAACAAGCTCTTTTGGCAGCTCGCGGATAAACCGCGATGGCCGGCACATGGTGACATCGCCATGCAGGCGTCGTGACTCCGCGCAGGTAATAAACAGCTTTTGCATGGCGCGGGTAATGCCGACATAACAAAGCCGGCGCTCCTCCTCGATGCCGTTCAGATTTTCCATGGACATTTTATGAGGAAACAAGCCTTCCTCCATACCGGCCATAAACACCAGCGGAAATTCTAGGCCTTTAGCACTGTGCAAGGTCATCAGCTGCACGGCATCGTCGGATTCACTTGCCTGCGACTCACCGGCATCGAGTGCAGCCTGATCCAGAAATGCGGCGAGCACATCAGCGTCGCGTGCCGGGGTATCGCTGGAATCAATGTCAGACTCAACACCTCGCCACTCTTCAGCAAAGCTGCGTGTAGCGGTAATCAGTTCATCAAGGTTTTCAAGACGGGCCTGCGCTTTTTCGCCGCCCTCTTTTTCGTGGTGCGGGATCAAGCCACTGTGCTCGATCACATGGGAGACTTTCCCACCAAGCTCCATGCTGACACAGGCTGTCTCCATGTCATTGATCAGGCGCATAAAATTCTGTACTGCGGCGGCGGCCCGGGCGGGCAACAGTTTGTGATCAATGGTTTTACTACAGGCTTGCCAAAGCGAACTGCCGTCCTGTCGCGCCATATCTCTTAAAGTGTCCAGGGTGCGATCCCCGATGCCCCGAACGGGAACATTGATCACCCGCTCCATGGCGGTGTCATCAAAGCGGTTGATCACCAATCGCAGATAGGCCAGGGCATTGCGGATTTCCAACCGATCATAAAAACGCTGGCCTCCGTAAATGCGGTAAGGCATGGCTACCCGCAACAGAGCTTCTTCGAGCTCACGCGACTGCGCGTTGGAGCGATACAGAATCGCTGCTTCTGTCAGCCGGTGCCCGGTGTTCATCCAGTCCTGCAGTCTATCCACAATAAAGCGAGCTTCGTCCTGCTCGTTAAAGGCTTCATACAATGAAATACACTCGCCCTCGTGGCCGTCAGTCCACAGCTCTTTGCCGAGGCGGCCCTGATTATTGCCGATCAACTTGTTTGCAGCGTTGAGAATGGTGGACGTCGATCGGTAATTCTGTTCGAGCTTGATGATTTCTGCGCCGGCAAAATCAGTGTTGAACTGCTGAATATTCTCAATACGCGCGCCGCGCCAGCCGTAGATGGACTGATCGTCGTCGCCTACCACCATCAAATAACTGTTTTTACCGGCAAGCACACGCAGCCATGCATATTGGACGGCATTGGTATCCTGAAATTCGTCCACCAGAATGTGCTGGAAACGCTGCTGATAATGCGCCAGCAGCGCCGGGTTATTCAGCCACAACTCATGAGCGCGTAGCAGAATTTCCCCAAAGTCCACCATACCACCACGCTGGCAGGCGTCTTCATAGGCTTTATAGACGGTGATCATGGTGCGTGTGTAGTCGTCACCAAAATGTTCGATGTGGCCAGCGCGCAGGCCTTCATCTTTCTGGCCGTTGATATACCACTGGATTTGACGTGGCGGCCATTTTTCATCGTTGACGCCCAGTGCTTTGCACAGTCGCTTGATCAGTCGCAGCTGATCATCGCTATCCAGAATCTGAAAACTTTCGGGCAGATTCGCCTCTCGCCAGTGGGTGCGCAACAAGCGGTGTGCCAGCCCATGAAAGGTGCCAACCCACATCCCGCCAATGGGCCGCTCCAGCAACTCTTCGATGCGGTTGCGCATTTCACGCGCCGCTTTATTGGTGAAAGTCACCGCCATGATGCCAAACGGCGAGACGCCTTCAACCAGCATCAGCCAGGCAATACGATGCACCAGTACACGGGTTTTGCCGCTGCCGGCGCCCGCCAACACCAGCATGCTGGCAGGCGCAGCAGCAACTGCACGGCGCTGCTGGTCATTAAGGGAATCTAAAAGGTATGAAACGTCCATGCCGGTATCATAGCAGCCCGACTAGAATCTGGCTCTGTAAAAAAACCGTATAAGATGACAGCAGATTGTCGCTCAGACGGACACGGTCAGACGCGTACAGGTAATTGCGCTTTTTCCAACGCAGGCATGCTGATAAACTACAGAACCCTCGCTCGGTAACAGCCGGGGCCGATACCCATACACGAACTGTACGCTTGGAGTAGATTATGTCTGCAAAATCAGACAACGCACCTTTTGACTGGAAGGATCCATTTCTGTTTGAAGAACTTCTGACCGAAGAGGAGCGCATGATCCGTGATGCTGCGCGGCAGTATTGTCAGGAAAAACTGTTGCCACGCGTGCGTGATGCCTACCGGAAGGAGCAGACAGATCCGGCGATTTTCCGCGAAATGGGCGAGTTGGGCCTGTTGGGACCGGCGTTGGAAGGTTATGGCTGCACGGGCACAAATTACGTCAGTTACGGCCTGATTGCGCGCGAGGTTGAAGCGGTGGATTCAGGTTTCCGCTCGATGTTCAGTGTGCAGTCCTCACTGGTTATGCATCCCATACACGCCTTTGGCAGTGAAGAGCAGAAGCAGAAGTTCCTGCCCAAACTGGCCAGCGGTGAGTTTATCGGCTGTTTTGGTCTGACCGAACCAGACCACGGCTCTGACCCGGGCAGTATGGTTACCCGCGCGCGCACCGTAGCAGGTGGCTACAGTCTTAGTGGCGCTAAAAACTGGATCAGCAACTCGCCATTTGCCGATGTGTTTATTGTCTGGGCTAAAAATGACGACGGCATTATCAAAGGCTTTATCCTGGAAAAAGG
>JBFZEG010000054.1:0-21608 GCA_041306975.1 Gammaproteobacteria bacterium | reverse complement strand
ACCCGCGTCAGCAACAGCACAACAAACACCGGGGAAATAAGGCTCACCAACTGCCAGCCGCTGAGTACCGGCGCCGCGACCATGGCAACGCCCAGCCACAGCAGGATTTCTCCAAAGTAATTGGGATGGCGTGACCATGCCCACAAGCCGCTACGGATAAATTTGCCGGCATTTGCAGGATCGGCTTTGAATCGACGTTTTTGCCGGTCAGCAACGATTTCCAGCAGAAAACCGGCCGCCCACAGAACAGTGCCGATGTACGCAATGGATTCCAGAGGTGCTCTCTGAGTGCTGGTGATGGCTGTCAGCGCTGCCGCGCTAGTAACAAAAACCCACAGGGCCTGAATACTCCAGGTCACCAGGAATCGTGTAAAGCCAGGCTTGATGGCATCAAAGCGTCCGTCTGAACCGTCCTGACGCACCCGCAGGAACAGAAAACTGCCCAGGCGCGCTGCCCAGATACAAATCAACAAGGTCAGAATTATCGCGCGCAGATCCTGGTTGGGTGACAGATTCAGTGCCAGTAGTGCCAGCGTGATAAAACACAGGCTGCCGGTGAGATCAAAATAATGCTCGGTTTGCGCCAGCCATGATGGCAAAAAGATCAGCCAGTTAATGACAAATGACACCGCAGCGCACAGCACTAATACTGGAATGTTCATCCCTGCAAGTGGGTAAGTCGCGCCGCTCTGACTGCCTGCCAATGCAATCCCTGCAGCAACCGCGAGGGTGATGAGAATGACCAGAATCATGCGTGCGTGGTTCACTTTTTTGCTGTTTTGAGTGTCTGTTGTGTCTGATTGACTCATGGCGTCTCCCGGATTGTGCTGTTCACTTTGATTGTTGTTGTTCTTTTACGCGCGCCGCCCGATTTCAGTTTAACGCGGGTGGTGATGTGTTTAATCGGTCATGCCAGATTGGTAACACTCACGAATAAATTGCTGACTGCGGTGTAATATCAATGGAAGGTGCGGCAAAAATCAAGCTTGCGGGTGAACACAAGGCCATGATCAACGATCTGAACAACGATCTGGACATCGAGCAGCCTATTCTGCAGCGCTGCGTTGCGGGAGACCATGATGCGTTCCGGATATTGGTTGAACAGCTGAAAAGACCCGCGTATTACCATGCGCTGTCATTACTGGGTCACCCGGAGGACGCCATGGATATCTCTCAGGAAGCGTTTGTCAGGGCGTGGCAGGCAATCTCTAGTTTCGAACCCGGGTTACCGTTTTACCCCTGGTATTACACGATTATGAAGCGCCTGGCTCTCAACCTGCTGCGTACCAAAAGGCGTCACCCTGAGACAGCGTTTGCGAATGATCTTCAGGATATGCAGGCCGGGACAGACGCAGAGCAGGGTGTTGATGCAGACACAGCCCTTGCAGAGTGTTCTGCAGAAGAGCGGGTCATCCGCCAGCAGACCCGGCAACAGGTCAGGGGCGCGCTAACGATGTTGTCAATTGAGGACCGGGAAATTCTCTGCCTCAAAGACATGCATGATTATGCCTACAAAGATATTGCCTTCATGTTATCGATACCACTGGGGACGGTCATGTCACGTCTGTATGCCGCTCGCAGTCGCCTGCGTAATCAGTTAAGGGAGTTGGGTTATGAACACTCGTTATAGTGGGGATCAGAATAATCAACAACGCATCAGAGAATGGATGATGGCACAACTTGATGGGGAAACCACACCTGAACAGGATGCCGATATAGCGCTCTGGATTCATGCGGACCCCGCACTGCGGCAGGAGTTTGAGCAAATGAAGGCAGTTAAAAACCTGACCCGTCAACAACGCCCTGATGACTTGGCGGCGGAAAAGTGGGATCAGTATTGGCTGGATATCTACCCGCGGCTTGAGCGTGGCGTGGGCTGGGTACTGATGTCCATCGGAGCCTTGGTGCTGATTCTGTTTGGCAGTTGGGAGATCGCCCGCGAGTGGATACTCAGTCCCGATATCCCGCTGTGGATCAAAGCCGCCGGCATCAGCTTCTGGTCAGGATTGACCATCCTGTTGATTTCAGTTGTAAGAGAAAAGTGGTTTCTTCATAAACAAGAGCGTTACAAGGATATTCAACGATGATTATCAGCCCGTCTTCAGCCATTGCAGGAAAAACCATTAGCAGCACCCTGGGTCTGGCGCGCGGAAATACCATCCGAGCCAGGCATGTAGGGCGCGACATCATGGCCTCACTCAAAATGTTAATCGGGGGCGAGATTGAGGACTACACCAAAATGATGGCTGAGTCCCGTGAACAGGCCCTGGACAGGATGATGGCCGAGGCAACAGCCATGGGTGCCAACGCGGTGCTGGATGTTAGATTCTCTACCAGTTACATCATGACAGGCGCAGCCGAGATTCTGGTGTACGGAACCGCTGTTGTGCTGGAGTAGGCCCGCGTAAGGCAAGCCCATAAGGCGTAATATGCCTCAGGCGCTTTCCAGCGCCTCCCAGCGCGCATAATGCTCTTCAAGCTTTGCCTGCAGATCGCCCAGCGTTTTTAATGCGCTCTCCACCACACCAGGGTTTTGTTCATAAAAGCCTGATGCAGCCATCTGTATTTCCAGCGCGCTGATGTCTGCTTCAAGTTTTTCGATCTGCCGGGTGATCTGATCAAGTTCACGCTGCACCTTCTGACTGTGTCTGGGCGCGTTGGCTTTGGAGGGCTGCGCACTGGCTGCTGCCGCAGCCGGAATTGAGGCCGTTTCGGTTTTTACAGCCGCCGGTTTGCTGATGACGTCCTCATCCTCGAACGACAGCATTTTGCCGCCCTGACGGATCCAGTCTTCGTAACCGCCCACGTATTCCCGCACGACGCCCGGTGCTTCAAACACGATGCACTGGGTGATGACATTATCGAGAAACTTCCGGTCATGGCTGACAATCAACAAGGTGCCGCTGAATTCAAGCAGCAGCTCTTCCAGTAATTCCAGCGTCTCCATATCCAGATCGTTGGTGGGTTCGTCCAGCACAATCATATTGGCCGGCTTGCTGAATAACTTGGCAAGTATCAGGCGGTTTTGCTCGCCGCCCGACAGCGACTTGATGGGCTGACGGGTACGCCTGGGCAGGAACAGGAACTCCTGCAGATAGCTGATAACGTGTTTGTTTTTGCCGTTGATTTCGATGAATTCGCGGCCTTCGGACAAAAAGTCGATGACCGTCTGCTCGGGGTCAAGCTTGTTACGCAGCTGGTCAAAGTACAAAATTTCCAGATTGGTGCCGAGTTTTACTTCGCCGGCGTCAGCCTGGATTTCACCCAGCAGAATCCGTAGCAGCGTGGTTTTGCCGCTGCCGTTGGCGCCGATAAACCCAACGCGGTCGCCGCGCAGAATTTTGGTGGAGAAGTTCTCCAGAATCGGCTTGTCACCAAAGCGGTGGTTAAGCCGCGTGGCCTCGATCACAATTTTGCCGGAGCTGCCAGCCTGCTCAAGGGAGAAGGTGGCCTTGCCGGTGAGCTCACGGCGCTGACTGCGCTCTTCACGCATTTTTTTCAGCGCGCGTACGCGACCTTCATTGCGGGTGCGGCGCGCCTTGATTCCTTGGCGTATCCACACCTCTTCTTCAGCCAGACGCTTGTCAAACTCCATGTTGGTTTTATCTTCAGCGGCGAGTTGCTGCTCACGGAACACCAGAAATGACTGGTAGTCACCGTCCCAGCTGCGCAGATTGCCGCGATCAAGTTCGATAATGCGGTTGCTGATTTTTTGCAGAAACTGGCGGTCGTGAGTGATCACTAACACGGCGCCACGGAAATCGTTGATGGCCTTTTCCAGCCACTCGATGGTAGGAATATCGAGGTGGTTGGTCGGCTCATCCAGCATCAACAGATCCGGTTCACTGATGAGCGCGCGGCCTAGTGAGGCGCGACGACGGCTGCCGCCTGACAGGGTTTTCATGCGGGCATCAGCGGGCAGTGACAGCATATCCAGCATGCCTTCGATTTTGTGCTCAAACGCCCAGCCGTCACGTTCTTCGATCTGCTTTTGCAGCGCGCCCATTTCATTGAGGTTTTTTTCGTCGGACCAGTCCAGGTCATCATTATGAGTCAGCGCATGATAGCGCTTGAGGATATCACCCAGCCCTTCAATACCGCCGGCGATATAGTCATAAATTGTCTGCTCATCCTGTGCTGGCAGATTCTGGTCGAGATAGGCAACGCGTATGCTCTCTGCACGCCACAATTCACCGCTGTCAGCGATGATTTCACCCATCAACACTTTCATAAAAGTCGACTTGCCGGCACCGTTCTGTCCCAGAATGCCGATGCGTTCACCCTTGTGAATGGTCAGTGACACGCCGTCCAGCAGCGGGTTGTCACCAAAGGCGAGTTGAAGATTGCTTAATCTAAACAACAACATAGCAGTAATACTTCCTGGGTTGTATGGGGGGCGGCAGTGGTTTTGCGGCTTGTATTTGAGGCCGCGCAGTATAAACTTAAGCGCCTGTAGATGACAGCCAGCCGTAACTCAGCATCCCTAAAGGACTATTGTGATCAAGACCGATCAGCTTCCGCCCCGGATTCACGCGACCATCGACGCCTGTTGGCAGCGTTTGCTGGGCGCGGCCGAGTCTGAGCCAACAGGTGATGCCGCCAGGTTAAAAACCTTGATTGAGTCGCAGGATAATTTTTCAAGGCAGTTGGCGCGGGTGTGGGCCAGCAGCGAGTATGCCGCCAGCGTGTGCCTGCAGCATCCGGGATTTGTGCTGGAGTTACATCAGAACGGTCAGTTATTGCATCAGTGTACAGAGGGTTTTCACCAAGCCCTGCAACAGCGCCTTGCCAGCCTGTTCGCCTCGCAGGCAGAACGGCTCGACGAAGCGGAACTAAAAAAACGCCTGCGCTTGTTTCAGCAGCAACAGATGTTGCGCCTGATCTGGCGTGATGTCTGCCATCTGGCCAGTGTGCGCGATACCGCCGCAGAGGTGTCAGCACTGGCTGAGGCGGTGATGGACGTCACGCTGGAATTGCTGCACCCGTGGTTGGTCAGGGCGCTGGGCACGCCGGTGAAGCAACGCTCTGGTGCCATGCAGCGCATGGTGGTGCTAGGCATGGGCAAACTGGGGGCCGGCGAATTAAATCTGTCCTCCGATATCGATCTTATCTTTGCGTACCCTGAGGCGGGTGACACGCAGCCAGCCGCCTCCGGCAAAACAGTCAGTTGCCAGCAGTTTTTTATCAAATTGGGTCAACAGTTGATTGATGTGCTCGATACCCTCACGGTAGACGGTTTTGTGTTTCGTGTGGATATGCGCCTGCGACCTTACGGCAGCGAAGGCGTGCTGGCGAGCAGTTTTGATGCCATGGAAAACTACTACCAGTCACAGGGGCGCGACTGGGAGCGTTATGCAATGATCAAGGCAAGAGCCGTTGCCGGTGACATCCAGGCTGGCAGTGAACTGCTGCAACGCTTGCGCCCGTTCAGTTATCGTCGTTATCTGGACTTTTCAGCCTTCGAATCGCTGCGCGCCATGAAGCAGCAGATCAACAAGCAGGTGCGCAAAAAGGGCATGAGCCAGGACATCAAGCTCGGTGCCGGAGGTATTCGCGAAGTTGAGTTTGTGGTTCAGGCGCTGCAGATGGTACACGGCGGGCGTGATAAACGTCTGCAACAAACATCTCTCTACAAGGCCATGGACATACTCCAAGAGGCAGAGTATCTGCCTGCTGATATCGTGCACTCCTTGCGCAATGCTTACAGCTTTTTGCGCGATCTGGAGCATAAGCTGCAGGGATTTGCCAACAAACAGACGCAGTCGTTGCCCGCCTCGGCGGAAGAGCAGTTGCGGGTAGCGATTGCGATGGGCATTCCCGATGTCAGGCAGGCAAACTGGCAGGATCTGTTACGGGTGCTGGAGCAACATCGCGCGATTGTCCGTCAGCATTTCAGCGACGTCATCCATACCGAAGAAGACGATGACGATGCCAGCCGCCATGACGTCAATGATGCAGAAATGCAGGCGCTCTGGCAGGTAGACCTCACCGACGAGCAGGCGGTGGCACTGCTGGCGAAATTGACATTCGAAGCACCCGAGAAGACCTGGCAACAACTGACCGGGTTCAGAAAAGACAAAGTTTTTCTGACGCTGGCTGCCGAAAGCCGGCAACGCTTCAAGCGCTTTATGCCGTTGTTGCTGGCAACTGTGGCGCAGGAAAAGTCGCCCAGCCTGGGGTTTGAGCGGGTCATGAAAATGGTGGAAGCGGTGGCACGTCGTACCGCGTATCTGGTATTGCTCGCGGAAAATCCCCGTGCCATGAAACAGTTTGTGCACCTGTGTACGGAAAGCCCGTTTGTTGCAGAGTTTCTGAGCCGGCATCCTGTGTTGCTTGATGAACTGCTGGGCTCCATGAAACAGCCTCCGGAAAAATCCGTGTTGCAGGAGGAGTTGGCGCAGGGCATGTTAAGGATTGGTGAGGACAATTTTGAAGAGCAGATGGAGTATCTGCGTTATTTTAAACAGACGCACACACTGCAGGTTGCGGCTGCGCAGATCAAGGGCACGATGACAGTGATGAAAGTCAGCGACTATCTGACCTTTACGGCCGAGGCGGTACTGGAACAGGTGCTGGCGCTCAGTTGGCAGAATCTGACGCGCAAACATGGCTACCCGGTCAACAGCGATGGGCAACACGGGGTGATGGATTTTGTGGTGGTGGGTTATGGCAAACTCGGTGGCATAGAGCTGAGTTATTTGTCCGATCTTGACCTGGTGTTTTTGCATGACGGTGCATTGGATGAGGACACCGTGTGTGCAGACGGTCAGAAAAGCATCAACAGCCGCGAGTTTTATACGCGTATGGCGCAGCGTGTCATCACCATGCTGGGCACCAATACGATGTCTGGAAAACTCTACGATGTGGACATGCGTTTGCGGCCTTCGGGTGAATCGGGTTTGCTGGTCAGTACCCTGCCGGCATTCCAGCAGTACCAGCTTAAGGAAGCATGGACCTGGGAGCATCAGGCGCTGGTGCGATCGCGTGCGGTGGCAGGTTCGCCGCGCATGGCGGGTCTGTTTGAATCAATACGCGCCACTGTACTGTCACAACCGCGTGATGTGCATAAACTCGCCCATGATGTACTGGCGATGCGCCAACGCATGCGCGATGAGTTGACACGTAAAGCCGGCACCAAAGCCCTACAACCGGGATTTGCGATCAAGCAGGGTATCGGTGGCATCGTGGATATTGAATTTATGGTTCAATTTCTGGTGTTGGCGCAGGCCCATCGCTGCTCAGCATTGGTCAGATATCCGGACAACGTCAGAATACTGGAAGCTGCCGCGCGCTGCGTGTTGTTAACCGAAGACGAGATAAATCAACTGACGGAAAGCTACCTTGCGCTGCGCGCCTCTTTACATGAGTTTGCTCTTCAGCATAATGAGTCTGATGCTGTTGACGCCGATGTTGCCGGCGCGGTGCTGCAACCACTCCAAGCGCTGCGAGATCGGGTGGCCGGGTTGTGGAACAAGATATTTGCAGGTTTTGAACTCACACAAGCGCCATTCACCAGCGATAACAACCATAAATGAGCACACCAGGCGCGCGTAAAATTCTAATCGTCGGCCCCTCCTGGGTTGGCGATATGGTGATGGCGCAGTCTTTGTTCAAAGTCCTGCATCAGCACCATGACGCCCTTCAGCTTGACGTGCTGGCGCCGGCCTGGAGCCGCCCCGTGTTGCAGCGTATGCCAGAGGTCAGTGCAACAATAGAGTTGCCGTTTGCGCATGGAGAGCTCAGTCTTTACAAGCGCTACCGGCTGGCAAAAACCTTGCGAGCGGCGGCTTACGATCAGGCCATTGTGCTGCCAAATTCCCTTAAATCTGCCTTGATTCCCTTGTTTGCACACATCCCGCTCAGGACAGGTTGGCGCGGTGAACAGCGCGGATTCTTGCTCAACGACTGCCGACAACTCAACAAGCAACAATACCCGATGATGGTGCAGCGTTTTGTGGCGCTGGGATTGTCGGCCGGCCTCGACATGACCGAGCCCGTGCCGGTTCCGCAGTTGTTAACCCGTCCCGGTGGCGCACAACAGGCAATCGCAGATCTTTCACTGACATGGAGCGCGGATACCCCGGTGCTGGCGCTCTGCCCCGGCGCTGAGTTTGGTGATGCCAAACAATGGCCAGCGGAGTACTTTGCAGACGTCGCCAACGACTACGCTGCGCGCGGCTGGCGGGTTGCGCTGCTGGGTTCGGTCAAAGACCGGCAGATCTGTGAGCAGATTGTGGGTTTGCTGCCGCCGCCGCGCCAGGGTTTATGTGACAATCTGGCCGGTCGCACCAGTCTGGCGCAAGTGATTGATCTGTTGTCACGGGTGCGCGCTGTGGTGAGCAATGACTCTGGCCTGATGCATATTGCCGCCGCACTGCATCGGCCGCTGGTGACCGTTTATGGCTCTACCTCGGCCACGTTCACGCCGCCACTGTCCGATCAGGTAGAATTGCTGTATACCGACATTAAATGCCGGCCATGTTTTAAACGGCAATGTCCTTTCGGGCATAAACAGTGCCTGACTGAACTGCGGCCGCGCCAAGTGCTGGATGCTCTGCAACGCCTGTTGCAACGCGTCTCCCTGGCACGCGATCTGAATAAAAACGGAGAAACGGGTTGCGAATTCTGATCGTCAAAACTTCATCGCTGGGTGATGTGTTGCACACATTGCCCGCGTTGACGGACGCCTGGAAGGCAATTCCCGGACTGAGCGCAGATTGGGTAGTGGAAGAGAGTTTTGCTGAGATCCCGGCCTGGCATCCGGCCGTTGAGCGCGTGATACCGGTTGCCGTGCGCCGATGGCGAAAACACCCCTGGGACGCTGTGCAATCGGGTGAAATAAGCCAGTTCTTTTCTGCACTGAAACTCAAGACTTACGATCACGTCATTGACGCCCAGGGTTTGATAAAAAGTGCGCTGATCACCCGCTTGGCCCGAGGTAACCGCGCCGGTCTCGACCGGCACAGTATCAAAGAGTCTGCCGCCAGTGTGTTTTATCAGCAGCGCGTGGCGGTGCCAAAAGCGCAGCACGCGGTGCAGCGCGTCAGGCAATTGTTCGCGGCCGTGCTGGGTTATCCATTACAGTCCGCGCAGATTGATTATGGTATCGCAGCGCTGGCAGATCATAACGGCCCAGCGGATCCCGCTAGCCTGATATTGCTGCACGGCACCAGCTGGGCAAGCAAACACTGGCCTGAGCAATACTGGCGCGAGCTGGCCGCACTGGCGCATGCAGACGGATTTCAGGTAAAACTACCCTGGGGTAATCAGACGGAGCACCAGCGCGCTTTGCGTATTGCCGACAACATCCCCGGATCGGTTGTGCTGGATAAACAGTCGCTGACCGGACTGGCCAGACATCTGAGCCGCTGCAGTGGTGTGGTGGCGGTTGATACCGGATTGGGACATCTGGCTGCCGCGCTGAACCGGCCAGCAGTGGCGCTTTATGGCGCGACCAACCCGGCATTGTCGGGCAGTTTTGGTGACCACCAGCAACACCTGCGCTCCACACTCGCCTGCTCGCCATGCCTGCGCAAAGAATGCACTTATCGTGGCGAGGTGCTGACAGGAGAAACCAGGCAGGGCAGCTTTGAGGTAAAACCTGCGTGTTACAAATCCATCCCGCCTGCCTTGGTATTTTCCGAACTAAAAAGACTCATGGTCCAGGCCGCGACTACCAAAGCAACTGACAGTGATTCGGGGTTGAACAGATCATGATGCTGGCAATGCTGATCTACAAATATTTTCCCTATGGCGGGCAGCAGCGCGACTTTTTGCGGATAGTTGAACGCTGTCTGGCCGCGGGTCATCAGGTGCGAGTGTATTGTCTGCGTTGGGAGGGCGCCGTGCCATGTGGCATCCAACTGGTCAATGTGCCGGTAAAAGGGCTGTCCAGCCACACCCGCTATCAACGTTTCAGCGCATGGGTTAAACAGGACATTCAGAATAATCCGGTCGATGCGGTGATCGGATTCAGCAAGATGCCGGATCTTGATCTGTATTACGCGGCAGATCCGTGTTTTGCCGCACGACTGCAGCGGGAGAACTCTCTGATCAAGCGTATTCTGCCGCGCTATCGTCACTTTCTTGCCTATGAAAAGGCGGTGTTTGATAAAGACTCGCAGACCGAGGTGATACTGTTATCGCCACAGCAGTACAGTGAGTTCTGCGAAAACTATCCAGGATGCAAGCCGCGGTTGCATCAGTGTGCGCCGGGAATTGATGCCAGCCGCTTGCCCAGCACCGACGCCGCCGACGAGCGTCAGCTGTTCCGCGCGAAATATTCTTTGGGAGACAATGATATTGCCTTGCTGCAGATAGGTTCCAGTTTCCGCATCAAAGGCATCGATCGTTCCATCAGGGCGCTGGCGAGTTTGCCTCACGACATCAGATCACGCACGCAGTTTTACATTGTGGGCCGGGACAAGCCGGGTGACTTTGAAAAGTTGGCCCGATCCCTGGGGGTGGGTGAGCGCTGCCATTTTCTTGGCGGTCGCGATGACGTGCCGCTTTTTCTGCGTGGCTGTGATTTTCTGCTGCATCCGGCTTACAGTGAAAGTGCCGGGTATACCATTCTGGAGGCTGTGATCAATGGCCTGCCGGTACTGACTACCGATACCTGTGGTTATGCTTTTCATGTACATAAAGCGCGCGCCGGTGAGATTTGTACTTCACCGTTCTCCCAGCAGGAGTTTAATAACATGCTGCTGTCGATGCTTGAGTCACCAACGCGTGAGTTTTGGCAGCAACATGGCCTTGCCTATGCAAAGCAGATTGATGTGACCGGTATGCCGGAGGCCGTCATCAAACTGATTGAAAATTTTGTGCAGGCGCGCGAGGCGGCCCGACGGGTGAGAGAGTCGCAATGACAGTGTTTTTGCGCGAAGATTTTACCCATTACTGGCACAACAAAAATGCGTTTGATGCCGCAAAAAATCTGCACGGCGAGATATTCCGACAGGTTAAAGGTCGCAGAACGCTGCGCTTTGAGCTTGATGGTAAAAAGTTTTTTGTAAAGGTGCATGAAGGTGTTGGCTGGCAGGAGATTGCAAAAAATCTGATTACTTTGAGGATGCCAGTTCTGGGCGCAGGCAATGAATGGCGGGCAATTCAGGCGTTGCAACAGCTATCGGTTCCGACCATGAGTGTCGCGGCTTACGGTGAAATAGGCCACAATCCTGCGCAACGCTTTTCATTTCTGGTCACCGATGATTTATCGCCGACGATCAGTCTTGAGACCCTGTGTGCCACCTGGTCGAGTGAGCGGCCACGTTTTGAATTTAAACGGCAACTGATCACTGAAGTTGCGCGGCTGTCTCGCATCATGCACACCCATGGCATCTGTCACCGCGATCTTTATCTGTGTCACTTTCTGCTGCACTGTGCAGCGGATGGCAGTGTCGATCAGTCCTCAAGTCCACATCTGTCGGTTATCGATCTGCACAGAGCGCTGTTACAACCGGCATTTTTGGCCAGATGGATAAAAAAGGACCTGGCAGGTTTGTATTTTTCTGCGCTGGATGCGGGTCTGACACGCACGGATCTGCTGAGATTTATGTGCACGTATACCGGGCTGCCGGTGCGGGAGGTGTTACAGAGCGATGTGGCGCTTTGGCGTGCAATCCAGCAAAAGGCGCAGAAAATCAAGCACCGGGAACGCAACAAACAAGAACGGCGGTTACGTGAGCGCGTTTACAATGCTTCAGAAACTGTTGAAGTACAGCACACTCACGGAAGCTTTGCGTTGATCAATAAACACCGCTGGCATCCCGACCTGCAAGGGTTGATCGAGTCGCCAGACACATTGATGCTGACAGCACACGTGCTTAAAGACGGCGATTCCACCACGGTGGTGTCTTTACCTTTGGCCGGGCGTGAGTGGGTGGTCAAGCGCTATAATTTGAAAGGATTCTGGTATGGCGTCAGTCGCCTGCTCAGGCCGAGCCGTGCGTGGCATTGCTGGAGCGCCGCATTCCGTTTGCAGGCAGCAGGTATTGATACGCCGCAACCCTTGTTGATGCTGGAGAAGCGCTGGGGGCCGTTTCGCCGCGAAGCCTATTATGTGTGCGAACAGGTGCGCGGCACTGATGCAAAAAAATGGCTTGAAAACGAGCCTGCGCCGTCGGCGCAATGGGGCCTGGTCATGGATCTGTTTGAAAAACTGTTTGTGAGATTGCGTGAACATCGCATTGTCCATGGTGATATGAAGGCAACCAATTTTCTGCTTTGCCATCAACCCGGGGGTGGCATTGCTCTGCAGGTCGTGGATCTGGATGCCTGCAGACCCGAGTTTGACCGTGCACGTTTCCGCAAATACTTTTCTCGCGATTTGCGTCGCTTTTATGCAAACTGGCGACATCACGAGGCGGCCGGGAAAGTGGGTCAGGTGATAACAAAAATGAGCCGTGGTCTGTAATGTTATGTTGATGCTACGGGTGGGCTCGGTCATGGAATTAATCGGATGAGTTTGATCACGCTGGGGTTGTCTGGCGCATTGGGATATGACCCTGCCGCTGCGCTGTTTGTCGATGGAGAGCTGACACTCGCCGTTGAGGAAGAACGCCTGGTGCGTCGCAAACATGCACGGGATATGCTGCCTATCGAGTCTATCCGCTATTGCCTGCGTGCGGCAAAACTCAAGCCACGCCAGGTTGATCAGGTTGCCATCGCGTTTGCCCCGGTGTCGTTATTCAGTGCGGCGCGCTGGCATTATGCGCGCCGGCATTGGTATGCCCCGGATCGTGCGATTGACGCCCTGGTTAACGGAAACCGCCGCTTTCGCCGCTACTACAGTGAGATCAAGCAGATGTTGTCTGATCTGGGTCTGCCCATGGAAAAAGTCCAGCTGATTCCGGTTCAGCACCAGCTTGCCCATGCGGCCAGCGCTTACTACATGAGTGGTTTTAAGGAAAAGACCGCCATTTTGTGTATTGATCAGAAAGGTGAATATGCCACTACTTTTCTGGGCTACGGTGAAAATGGGCGGATTCACAAAATCAAGGAATTCTACGAACCGGATTCCCTGAGTGGCATGTATGCCTCCCTGTGTGATTATCTTGGATATGACATGCTGGACGGTGAATCAAAGGTCATGGGCATAGCAACCTATGGCGAACCTGAGAAGTATGATCTTTCGTTTCTGGCGGAATATCGCGGCAAGGACTTCCGGGTGAATACCCGCATGCTCAAAGCGGTAGGATTTCGCCGATACAAGCACCGCAACGTCGGGCGTTCATTCACGCCGGAGCTATTGGAGAAGTTAGGTCCAAGGCGCGCAGGTGATGTGTTTCAGGATCCCTATGTTCACTACGCGGCCGGGATTCAGAGGCTCTACGAGAAAATTGCGATGGGCCTGACCGCCCACTATTTGTCAGATGTCATAAAAGACTCCGGTAAACTGGCCATGGCGGGCACCGGGGCATTTAACGTGAAACTTAACCAGCGCCTTCGCGAATTGCCGTGGGTTAATGAGGTGTATGTGCCGCCTGCTGCCGGTGATGCCGGCACCGCTATTGGTGCAGCGGCGTATGTACTGGCAAACAAGAACAAACTGCCGATAACCCCGCTTCGCCATGCCTATCTGGGGCCCAAGTACACTACAGAGCGCTGTATTCGTGCCTGCGAACAGCATCGTGACAGACCGCGATTTGAAATCCTGGAAAAGCCAGCGGAAAAGGCCGCAGAGTTGCTGGCCGCAGGACATCTGGTCGGCTGGTTTCAGGGCCGTATGGAATTTGGTCCGCGAGCGCTCGGCAATCGCAGTATTCTTGCCAACCCACGCGAAAATACCAGTGTCACCGATATCAATAAGCGCGTTAAGTTTCGCGAAAAGTGGCGCAATTTTGCCCCGAGCATGTTGCCTGAAATGGCGGTCAACCTATTGGGCGAGGATTGCCCGGCAGACTTTATGACGCAGACTTTTGATGTGGCAGAGCAGTGGCAGAAATTGTTTCCGGGCATTGTGTATCGTGATGGCACAACCCGCGCCCACATCGTGCGTAAAGAACACAATGCTCGTTTCTACGCGTTGCTTAGAGCCATGGAAAAACTCACCGGTTATGGTCTGGTGGTAAACACCTCGCTTAACCGGCCGGGAGAGGCGATGATTTGTTCACCGGAGGATGCTCTGGATATGTTTTTTGGTTCAGACATGGAATACATGTTTATGCAGGATCTGCTGGTAACCAAAGCGCCCGAAGACAATACCGGCTGGGAACGCAGTTAACCTAAAGCTCCTTTTCAAATACCAGCAGGCTGGCGCCGCGCTCAGCCGGAAACTCTCGCAGCAGACGCAAGCTGCCGTTGCGTATGCCAAGGTCAAGCTGCGCCTGAAAACTGCGTCGGGGCGTGACGGCGATGATAGTGCCTGGCGGTGCGTCCAGGATGTTAACGCCCGGTAACTCGCGCCGGACTTCATCGTAGTTGTCTACTTTGCCACTTTGGTAAGCAATGTGAATTTCATTGGTCAGCAGCGGCGCTGCTGGGCGTGTGGAGTTATTGATCCATTGGCTGGCGGCATCCAAGTGCAGTTTGGGCGCACCAAAGGATACATGTGCGTCAAATGCAGCAAACACCAGCAGTAAGACCATCCATCGCCCAAAGCCTTTGCGTGAGGCGCTGGCCGCCAGGCTCAGTCCGCGGTCAATCACAAAGGGCACAAACACCAGTACCAGCACACCGAGCAGCAGCGTGTAGCGGGTAGTCACGAAGCGGGTCAGAAAAATAAACATCAACAAAATCAGCAGTGCAACCGCCATCCAGCTGACAATGACCGCCAGTGCGGGTTGTGGCAGTTTTACCGAACGCTGAAGGGCGCCGTAGATCATCACCGGCACAACCGCCAGACCCAGGCTGTTGACAATACAGGTTACCAGCACCGCAATCAGCCCGGACAACAGGAACGCTGACGTGTAATCTCCAACAAACTGAGCGGCATAGTCGCCAAACACCGCCTGCTCGAGAGCCGGCGCCTGCGCCCCGAACAGCGGTGCCAGGTTGCTCAGGAACGGCTGGTAAATGCTCAGGAACGTCGACAATTGCGCGGAGACATCAAATGCCAGTGCTGCAAAACCACCGCCGATAATGGCAATGGTCAACACCGATAAACCTTGCAAGCGCAGGAAGGCGCGTTGGCGAAGGTTTATCCGCGAGTGGGTCGGAACCAGCACGGCGACCGGGGTGATAAACAAAAACAGCAGCGCCTCAGGGCGGAACATGGCGGCAGCCAGACAGCTCAATAAAAAATACAGTCCAAAGCGCAGTCGCAGAGATTCGGTATATACAATCAGGTAGTACACCGCAAGCAGGCAAAATGCCAGGTAACCAATGTCGCGGATGAGGTAGGCACGGAACTCATTTAGATGCGGGTACAACAGAACACAGACGAACGCCAGCCAGATTGTTCTGCGTGAGGCCGTCATCGCGGCGACTATCGATACAAAACTCACACTCAGCAAGGCAAACAACAGGGCGTTGATAAGATTGGCAGCAGCAAACAAAGGCATCCCCGTCAGCCACTGCACAGCGGCCATCAGCAAGGGTAACTGTGCCCACTGATAGTGGGCGAATGCCGCCGCGGGGCCATTCTGAAGCGCAAGCTCCGCAGCCTTGACGTAGGTGTAGGCATCCGTATTGGGCAATTCATTCAAGAGCACGGCCAGCAGGCTCAGCGACAGGCTGGCGAGCACGGTCAGCAGTCGGATAAAGCGGATATCACCCACAGCTTGCCAGTGTCTGCTGTTCACTTGGATGCCTCGCTTGTATCAGGAGTTGTGGTGGACTTACGTTGGTATGGGTCAGGCATGCCTTCAGGGCGGGTCTTGAAGCGGCGGTGCAACCAGATGTACTGATCGGGGGCGACGCGGATAGCGGCTTCAATCAGGGCATTGATTCGCAACACATCCTGCTGCTCATCACCCGTGGGGTAGTCCTGCAGCGCTTCGCTGAAAATCAACTCATAACGTTGATTGTTGTGAGTGCGGTAATGCGCCAGAAAGATAACCGCTGACTTGTTGACCGACGCAAACGTGGTAGTGGCGGTAATGCTGGCGGCAGGTCGGCCAAAAAAATCAGCAAACACCGAGTGACGGGGGCCGTTGTCCTGATCAGCGGCGTACCACAGTACCTTGCCGCGCTGTAATTGACGGAATGCCTTGCGCACTTCTTTGCGCTCAATCACCTCTTCAAAGTGGCGTTGACGACCCCGTTTCATCAACGCCTCAAACAGCGGGTTTTTATGACGACGGTAGGTGACACTGAAGTCGTGGTGCAGTGCCAGCAGGCTGCCGGCAATCTCCAGTGTTGAAAAGTGCGCGCTGACCAATAACACCCCGCGACCCTGGGCAAGGGCATTGTAGAGATGCTGCTGCCCTTTAACGGTGACAATTGCTCTGAAGTCCTCTGGATCCCGGCACCATGACAGTCCGATTTCCATGACCCCGCGGCCATTGGAGATGAAGGTATCGCGCACAAGCTTTTTTTGCTGTCCGGCAGAGAGTTCAGGAAAGCACAGTGCAATGTTTACCTCACAGACATGTCGCCGGCTGCGCGCCAGATGGTACATGGCTATGCCGAGGCCTTTGCCGATAGCCATTTGCCAGCTGAGCGGCAATTGCGCCATCGACCAGATACAGCCATACATAATCCAGGTCGGCCAATGCTTGGGACCCAGTAAGTTGTTCAGGCTCTCGCTGTGTTGCTGTTGTTTTTGCACGCAGAATCCGGATCTTGAGTTCTATCCCGGTGGCTCGCGCGGTGACAGCGCCGGGTTTTGGGTTGCCGAGCATTGTAGCAGACTGACAGGCGTGCTGTGAGCGTGTGGTATGATCCTTCCACTGAAGGGTTTTGAGCTGGCAGACAGCAGGGAAATCAGCATGACAGCGGTGAATTCTGCATCAAACCAACATAGTTCTCCGGGCGCATTTCCCGCGTTTTTCAAGGCGCGTGTGCTGGTGGTCGGTGATGTGATGCTGGACCAGTACTGGCACGGCAAAGCCGAGAGAATCTCTCCGGAAGCGCCTGTGCCGGTGGTCAGGATCAGCGATAACGAAGACAGACCTGGCGGGGCTGCCAACGTTGCACTCAATGTTGCGGCGCTTGGGGCTGCAACCACCCTCGCGGGCATTACCGGCGATGACGAAGCAGGCCGCACTCTGGCGCGCCGGCTCGCTGCAGCCAATGTGCTGTGCCATTTCTGTACCTCACAACAGGCGCCTACCATTACCAAGTTGCGCATCATCAGCCAACAACAGCAGTTGCTGCGGGTTGATGTTGAAAGACCGTTTAGTGCCGGGGATGTTGATAATTTGCAGGCACCCGTGCTCGCCGCCCTTGATGCCGCTGATGTACTGGTTTTGTCAGACTATGGCAAAGGCACGCTCAGCAAGGTGCAGGCGCTGATAACAGCGGCCCGTGCACGCAAACTGCCAGTGGTGGTTGATCCCAAAGGTCTGGATTTCAGCCGTTACTATGGCGCTACCGTGATGACGCCCAATCTGAGTGAATTTGAGGCGGTAGTGGGCAGCTGTGCGTCCGAGGAAGAGCTGATCAGCAAAGGTCAGCAGCTGCGCACGCAACTGGATATGCAGGCGCTGCTGATCACCCGTGGCGAGCACGGCATGATCTTATTGCAGGCCGGGCAGCAGGCGTTTCAATTGCCGGCCCAGGCTTTGGAAGTGTTTGATGTGACGGGCGCCGGTGATACGGTTGTCGCTGTCCTTGCGGCGGCACTGGCCGCAGGGGAATCTCTGGAGCGTGGCACTGTGCTGGCCAATCTGGCAGCAGGTCTGGTTGTGGCCAAGCTCGGCACCGCTGCCATCAGTGGCCCGGAATTACGCCGTGCCATCAACCAGCAGAACGGTCGCTTGCGGGGAGTCATGACGGCAGAACAGCTGGTGCTGGCGGTGCAGGATGCCCGGGCTCAGGGCGAAAAAATCGTATTCACCAACGGTTGCTTTGACATCATTCATGCCGGGCATGTCGGATACCTGACCGAAGCGCGCACGCTGGGAGATCGTTTGGTGGTGGCGATCAACAGTGACGACTCGGTTAAACGCCTAAAAGGTGCGGGCCGGCCTATCAATCCGGTTGATCGGCGTATGGCGGTGCTCGCCGGTCTGTCAGCAGTGGATTGGGTGGTGAGCTTTGCCGACGATACGCCGGAAACCTTGTTGCAGCTGATTCGTCCGGATGTCCTGGTCAAGGGAGGTGATTATCGCCTTGATCAGGTGGTGGGCGGTGAGTTTGTGCAAGCTTACGGTGGTGAGGTACGCGTGCTGGACTTTGTGGATAACTGCTCGACCTCGGCGATTGTCGAAAAAGTCAGGACCAGCGGTTGAATTCCCCGTTGTCTGCACCCGACAACATTCCGTTTTCGGAGGCGCTGGCGGTCTGGTGGCGTATTGGTTTGCTGAGTTTTGGTGGACCGGCTGGTCAGATCGCCCTGATGCACAGGGTCATTGTTGACGAAAAAAAATGGCTGGATGAAGCACGATTTCTGCATGCCCTGAACTATTGCATGTTGCTGCCCGGCCCGGAGGCACAGCAACTGGCCACTTACATTGGATGGCTGCTGCACGGTGTCAAAGGAGGGCTGATGGCAGGTTGCCTGTTTATCCTGCCCGGCGCAGTTGCCATGTTGGGTTTGACCTGGATTTATGTGCTCTTGGGCGATCTATCTCTGATCGAGGGCGTTTTTTTTGGTTTAAAAGCCGCCGTGCTGGCCATTGTGGTGCAGGCTCTTGTGCGCATTGGCGGGAGAACCCTGCGCGGCCGCCTGAAACCGTTGATTGCGCTGCTGGCATTTCTCGGATTGTATCTGGCTGCGCTGCCATTCCCGCTGGTGGTGTTGGGCGCAGGCGTGTTGGGCTGGATTGCGGCACATCATCTGCGTGCTGAGACGCAGTTGCCGGCGCCCTCTGCCCAGCTCGACTCTCTTCTGCAAATCCCGGCCTCCAAAACCCGCAATGCCGTAAAAGCTGCCTTGGTGTGCGCTACCTTGTGGTTGATGACCTTGGCGGTTTTGTGGGTATGGCGAGGTCAAGCCGATGTGTTTACCGAGATTGCGGTGTTTTTCTCAAAAATGGCGGTGGTGACCTTCGGGGGCGCTTACGCGGTGCTGGCCTATGTTGCCCAGCAAGGTGTTGAGCACTATCAATGGCTGCAACCCGATGAAATGCTCAATGGCCTTGGGTTGGCTGAAACCACCCCCGGCCCCTTGATTCTGGTAACCCAGTTTGTGGGTTTTCTGGGTGCGTTTCGCCAGTCGGGTGTTGAGCCGGCGCTGCTAGCGGGTACGCTGGGGGCATTGCTGACCACCTGGGTGACATTTCTGCCTTGTTTTGTGTGGATATTTGCCGGGGCCCCTTTTGTAGAGTCTCTGCGGGATAACCGTCGTTTATCCGCAGCGCTGGCGGCCATTACGGCCGCTGTTGTGGGCGTTATCGTCAATCTGGCGTTATGGTTTGCAATCAATGTGCTGTTCAGCGAGACTCGGCGTGTAACGTTTGCAGGCCTTGATGTGCTGGTACCACAGTTGCACACAATAGACCTGCCGTTGGCGATCTTGTGTGCGATAGCATTTGTAATGATTTTTATGCTCAGATGGTCTGTGATAAAGACACTGGGGGTTATGGCGCTTGCGGGCGCGGCCACTCAACAAATTTTGATGTAGTTAATATTTGATGAAATCAACAAGGAGAATTGATCGATGTTAAAAAAGGGTATGTTTTTAAAGACTGTTTCCGCGGGCTCTCTGGTATTGGTGTCTGTTGCCATGTTGTCTGTCAGTGCGCAGGATGCGCCGCCTCCGACACCTGAGCAGATTGCTGCGTCATCAACCGCGACCCGTCAGGCGGTGTTCAAGTTACTGTCATTTAACATGGCTCCGATCAATGGCATGGCGCGCAACACCGTCGAGTTTGATGCAGCACTTGCCGAGCGTAACGCGCTGAGAGTGGCAGCGCTGGCGCCCATGATTACGGAAGTATTTGCGGTCAACGATACCCGTAACTTTCCGGTAACCACCGAAGCGCTTCCGATTATCTGGGATAACATGGATGACTTCACCGCCAAAGCTGCTGCGCTGGAAGAAGCTGCACGCACCTTTGCAGCCGTTGCTGCCGGCGGTGACCGCGCTGCAACAATCGGCGCTATCCGCGCGTTCGGCTCAACCTGCGGTAACTGCCATCGCGAATACCGGGTTGATTAAACCCGGTATTTTGGGGTTAACGGGAGGTATCGGGTTGATTAAACCCGGTATTCTGGGGTTAGCGGGAGGTACCGGGTTGATTAAACCCGGTATTCTGGGGTTAACGGGTAGTTACTGACCGCGCTTGAAAAAGGCCGCCATTGCCTGGCGGTCTTCATCCGTGAGTTGTCCGGTGTTGTGTTCAATGACCGGCTCCATTTTGCCGCCGACGTATTCACCGTCCGGCAACAGACCCAGAAACAGAAACAGCGCCACGTCATCCTCGCGCCAGCTACTGAGGGCTGCTGCGTTTATCGCCGGCACATGACCATCGGGCATGTCGCCGCCTGCAAACTCATTGGCATAATCACTGATGCCCAGTGCATTGCGTGGTGTATGGCACTCGCCACAGTGTCCCAGATTGCGCGACAGGTAGGCGCCTCGCTCAATTTGGGCATCGTCATATCTTATTGGTTCGGGCATGTTCAGATTCGCCAGCGTGTTCCACGGGCCGAGTTGCCAGCGGCCTATCCAGCCAGGGATGTCGTGTGCAGGAACCTCATTGACAATGGCCGGCTGGGCGTTCAGCCATGATGCAATGGCCACAGCATCGTCATCGGTCACGTCGGCATAGGAAAGATAGGGGAATGCCGGGTAATAAAAACTGCCCTGCGGGTTGCGTCCGTGCTTGATGGCCCTTATGTAATCCGTTGCACTCCAGCTGCCCGTCCCTGACTCCGCGTCAGGTGTAATGTTGGACGCATAAAACACGCCGAAGGGTGACTCAATAGCCATGCCGCCACTGAGTCCGCCGGCTTCGCCTTCATGACAACTGATACAACCGCCGGCGTTGATCAGGTAGCGCCCGCGCTGCAGTGTCTGCTCATCCTCTGAATACGTGTATTCAGGGATCGTGGCCGGCATCAATGTCGGTGCAAACAGCCACACCGTTACCATCGCGGCAGCAGCAACTAATAATCCCAACAGATTTCGTGACATCACCCGAGGTCTCCCATATCCGATTGCCCTGATGCTAGCACAGCAAAACGTGCGGACAAGACTGAAATCAGAGCGGGCAATGCGGTGTTGGAAGAGAGCCAAAAAAAACGGGCATTCCGCTTTCGGAATGCCCGTCTTGTTCCAGACAGTTATTGTGTCAAGCCGGGGATCAATCCGGTAAAGCCACTGCGGTCAAGGTTGGGCCGGTCTGCAGCATCACATACTGCTTGCCCTTGTGCACATAACTTGACATACCAAAACCACTGTCTGCGGGTACCTGGACACGACCGATTTCACGGCCGGTCATTTTGTCTACCGCAAACAGGTAAGGTGTCTCGTCGCTGCCGGTGCCCGCATACAACAACATATTGGCGGTAACGGTCATCGGTGCCAGTGCACCTGTACCGGTCTGGCCGATGTCAAT
>JBFZEG010000053.1:0-6805 GCA_041306975.1 Gammaproteobacteria bacterium | reverse complement strand
GTGCTGGTGAATGCGGGCAGCGGTAACTTCAATGCTGTGCTGGCCCTGCCAGGTTTTATTGCCGGCAGTTTTCTCGGCAGCCTGCATCTGAACTGGTGGACAGCACTCGGCTCATTACCGGTTTATTCCCTGCAGTCATTGCTGGGTGTTGGCAATGGTCTTTTTGCTACTCTGGCGGGTCTTGCCATACTCAGTGGCATCGCAATTCTCAGCGCCAGCCCGGGTAAACGCATGCCGGTCACCCGCTTGTGGTGGGCTGCGGGGTTGGTTGCTTTTCTGGCTATCCTCAATCTAGTGATAGCCGGGCAACCCTGGGGCGTCGTCTACGGCCTGGGCTTGTGGGGCGCTAAAGTGGCACAGGCAGGCGGTATGGACGTGGCACTGACCAGCACCTGGGCATCCCCTGCCAACGCTGAGCGATTGACTGAAAATCTGTTGACCGACGTGACCACGCTCACCAATATCGGATTGATTACCGGTGCCATGGTGATCATGCAGTGGCGGCGCACAGTGGCTTACGGCAGGGATGAACCCCAGGTCCAGTCAACCAGACCCGGAGTCTGGCTGGTGATGCTGTTGGCGGGCGTGATGATGGGGTACAGCGCACGCATAGCATTCGGGTGTAATGTCGGCGCGTATTTCAGTGGTATCTCATCGGGCAGTCTGCATGGCTGGGTCTGGTTTGCCGCGGCATTTGCGGGGTCAGTCATCGGCATCCGGTTCAGAAACAAACTGCTCAATACAAGCACCGATTCAGCAGCAAAAAACGCTTCAACAAACGGCGTTGTTTTACCGGCCAGATCCCGGATCAGCACAACAGCTGCCATCATGCTGGTGTTGTTACTGTGGATAGACAATCGCAATGCCGAGCCCATCAATCCGTTTGCAGCCCCCTGGCCAACCGCTCTGGGCTCAGGAGAACTCCCCTCCGGGGCGCATTGCACCGACCTGTGAAGACATATCAGGCAGGGAAACGGAGATCACCACAGTCGATAAGTCAGGCGGGTAAACGGAGGCGAGCATAGTCGATAAGTCAGGCGGGGAAACGGAACTGTGAACACTCGATAAGTCAGGCGGGGAAACGGAGGTGAGCGAGCAACAATCAGACGCGCAGCGTCGTTGCGAGGAACCTCCGTTTCCCCGCCTGACCAACCACTAGCACAAGAACCTACGTTTACCCGCCTGACCAACCACCAGTTAACAATTTTCCAGTTTCTTTCCGACGGAAAATGCGGCACCCTACGTACGAAATATTGGCCCCGCTTACGCCGCGGTTTCCAATGTTGAACAAACACATAAGAGCGTGATCATGACAACGTACTCGCCATTTATTGCTGCTAACCGATTCGGCCTGGGCATTCAGCCCGGGGAATACACTAAGATAGAAAAAGACCCCAAAGGCTGGCTCAGTGCACAAATACCGCTCGCCAACCGCCTGCCCCCACGCTATGCCCAGCTCGGCAATTCCGCACAACTGATTGAAATGGCTGACGCCGACTACCGGCAACGCATTAGTTTTCAGCAGGACGGGGAGGTCACTGAGGATGAACAACTGCAGCTTCGCGCCGCTCAGCGACTTGCCACCGCGCTGATGCGTAATCATGCCAATCAGCGTCTGGCCGTGGCGATAGAATCCGATACTCCGTTTGCCGAGCGACTGGTGCGGTTCTGGTCAAACCATTTCAGCGTGACCTTGACCAACAACAAACCCACCACAGTGTATGCCGGGCTGGCTTACGAAAACGAAACCATTCGCGCCAACATGAACCGCCGCTTTGAAGACATGCTGCTCAGTGTCGCCAGACATCCGGTGATGCTGACGTATCTGGACAACACCAATTCTCTTGGCCCGACTTCGGTCCTTGGGCGCCAGCGCAACCGCGGGCTCAACGAAAATCTGGCGCGAGAAATGCTGGAACTGCATACCGTAGGCGCAGACGGTGGATACACCCAGGCGGACGTGATCGCGCTGGCACGCATGCTGACCGGCTGGAGCGTTAATCTGCCGACAAACACAGCCGCACGACCAGACCTGCAAACACCGGCTGGCAGTTTTTACTACAACGCCCGCGCGCATGAACCGGGCACCCAGCAATTTCTTGGCAAATCCTACGTGGATAACGGTCAACAGCAGGCGGTGACTGCCATCCGCGATCTCGCAAATCACCCCTCTACAGCGGTTTTTATCGCCCGCAAACTGGTCAGACACTTTATTGCTGACCAACCACCGGAATCAGCGGTGATCAGGCTTGCTCAGGTTTTCCGCGATAGCCGTGGGGATTTAGCCAGCCTGCACAAGGCATTGATTGATTTGAATGAGGCCTGGGATCCGCGTCTGCAGAAACTGAAAACGGCCGAGGATTTTGTAGTCTCAACGGCGCGCGCCTTGCCCGGCATCGCGCTAACGGATGACATACTGGGCATACTCAATGACACACTGGGCAGTTTTAATCAGACGCCCTTCATGGCGCCCTCGCCTGCCGGATGGCCGGAACAGGCAGAGCATTGGGGAGGACCCGATGCTCTGATCAAACGCGTGGAGTTTATCAATATGGTCACCAGTGCGGTTGGATCTGATTTTGATGCACGAGACATCGTCAACCTGATATTGCCGACAAATCCAGGTTTACAGTCGGCTGTCCGGCGCGCTGAAAGCAAAACCCAGGCGCTGACGCTATTGCTGGCCAGTCCGCAGTTCCAGTGGAGGGCATAACATGACGCACCAACAGAATAGTCGTATCAACCGTCGACAGTTTATCCAGTCGGCAGCGATCATGGCAGCGGCCGGCACCCTGCCGGGCCTGAGCTGGGCTAACAGTGCCATCTCCGGCAACAACAAGCTGGCGGTCATTATCTTGCGCGGCGCGATGGACGGCCTGGCTGCAGTGATTCCTTATGGCGATGCTGCACTGCGCACTCACCGTGCGGCACTGATTCCCGCGGATGAAACCTTGCTGAAGCTTGATAACTTTTTTGCGCTGCACCCTGCGTTTCCTGGCCTGTTTCAATTACAGAAGGCCGGCGAACTGGGCATTGTGCATGCAATCGCCAGCGCTTACCGGGAGCGATCGCACTTTGATGGCCAAAATGTGCTGGAAAGCGGGCTGGAAACAGCTCTGCCCAATGCGACCGGCTGGCTGAACCGCGCCCTTCAGGTACAGAACCAGCAACAGGCCATGGCGCTGGGGCAATCGGTTCCGCTGATCCTCAGAGGTCAGGCCAGCGTTGGTTCATGGGCTCCGCCGGTCTTGCCGGCACTGAATGAGGACACCCTCACGCGCCTGCAAAGTCTGTACAGCGCAGACAGTTTTCTTGGACCTCGTCTGCAGGAGGCGCTTGATGCCAGAGCTATTGTCAGCGCAGGCATGACCAACAGTCGAGCCCGGGGTTTTACTGCACTCATTGATGCGGCAGGGAATTTCCTCAAAGCCCCGGGTGGACCCAACATTGTGGTGCTGGAAAATGATGGCTGGGATACCCATGTCAATCAGGGCGGCGCGCAGGGCACCCTGCCCAGAAAATTTACAGAGCTGGATAACAGCATCACCCGCCTTAAAACCGCATTGGGGACTACCTGGCAGAACACTGTTGTGGTGGTGATGACGGAGTTTGGCAGAACGGTGCGGGTTAACGGCACACTGGGCACTGATCATGGCACGGCTGGTGTGGCTTTCCTGGCCGGTGGCGGACTGACTAAATATGGATCGCGGCCTGCGGTACTGGGGCCGTGGCCGGGTCTGAGCGAGAGCAGTCTGCGTGAAGGTCGTGATCTGCAGCCAACCAATGATCTGCGCACTTTGATTGCCGAAATCCTGCAGTCTCACATGGGGTTTAATGGTCAGCTGTTGCGTGAGCTGGTGTTCCCGGGAATGCCGATGAGTGGATTCCGCGCTTCATAAGGATAATTTCCGTAACAACAGAGCCTGAACCGGGAGGTTCCTCGCAACGACGCTGCGCGTCTGATTGTTGCTCGCTCTCCTCCCGGTTCAGGCTCTGCTGTTACTGCTGATTAGCCACTCATTGAATAAACGCAACACCCTGCTAATGCAACTTTCTAAACCGGATAAGATCCCTGCCAACTTCCCACAGCGGAAAAATACCGATTATCAACAGGGTGATCAGCACACTGCGCTCAAGTTGGCCCGGTTCAAAAACGCCGCGCCACTGCTCGATGTTCTCCTGCAAGAAAGGCCCATTGGCTGCCAGAAACAAAATAGCCAGTACAAAAAGACTGTTTAGTGCAATGCCCGCTCCCAGCATTGCTCGATTCCAAAAACGATAACGCAATTGCAACAAGCTGAAAATGATGCCAAGTACTGCCAGTGGGCTAGCCCAACGCAGGAACTCATAGAAACTGTCGTTGAAGACCAAGCGACTGTTGGCAAGCTGTTCTGGTGTCAGCCAAAGCGGATACCAGATGATCACTAACAGGAACAGGTAAGTAGCGAGATCAGTGAACACATCCTGTAACGAGATATGCTGCCAGCCAGGCCCGGCATCAGGCAGTTGCTCGGGCTGCCAGTTCCGCTCACAGTTATCCTGCTGAAGTGGCTGCTGTTGCGACATTGCCCAAAAGCCAAGTGTTATGGCACTGAATGCAAATATCGCATCTTCCACAAACCCACTGGCAACACTCTTCAGGTATAGAAACAGCCCCATCTGACTGCTCGATAACCAGTCCACCGTGCTGCCAGCAATCTGCAACAGAAACAAAATACCGAACACCATGAACAGGGTATGTTTATACAGCGCCATGTATCCCAGACTTATCAAAGGTTGAGGGGGAACGAATTGATGAGCCACCGCACGCGGGTGTCCCATTTTCTTGAGTACAGCGACAGTTTGCTCTTTGTCGAGGTTCCCTTGCTGTTCGCGCAAGGCATCGAGCTGATCCATGATATTGGCATTGAGCTCGCGGCCGATCTCCTCCCGCTTTTCTTCAGGTAACTCGCGCTGCACGGCAGCGATGTAGCGTTCCACCAGGTTCATAACTGCGTCTCCTCTGTATTCGTTGCAAGCAATTTGCTCAGCGCGCCGTTCAATTGTTGCCACTCATCACTCAACTGCGCCAACAAATCTGCGCCCATTGCTGATATCTGGTAGTAGCGTCGCTCCCGGCCTTCACCCTGTTGCCACTCGCTGTCGAGCAGGCCTTGCTCGGCCAGGCGACGAATCAGCGGATAGAGAGTGCCTTCGTCGATATCGATGCCACCGTCCTGCAATTGTTTGCGCAGTGAGTAGCCGTAGAGCGGTTGTTTGAGTGAGGCAAGTACTGCCAACACCAATACACCGCGTCGCAGTTCCAGGCGCATTTTGTCCAGTTGTCCAGTTGTCATTTTTACAACCCCTATACTGTACGACACATACTGTGCGTTACACAGTAATAGATACTAGGCGTCACACAGTAACAATGCAAGCTTTTTCTTGAAGCCAGCTTCATTACTTTGAAGGTTTACACAGAAAAAATTCATGTAGATGTCAAATTCGCTTTGTATCACCCGACTGGCAAACAATTCAGGCTCGACGTTAACGGATTAGCCGTTTATGCTCTTTCTGATTGGTTTATTGGTCGCCCCGCATTTTTGGAGTTTTGCATGAACACGTCTTTACCATCCTTTTCTTTGAGATCCCTTACTTTGAAATTCTTTGCGCGCTATCTATGCGCCCTGCCGCTGGTAGTATCGCTGGCACACGCGCAGCCGCAGCCGATTGAAGAATTTTTTGAGACATTCACCGCCGAGTGGGTGCGCGCCAATCCCAACCTGGCGATCAGTACCGGTTATTTCAGCGGTGAAGAGCAGCGCTTGCTGGAGCAGCAGTTGACGCCACTTGGGCCAGAGCAAAGACGGGCGCAGCTGGAGCAGGCGCGCCGCGGACTGGAGCAACTGGCTCAGTATGACCTGAGCAGCTTGCCTGACGCGCTGCGCATATCCGCTGAAGTCATGCAGTGGCAACTGCAGATGATTGTTGAAGGCGAAGCATTTGAAGATTACGACTTCCCGCTGCAACAGATGAGTGGCGCCAACGTCAATCTGATCAATCAACTCACCGTTGTGCATCCACTGCGTTCGCTGGCTGACATGGACAGTTATCTGATCCGCTTACAGCTGGTCGACGAGCGCATGAGTGAGGCGCTGCTGCAGTCGCGCCAGTTAGCTGAGCGGGGCATCATTCCGCCATCCTTTATTCTGTCAGCCACCATTGAGCAACTGAGTCGTGTTATCAGCGGGCCCGCGGAGGACAATCCCCTGACCACAACCTTGATCAGCAAAACAGCTGACCTGGCGGATGTCACAGACGCGCAGCGATCTGAGTTCGCAGCGCGCGCGGCAGTGATTGTTGAGGCGGAAGTTTACCCCGCCTGGCAGGCCGCCGTGGATGCTTTGCAAAGCCAACAGGCACGCGCAACGTCAGATGCCGGTTTATGGCGCTTCCCGAATGGGGCGGATATTTACGCCTACCAATTGCGCCGCTACACCACAACGGATTACACCGCGGATCAGATTCATGACATTGGTCTGCGCGAAGTGGCACGCATTGAAGAAACCATGGATGGCCTGTTGCGTCAGTTGGGTTTGAACGATGGCAGCATCCAGGAGCGGGTGGCGACATTACGCGAGCGACTTGCCTATTCCAATGATGACGAAGGCCGCGCGCAGATCATGCGTGATATTGACACCATGGTCGCGGATGCCCTGGTGCGCTCAGCTGGCGGCCTGTTCGATCGCATGCCCAAAGCTGATGTCATTGCGCAGCCTTACCCGCGCTTTCGCTGGGATAATGCCGCCGCGTCCTACACAGCGCC